>JANXWE010000049.1 GCA_025351325.1 Fimbriiglobus sp.
CGTCATATCAGGGTTGCCGATAACCGGCTTCGCATCGCATCCGAGACACGCGGCGGGGCTGTACCGGGATTCGTCCGTGTTCGCCCCGCCGTAGACCTTGTGAAGCACCGCGTAGTCCACTTCCCCGCCGAAGCCAGTTTCCATCGCCTCAACGTAGGCTTTCAGCCCATCGGTGGTAATCTGCGGACGCGCCGACAGTCGCCCGGCAAGATCGGTCACGAACGCTTTGGCGTGTTCAAGGTCGCGAGCACCGACAAGCCACGACGGGATGAGCTTCGTGTCGGCGCAGATTGCCGTCCAAGTCCACACGCTGCCGATGCCCGCTTCGTCCTTCCGAGCGTCGGGGATGTTCTTGTCTTTGCAGCCGACGAACGCCCAAATTTCGTCAAGCTGGAGCTTTGTGCAAGGGAGATTCCGCAGCGCGTTGTGCTGGTACTCCGCACACGCCCGGCCCGCCTCAACGAGCAGCTTTGTCACCGTGTTGATCGACACCCCGACCATGCGGGAAGTCGAGCGCATCGAGCACCCTTCGGTAAGCGCCCGGAGGATGGCAACACGGCCGGAAGTGGTGAGCTTGTTCATACTGACATTATGCTTGATAGCGGACGGACATACAAGGGCTGTCGAACTTTTATGTCGATTTTTCCAGAGCGGACGGTATACCTATGCGGGTTTCCCCAACCCATTCGCGGTGACGCATGTTGAGCATTCTTACCGACGCCGAAATACAAAGACTGATTGAGGAGGAAAAGGTTCTACCTGCCAACTGGCAAGATTGCTTGAATTTGAAGACGGCTAAAGACGCGCAGCTTAGGAACAAGTTGGAGGTGACCGGAAGTGCTGGTAGCAATTTCGTCGTCTACCTGAGAAGGCTGGAGCTTGATGTGTTCTGTTTTTCTGCAATTCTCGCGTACAAGCGACTAGATACTGGTACCACCTTCCGCCTGCGACGTTATAATGGGAAGGATCATGCCCATACGAACAAGATCGAGATGAATGAGATACTCTTCGAGTACCACATTCACAAAGCCACTCAGAGATATCAAGAAGGTGGTTTTGACGAAGACCAATTTGCAGAAGCAACAGATAGGTATTCGACGATCAATGAAGCGATTGGTTTGCTTGTAGATCAGTGTGGGTTCTTGAGGCCGGTTGAGAAGGGCGGGCTGTTCGAGGGCCAAGAGGTATAAACAATGCCGACCAAGGATATAGCTAACGACACGATAGTCTCAAAACTGCGAGAGGCGATATGCCGCTCTGTTACCCTGTTTGAACAGGGCAAGGATAGATACCGAGTGCTCACGCCATTTGCTTTCCCCGACGGGGATCGGTTCTGCCCAATTCTGATGAAGACCGGGTCGAAATGGTCATTTACAGATGATGGATCGACATTCATGCGGATAACCTATAGAATCAATGATGATTCTATTTTGGCCGGCACTCGCGGCAAGGTCATTGAACAGGCCATACAATCCTTTGGCCTTTCTAACACTGGCGGCGTCCTTTCAATACCAGTGACTGACGCCGACTTCGGAAGTGCCTTGTATGGCTTCACCCAAGCCATATTGCGAATCTCGGATGTAGCTCTCTGGAATAAACATAATCCGAAGAGTTCTTTCGCTGAAGAGTTTAAGAAGACAATCAAAGAGGCGGTGGCGGCGCAAAACGAATATCAATTTAACTGGTCTGACAAGCTGCTCGACCCAAAGCAAGTATACCCGGTGGACTGTAGGATATCGGCGCGTGTCCCGCTTTTCATCTTCGGGGTTCATAACGAAGCCAAGTGTGATTCGGCGACTATCGTCATCCAACACTACAGAAAGAAGATCGACAGGTTCAATACTGTAGTTATTTATGAAAGCCAAGAAGAGATTGGAAGAAAGAATGTCGCTCGTCTAACGGATGTGGCCGATAAGCAATTCGCATCCTTGCCAACAGCTGTTGATCTCAAGGGCTACCTATAGAACTCGGTTGCCTTCTAGCTCATTTGCCCCAGCGCTTGGCAGCTGCTTTCTTCGCAATGTCTTTGCGTTGTTGCGGCGTCAGGCTCTTTGCTCTAGCGGCGCCGCCCTTTTCACCGCCAAGCTTCCCCCGAGCCACCGCAGCCGCGTCCTTGCCAGCGTCCGGATCGGGCGTCTTCGGAGCTTGCCCCGTGGCTTCTGCGACGATGCGGAACGCGAGCGCGTTGGCGTCTTCGCGGAGCTTCGGCTTCTTCTTCGGTGTCTTTGCCATACTCTGACGCTACCCGAAACGCGGGCCGGGGGCAAGTGGGCCGGGCGGATTCTGAATTTCAAACTGAGACACTACCGAACTTGCGGCCGGATGATCCCGCGGGGGGACTCGCTCCGGCCTTGTGGCCGGCCTTGTGGATCCTGGCGGGCTTGATGATCGTAATCGGCGTCGTTGTCCTGTTGGTGGGTCTCGCAGGGATGTTGGCGGGTTTGGGGATACTGTGGCGCGAGCAGTGGGGCCGCGTCTTGGCATTCATCATAGCCGTACTTTCCGTGATGGTGGGCGGCTTGGTTTCTCTCATCGCCTACAAGCAGGATGCGGCCGGGATTGCCGCCTTCGGAGCAACCGAGATCCTGTACGGCATCCTCGCTTTTGTCGTTCTGATCCAGAATGGCGCCGCATTCTCTCGGCCGCGGTTCTGAGCGACCGCGGGAGCAGTACCGGTAGCGGTGGCAATCAAGGTTTCCAGGCCGAATTAACCGTTGCAGCAGACGGTGGGGCGCGATAGGTTTCTGGGACTTCAAGCTCCGCAATGCCCCGCCGCGACTGAGCGGGGAAATAGACGGAATCGAAAGAGGTCCGGACACTCCGAACCCGATTCCGCGGAACGCCTCATTCGGCGACGGAGGACTTCCGAGTGCCGCGTCGTTTGCCCGAACTGGCTGTCGCCGCCGCTGTGGCCGGGGTGTATTTGTGGGCGTGCTGCTCGGTGGTCGTCCGCGCGGGGCTGAGCGCGGGGCCGTTCGACTTGGCCGCCATCTACGGGTTCAACTGCGTCCTCACCGGCTGGATGGACTACCCGCTCGGGTGGCTGGCCAACCCGCTCGTCTGGGCCGGGGTCGTCTTCTTGATCTGTCGCCGGCCGGGGGCAGCAGCCGTATGCGGGTTCCTGGCCGTGGGCTCGGTTGCCCAATGGTCCGTCGAGTGGCACCGGCAGGGGCTATGGCTGATGCTCCGGGTCGGGTACGATCTGTGGGTGGCCAGCGTCGGGCTGCTCGCTATCGGCAGCTCGGTCGTGTGGGCCGGTCGCCGCCGGGTGTCGGCAAGGCACACGGGATCAGTCGCCGCAGCCGACGGCGGGGCATGATTCGTTTCTGGGGGAGTTCATCGGCGCTGTGTGCGGTGGTGCTGCTGAGCTGGGTCGTTTGGCGAAGAAGGACGCGATTACACGCACCCTTCAACCTGGGTAGTCAAAACGTAGTCGGAATCTCAGTAATTGAAAGGGATTTGCTATGAATGAAATCCACTACTGGATCCAGTTGGAAAACCGTCAGTGGGACGCCTCGCCCCATAATATCGACCGGATGACCGGCCACGACATGAAACATTCGACGATCACCGGGAAGGATCCCGTTGATGTGGCTTTGAAGATGCCGGGGGGCATACCTGGCACGAACACGCGGACGATGTACAACCCGCTCCGGGACTCCGGCGGGAACGTCAAGGACGCGCTCATCCTCCGGCGGTATAAGCCGCCCGCGAAGCAGGACCAGAGCGACGCCTGGACGATGGCGGACGACCGGAAAGTGAACCCGTGGGACTTGAACGAGGTGGATCCAACCGACCGCGGCACCATGGGCACAATCCCCGGTCCGGTCATCGAGTGCAACGTCGGCGACTCGGTGGTCGTCCACTTCCGCAACCTGGACCGCCGAGACGCGGCGGATGTCCACCTAGAGCAGCGGGTTCACAGCCTGCACCCGCACGGGTTCGTGTTCAAGGCCACGTCGGACGGGGCATACCCGCTCACGCCCCCCGACCCGACGCAACCGGTACCGGCCGCACCGGACCCGGAGGCCGCCGCCTGGGCCGCCGTGCCGGGGTTTACCGGCCTGTTCAAGAAGGGCGACCGGGTGCCGCCCGGCGGCACGTTCGTGTACCACTGGAACACCATCGGCTGGGCGTCGACCTCCGGCGTCTGGCTGTACCACGATCACTCCATCTGCGACATGGAGAACGTGGAACTGGGGGCCATCGGGATCATCGTCATCCACAACACGGACGACCATGAGCAGGAGGTGGACATCCGGGCGGGCGACCTGGCCGACCCGAGTAAGCTGGACCCGGCCTTCCTGCCGGCCGGCTCGCCGAACGGCAGCCCGGTGAACTTCCGGTGCTTCCCGTTCCCCGGTCCCAAGGTACCCGTGCCGTTGCACGACCTCGAAGGGCTGGGGCTACACCACTCCGACGTGCCCGGCCACGACCACGGTCACGCGCCGGCCGGTTCCGTCGCACCTGCCCCGGCGACCCCGAAGGCCGACCCCGCGCGGCCGCTCCTGGAACGCCTGATACGGCAGGGCGACCACCTGTTCGAGTTGGACGACAAGTTCCAGTTCATCTCCCGGCTGTGCCTACGGCACTACGAACCGCCGCCGGCCAAGGCCCTGTATCTGCAACTGTTCCACACCCTCAACGGGGTGTCGTCGATGATGATCAACGGCCGCACGTACCTGGGCAACACGCCGACGATGATCGCCGGGCGGGAAACACGGATGCGGTTCGGTGTGGTGGGCATGGGGAACAGCGGGAGCGGTATCCACACGTTCCACCTGCACGGCCACCGGTGGACCATACCGGGGCCACAGGGGAACACGCCGGGGGCGATCCAGGGCAGCCCGCAGATGCAGCCGGTGTCGCAGTTCGAGGACACGCGGGTGTTCGGTCCGGCCAACTCGTTCGTGTTCACCATCGACGGGAAGTCCGGCAGCTTCATGCGGGCGGGTGGCCCCGGACCGGACGACTCGCTCGGCGAGTGGCACATGCACTGCCACGTGCTCGACCACATGATGATGGGGATGATGGGGTCGCTGCTCATCGTCCAGGGCGGAGAGATCGCCGGGCGGCTGCCCGTCGGCGTGCCGTGCGACCACGGGGGGATGACGACACCGGCGGCCAAGACGGTCACGGTGGTGAACAACGCCTTCACCCCGGCCATACTCGCCGTCGCGTCCGGCACGCAGGTGACGTTCGATTTTCAGGGGTTCCCGCACACCGTGGAGACCGTGTCCACCAACATGGCCACCCAGGTGTCGGCGACCAAGGATCTGGGTGGCGACCCGAAGCAGTTCGCCCAGGCCGTCCCCCAGGGCCAGCAGCGAGTGGTGACCGTGACCGGGATGAGCGGGATGGGGGAGATCAACTACCAGTGCGGCATCCACGGCTCTTCGATGACCGGGAAGATCATGATCCTGTAGCGGATTGCGGGGCCGGTCGGAGCGGCGACGCCCCGGCCCCGACGGGCTTCACCCACCACACCGACGGTGGACACTGATGGCCACCCAGAAGAAACGCCCCGACGACGGGCACCACCACGACGCGATCCCCGATTTCGAGAAGCACCACGATCAGATGACGCGGTTCCCCAGCGACAAGGAACTCCGCGCGATGGACACGATGTGGGGCATCGACCGCTCGCTCGATCCCACAGAATACGCTCTCTGATTCGACCGGCACGTCGTCCGCTTGGCGGGGGCGATGCCGGACCTAGCCGCCACCCTCCCGCGCATCAGCATCCTGTTGCAGCCGTGGATTCTGAATCTCCTCCGGGCGCTGGATCGGCGTCGGGTCAACTACGAGGCCCTCGACGCCGCTGCGAAGGATCGATTCATTGGCGGCGACCTACAAAAAACCTTCCACAATACTACAATGTCGATCCTGCCCGAACCCCCGCCGTTTCTCTCATAATTTCTGAATCTTACGCAGCTATAGTGAATTGTAGGTGCGTCACCTTGTTTCGCTCGGAGAAAAATCATGCTCGTTTCTG
>JANXWE010000021.1 GCA_025351325.1 Fimbriiglobus sp.
CAGCGTTGATGAAGCAAGAGATCTGATCACCGAGTTGACTCGGATCGGCTACCGCCTGAAACCGATCAAGCGAGCCTTGCATCGCGTTCATGAATCGCGCCGGGCCGCTGTAAGAGCAATCAGAAACGCTCCCCATGTGCAGCCATGACGTTTTCGAGACGGCCCACCCCACGGCGGGTAGGGTTTGCCGTTCTCTTTGATCCTCACCGAGAGCGACCAATGCCGTACAAGGCACACTTCGACTCGCAACCCTGGAAAGTGAACAGACCTGGGGCTGCATGGTGAGTCGTAGACCATTTCGTTCACTTGTTGGCAATCATGATTGGGCCGTCAGTTACGCTCGCAATACACGATTTCCGAGACGGTCACTCGACGGGCGTGTTTTGAAGGACGCCGCTCGAAATGAGCGGCGCAATCGAAACGGTAAAGGAACCAGCAAATGTTGCGCGACTTGATGGGAACTACGCCCCCCGAAATCACTCAGTTGGTCACGACGTTTTGCGCCACTTTTTCGGCTGCCACTCCTGAGTATGTCGTCGTCCGGCCCGAGGGCAAGGCAGGCTACTGCTACCCGAACGTGAAAAAGAAGGTCGGTGAAGCGGGCGGCGAAATCGTTTACGGTAGGATGATTTGGCAAGGCCATGATTGAAGGCGAATGGCACACTGTTTGGCAGAAAGATGGCTGCCTCGTTGATGTTACTGCCAAAACAGACGGCGAAGAACGCATTCTCTTTGTCCGCACTAACGAGGCGTGGGATGGCAAAGCGATGTTCCCAAACATTCGCAAACTGCTGACCGACGATCCTCTGGTTCATCAACTGATTGCAATGCAAGAATCGCTGGAGCGAAGCTCCAGAAGGAAGGATGACGGGCGGATTCAATACGACTTGGCCCCCGCCGCGCCCATGTCTGCACGCAGGCTAGGGCGCAATGATCCGTGTCGCTGTGGTAGCGGAATGAAATTCAAGAAATGCTGCATTGAAAAGAGTTAGCTGTCATTTCGAGCGGCGCAATGGAAGCCGCAAGGTGCTGGTCGAATTGACGGACGGCTCGGGCGAGATCGAAGTCGAGCTTGAGGATCACGACGACAAGACGTTCACGATCACGCTCAACAGCGGCATGCACTGCCCCTACAGCACGGCCTCGGACGTGGACGGCAAGATCACCGCGTTGGGGTCGTTCGCCGTCTACTCAGAGACGAACTGCGAGGACGAGAAGGGGATTTGTGGGTTGGCAAGAAGGCCGAGGTGGAGAAGGCCATCCGTGCGGCCCTGGTGACGGTCGTAGAGCGGGATCGAGTTTGATCCGCACATTCCGCCACGCACTGATTCCGAGACGGCTGACTCGGCGGCGTGTAGAGACATGAAAACTTACAAAGTGGTCAACGGAACGAGCTACGACGTTCGCACGCCGGATGAGATTGTGCGGGTGCTTGAAAACGCCCGACTGAACCGAACCCGGCTGCACATCAGCCTCGGCCACACGGACGGCGACAGAATTGGTCTGGACTGGCTCGAAGAGTTTGAGAGCAACGGCTGTGTCGGTCGGTCGATGGGACCGATTAAAGTGCCGCTGCTGATCGCCAATCGACGCAGTTTGGGTGGTGGCGCACTTCTTGACCACTGCATCGTCCGCATCCGCCAGAGTGCCGGCGGTCGGGTGCTTTGGAAACATCCTGCGTACCACTTCGGCACCCTTGAGATCCGCTTCAAGGCCGAACCAGTGGCCTTGCTCGATAATCGGTTGCTGGCCGTCGATGTCCTTCGAGATGGGCAACTGCACGCAGCATTTGAGAACATGGCCCAGGCCCGGCGCTGGGTCCAGAAGTTGGGCGTTTTCGCACCGATTGCCGCCTGATGTCGGTGGTCATGTCATCGCCTTCCACGGTTTCCGAGACGCCTTTTCCTTCAGCGGGTAGAGCCATGAAGAAATCAACGATGGTGAGAAAAAGCATGGGACCGGAAGTCGGGCTGGTCGGCGAGGCCAACGGCATCGAGGTGATCTGGATGCGGCTGGGAGACGCGGACGATTACCACGCCTTTGACGGCCTAAACGAGGTTGCGGAAGCTCTTGTCGAAAGCGGTGTCGAGACAATCGAGCGGCTCTGTCTTTACGGCGTTCGCGCTCCCGGCTTCGAGGGCAACAACTACATCTCGCTGTATTGGGGGCCGGAC
>JANXWE010000066.1 GCA_025351325.1 Fimbriiglobus sp.
GGAGACGGGCAACCCGCTTTCCGATCTCAGCCGCCGGCTCACGGCCGCTCCGCCGGATGTCCGCGTGGCCCGTCCCGAATTGCCCGCCGATGTCGCCGAGTTGATCCACCTGCTGTTGCAGGTCGATCCCGACAAACGCTACCCCACGGCCGCCTCGGTATCGACGGCGCTGCAACCATTCACACGCTGGGTCGCCCCGTCGTCGCAGGTACTCGAAACGGGAGTCACTAAACAGGTTCAAGTGCTGGTCGTCGACGGCGATGACATGTCGCGCGGGTTCGTCTCGACTCTGCTCGAAGGCGAGTTCGCCGTCCAAGCGGTGAAGAGTGGTTCCGATGCGTTGAAGGCACTCGAACTCAAACCGTATGACCTCATCGTGCTGGATGCCACCCCGGTCGGCTGCTCGGCCCAGGATCTCATCTCCACGGCGCGGCGGTTGCACTCCGACCACCCGATGATGATCCTCGTGGCATCCGGGAGTCTGCCCGTGGCAGCGTTGGGTGGACTCGTGGCCGTCGGGGCCGACGACTTCATGACCAAGCCGTTCACGCCGACGGAACTGCGCTCCCGTGTCCGGGCACTCATGAATCGCCGCGAAACCGTGAATATTCGCCGCTACACCACCACGGAAACGATGCGGATCGGGGCCAACGGTTTGCAGCGGACCGCACCATCGGCCAGCGTGATTCCGGCCGCGAACCCATGGGACTTGATGACGGTGACGATCTCGCGGCTGGTGGTGGAAGCCGGGTTCCTGGCACCGGGCTACCGCTCGCGGATTGCCCGGTATATCCGGGCCATGTGCCAAAGTGTCGAAACCAACGGCGAGTACACCCGGCTGAAAGATCCTTCTTACGTGAACATGCTCGCGGCCTCGGCGGCCCTCTTCGACATCGGCTTGCTCGTCATCCCCGGTGGGCTTCCGTTGAAACCCGGCAAACTCGACCCCGACGAACGCCAAGTGCTACAGACGCACCCGACCGCCGGGGGAGAGATCTTGATGGGCCTCGCGGAGAAGTTCCCGAGTGAAACCGGGTGCATTTCGCTCGCCGCCGAGATGTCGCGGTCGCACCACGAACGCTGGGATGGCACTGGCTACCCCGAGCGATTGGGAGACTCGGACATCCCGTTGTCGGCCCGTCTGGTGTCGATTGCATCCATCTACGATAGCCTCCGTTCCCGGCGGCCGTATCGCCCGGCCGTCACCCACTCCCGCGCCGTCCGCGTGTTGACTCACGAGTGCGTCGGTCGCTTCGATCCCGCGATCTTGAATGCCTTCGTCGCCGCGGCTTCCCGCTTCGAGCAAATCTACAACGAGTACCCGATCTGACCGGAGGCCCGCTAGAATATCCCCGTTCCATTCACTCGGATTCGGAGGAATCATCATGCTTCGCTTGGGACTCAGTCTGTTGGTGGCGGCGTTCGGCGGGTTCGCGTTGGCCGCGGACGACAAAGGCACCGTCGTCAAACTCGCCGGATTGTCCGGTACGACTCCCGCCGATTGGAAAGAAGAAACCCCGTCAAACAAAATGCGGCTGGCCCAGTTCAAACTGCCGAAGGCCGAGAAGGACAAAGACGACGCCGAGATGTCCGTGTTCATCTCGCCGGGCGGCGGTGGCGTCGACGCCAATTTGAAGCGCCAAGAAGCGAAGTTCGAAATCGCCGAAGGCGTGAAGAAGGAAGACGCGGTCAAACTCGACAAGGTGACGGTCGGCACCTTCGACGGCAAGTACCAAGACCTGTCGGGGACTTTCCTGTCCAAGTCGGCCCCGTTCGATCCCAACTCGAAAGTCACCAAGAAGGAAGGCTACCGCCAGCTTTATGTGATCTTCGAAGCCAAAGATAGCGAAGTGGTTTCCATGATCGTCGTCGGCCCCGCGGCCACCATCGAAAAGCACAAGAAAGGGTTCGAGGAGTTTTTGAAGAGCTTCAAGTGAAGGTTCGCTTGGGATCGGATCCTCTTCACAGCGACTCGCCAACGAAGCCATCCCGGAAGAAGCGGCGGCGCGTGCCAACACCATCGCGCGCTCGCGCCGCAGCGGAATTGACGGTTGGCCTGATCGGGTTATTTGCGGTCGTGGTGTTCGTCCCGCTTTCCAGCCCGTGGTTCGTCGTCGCCATTGCCATCGCGTGCTGTGCGGTGACGGCTTACGCGGTCTACGGTGCGACCCGGTTCGACGGCGCCGCAAAGTGGTGGGGATTCGTTTGGGGTGGTCAGCACCACGATGATTTGGCGCGCGGACTCTTCAACACCGGCTTGCTGTTCGTCGGTTCGCTCGTCCCGATCGCGATGGTCAAATGCTTCATCCGCACGCCGATCGTCCCGCACCCGATCCCGTATTTGTTCTGGTGCTTCGCACAAGATTTTCTCTTTTTCTCCATCGTCATGCGGGGCATCGAGCGGTTGTCCGCCGGATCGGTCGCGGGCCATCGACACGTCGCCGTTTGGGTCACGGCATTTTTATTCGGGCTGTCGCACTTCCCGATGTACGGGTTCATGCTCGCCACCGCTTCGATCGCCGTTTTTTGGGGGTATATTTTCCAGCGGAGCCGCCTGCTTTGGCCGGTGACGGGATTGCACTTCATCCTCGGACTATTGGTCATGTCCTGATGGTTCCGATCCGAGTTCCGTCCACCGGCTCGCCGTTCCGAGTCAATTCCGTAGCCAAATTCTATGTCAAATATCGTCATCACTTGTCCGCATGCGCCGTGTGGAAAATCGCTGCGGCTCCCGCTCGCCGCCATCGGCCAACCGATTTCTTGCCCGCATTGCCGAACGTCCATTGGCATCGAACTCGGTGCCGATGGCCAACCCGGCCCGCCTCGGGTCTTGCGGGCCGGGCCACGGTTGCCCCGGATGCTGTTGGTTCCCGCCGTGTCGATGTTGATCTTGGGCACCGCCGGCGTGTTCACCAACGGTTACATCGCCGCCGATGCGGCCACGCGGCCGGGAGCGGCCTTGGAGCAAGCGCGCCGGCAAGTCGGGGATCTCCGCAACCTGGACGAAATGACCGGGCCGAAGGCGTCGAAGAAAGCCAAGCCCGATGAAGAGGCGACACCGATCGACCTGTTCGCGGCCCTGGCGGGGCAAGCTGCGGCCACGGGTGAAATCCTGCGCGGCGAAGAAGCACTCGCCCAGGCGTGGGCACCGGAAGTGGTTCGCATCAACCTGATTTTTACCGGGGTCAGTCTCTTCGTGGCCGTGGGCGGATTTCTGATTCTGCGCGGCAAAGGGTACTGGTTCGCACTCGCGGCCTGTGTCGCGGCCATTTTGAACCTCAATCACGCCTGCTGTTTCCCCGGGACGGTGGCCGGCCTCTGGGGAATTCTCGTCCTCGTCCGCGACGACGGTCGCAAGCACTTCGGCAAATGAAAAAACGCGGGCCGAATGGCCCACGTTTCCAAGATCGAACTCGGGTTCAATTCCCGCTCGGCCCACGGGTGATCTTGAACTCGTCGATCCCCGAGAGACGCTTCTTCACGCCTTTCTCGGAGGAGTCGATCTCGAACTGTCGCTTGATGTCCGATTCGACGATCATCCCCGTGTCCTCTTCGATGAGAACCATTCCTTTGACGGTGCCGGACGCGCTGCCCGCAGCCGCACCGCCCATCGGACTGATATTCCCTTCGACGCTTACCACGGCTTCGCGTCGGCCCAAGCGTTCCCGGATACCGAGGTAGGTGTAGGTGATCTCTTCTTGGAACGCGTACTCTTTGACTTTGACCTTGGTTCGATTTTCCAGCCTGTCCACTTCGCCACTTTGAAACGCGAAGCGTAAATACTTGGTCACTTTCCAAGTGTCGCCCGAATTCATTTTTTTATTCGGTAATCCAATGGAGCCTTCGTGGAGCGTTTCGATCAACTCTTGGCCTTGGCTCATGTAGAGTTGTTTCAGCGGAGAACTATCCGGGATGTTGAACGTCTGCACGAGCATCTTCGTGATTTCGCCGTTGCGGAGGAACGTCCCCGTCGCGGTCACGAGTTTGATGCCGGCGTTGATGAATTCGATGATCTCTTTTGGCGCGGGAATCTCTTTGTTGCCGCGTTTGATCTTCAAATCCATCGAGTCGAACCGGTAGAGTACTTTTGCCAGCGTCGATGCGTCGGCGGGCTTCCCGAGTTCTTCGGTCAACTTGAGCGTCTGCTGCAACAGCAGCTTCGTCTCTTTTTCAGCACCCTCCCCGTCTTCGAGCTGCTGGAGATCGCTGACGCGGACGACCGTGATCGGGCGTTTGCTGCCGATTTTGAACCGAGCTGTGAGGTCGGTCGCTTTGCGTTCGTACGCCGGCCCCGACAGTTTGACCAAGTTGCCCGCCATCCAACGCTTCGGAACCGAGGTACTCGAAAAGTACGGTTGGCTAAAATAAGATTTGCCCGCTTCTTGCGCCGGGTAAACCAGTTCCCCCGTGGCCACTTGCTTTTCGGGATCGTAGGTCATTTTCACTTCGAGCAGATTGGAGTCATCCGGCTTCACCAAGCGTTCGTCGCCGGGAGAACGCACCGAGTCGCCAGCATCACCCAGCCAACAGGCCATCCCGATTTCTTTGAGCTGCTTGCGCGGGTCGAGGCAATTCACTTTGACGGGCACGTGCGTCTTCCCGTCTTGCAGGAACGCGGCACCATACTCCACATTGGCGATCCGGCCGGCAATCAAACCCCGAACATATTCCGTCGGCACGCCGTAGGCGATATTCGTGAACCGTCCTTCGCTGTCCAAGTCCACCCGCACGGCCACCGCCACGACGGCACCATCGCCATCGCAGATCGGCCCACCCGAATTCCCGTGGACGAGACCGCCTTGAACCTGCACCGAGTACAGGTCGCCGAAAGTGTCTTTCCGCAAGGCCTGCACTTTTGTTTCGCTGATCGTGACCGTCGGTGGATCTTCACTGCGATTACGTTCGGCGATCCGCCGGCCACCGGGGTAGCCGAGCACCGTCAGTTTCTCCAAACGTTCCAGCTCTTCCGACGGACGAGTTTTTAGCGGCTTTGGAAGGTTCGATTCGTTGATGATTTCAAGCAACGCCAAATCCATGTCACGGTCGACCGCGAGGAGTTTGACCTTGGCCCCCTCGAACTTCTGCTGCTTACCCTTCTCGCCGGGGTCGACAAAGATGGTGATCTTTTTGGGTTCTTTGCTGCCGGGAGCCTTCATTCCCAGCACGTGGGCGTTGGTTACAATCAAATTGTTGTCCAGTCCGAACCAGCCGGTACCGGAACTGCCGCCACCGCGTTGATCTTCGATTTCGATGTAGACCGTGGCGCGCGTCATTTTGTCGAAGGTCGCTGCGTCCGGGGTATCCCTCCGCGTCATCGGTTTCACATCGACCGGTTTCGGCTCGATGGGCTTGACCGGTTTCGTTTCGGGCGGCTTGACTTCGACCGGTTTGGTTTCGGGTGGTTTCGTCGCCGTCGACGCCTGCGTCTCCGGTTTCACCGGCGGGTTCGGCTTGATTTCTGGCACCGTCGGATTCACAACGGGTGCCGGTGGTGTGACGTCGGTCGGCACGGGGGACGCTGCTGCTACGACCTTGGGATCGTCCTTTTTCAGGGCGAAGTAGGCGGCGACCGAACCGGCACCGAGGAGTACAACCGCGCCGACTCCCGCCATGATCAGAAGTGGCATCTTCGACTTCTTCGCGGCCTTCACAGGCTGCTTGCGATAGCGTGGGGCTTCGTCCTCGTCATCTTCCACGACGATGTTCTTCTTCACCGCTTTGATCACCGGTACGGCCTTCGCCACCGGCACCGCCTTCGCCGCCGCTTTCGCAACGGGTGCCGGGACGGCTTTGGCTTGCGGCACTCGGACGGTTTCGTCGCACTCTTCGCAGGCCACGGTTTTTCCCGCTCGGCTTTCCGGCGCTGAAAACTTGTGGCCGCAGTCTTCACAGGTCACTCGAATGGGCATAGATCCCTCGCCGATTGGCTGACGAACGAAAATTAGGTAATACGAGTTTATCGTAGGCCGAACGAAGTCGTTGCAACAATTGTCCGGAGATTTCCGACGCGTCTCCAGCTACAAGACGATTATAATCGAACAATAGATGTCCCGAAATGGCGGGCTACTCGGTTTCGCATTCCAAAGGTCTTCCCATGCGCGCTTGGGTTCTCGGCTTGTTCGTCATTTTGGCTTCCCACCCATTCGCCCCGGCGGCGAATCCCGAACCGTCTTTGGAGCGGATCAAGAAGGACATCGATTTCCTCGCCGGCGAGGAGTGCGAAGGCCGCGGCTTGAAGACCCAAGGCATCCTCAAAGCCGGTGACTACATTGCCACGGCGTTCCAGGATTCTGGCCTCAAACCCGCTTTCAAGGAAGGCTATTTCCAGAAATTCACAGTCTCCGGGCGAGGGAAACTCGGCACGCCGAACACGCTGGTTCTGAAAACGGGCGACGTCGAAACCGAACTCAAAATCAAAGACGAGTTCACCGCCACCGGGGCATCCGGTGCTGGCAAAAAGTCGACTGGATTGGTCTTCGTGGGCTACGGCATCACCAGCGCCGAAGCGAAATACGACGACTATGCCGGGATGGACGTCAAAGGTAAAACCGTGGTGATTCTGCGCCGGACACCCAAAGCCGACGACAAAAAATCACCCTTCGAGCAGACCGGCGACGATTCCCTCGCCTCGCTCACCAGCAAGATCCAGAACGCGATAGCCCACGGAGCCGTTGGAATTTTGTTCGTCAGCGATCGTGGTACGGCCGCGAAAAGCGATCCGCTGATGGAAGCGGATCGCACCAGTGGTAGCTTTTTTGATGGCCCGGTGTTCCACGTCAAACGGACGGTCATTGATGAGTTGACGAAGGCCAAAAAGGACAAAACGCTCGCCGAGATCGAAGAGGCCATCGATATAGATTTGAAACCGTTCAGCTTCGCGTGCCAAGGCGTGACCGCTGAGACAGAAGTGACCATCACCCGCGACATGCTTCCCACCCGGAACGTCGTCGGGGTGTGCGAAGGGGCTGGCCCGTTCGCCGATGAAACTATCGTGCTCGGCGCCCACTACGATCACCTCGGCCGAGGCGAATCGGGATCGCTCGCCACGAAAGACGCCAAAGATAAGACGCACTTCGGGGCCGACGACAACGGCTCCGGTACGTCCGGGTTGCTCGAACTCGCCCGCCGCTACGGCAAGATGAAGAACCGCCAGGGCCGCCGCATCGTGTTCGTCGCGTTCAGCGGGGAAGAGCAGGGGCTATTCGGGTCGATTCACTACTGCAAAGAGCCGCCGTTCCCTCTGGAAAAAACCCGATTCATGATCAACATGGATATGATCGGCCGGATGGTCGGCGTCGAACAGAAAATGGGCGATGGCCTCCCGAAGAAAGATCGCCTCGTGGTCTACGGCACCGGCACCACCGCCGGCCTCGACAAACTGGTCGACGATGCCAACAAGTCGTTCGATTTCAAACTGTTCAAGATCGCCGGCGGCACCGGGCCGAGCGATCACTCGTCGTTCTACGCCAAGAAAATCCCCGTGCTGTTCTTCTTCACCGGCACCCACAAGGATTATCACAAGCCGACCGATACGCCGGACAAAATCAACATCGCGGGTTTGAAGAAAGTGGCCGATTTCGTCCAGGTGTTCGCGGACTATTACACCACCACGGAAGAGACCGTCGCGTACTTGAAGACCAAAGGTGGCGGCGAAGATCCGACCGACACGACCCCGCGTTCCTCCGCCGGTCGAGGTGGCCCACGGATCGGAATCATGCCTGGAAACTATGGCGAAATCGATGGAGGAGTTTTGGTGGGTGGCGTCACCGAAGGTGGCGCGGCCGAAAAAGCCGGGATCAAAGAAGACGATGTGATTGTGAGCATCGGTGGGCTGCCCGTGAAGAATATCGAAACCTATATGGCGGCGATGTCCGGCCAGAAAATCGGCACCGAAGTCGACGTGATCGTGCTCCGCAAAGATAAGAAAGTGACCGTGAAAGTCATCCCGACGAAGTAACCGATTTTGGCTTGGAAAGATTGAAGAGACAATTTCCTGTACTCCGAAGGGGTATCGAGGGAGTAACAAAGTCACGCTCTACAGCTCCACCCGGAACACCGTCTGCCCATCGCGGCGGAACCATTCGATGGAACCGCCGTTCGCTTCGACCGCTTGCTTCGCCACGGTCAACCCGAGACCGATCCCCTCGACTTTCCCCGTCACGAACGTCTCGAACAGTCGCCCGGCGATCTCCGCGGGTGGCCCGGCACCACTGTCGATCACCTCCACCGTTCGCCCGACGCAGCGCACCTCCACCATTCCCTTCGGCCCGGCCGCATCCATCGCATTCCCGATCAGGTTGACGAAGAGATGCCCGAGGGAAATGGAATCGCCGGTGAATGGCACGGCGGCCCCGCGCGACCATCGCAGCTCGATTCCGAGATGCTTCGCCTGCGGCAGGAACAACGCGACCGCCCCATCGACGACTTCGACCAAATCGAGTTCAGCCTTCGCCGCCAGCGTCGGTTTGCCGAGTGCCAAGAACTGGCTCAGGGTCATTTCGATCCGGGCGAGTTGACGCAGGGCGACGTCGAGCGGTTCACGATCGGTCGGAGCCTGTTCCTGCAAATGCAACTGCACCGCGAGCTTCGCCCCGGCCGCGGCGTTGCGAAGTTGATGGGCCAAGCCACCGCTGAACTGCCCGAGGATGCGCAGGCGTTCGGTCTGCTTCGATTGCGCTTCAAAGGCTGCCAGTTTCCCGGCCATTTTGTGGATTGAATTCGTGAGATCGCGCAGTTCGTCGTCGGCACCGAGTGGGGCGGTCGCGTGGAAATCCCCGCCGGCGATGGCCCGCGTTTGCGATTCCAAACCTCGGATTCTCGTGACGATCTTTGACCCAAAAACGTACAGTAAAAGGCCGACCAGGAAGAAGGCGATGCCGACAAACAGCGGAGGACGGATCGCTTCGCGGACGGCGGAACGCCGCAGCGATTCCGCGTAGCAGACGGCCAGCCCGTCCCCGCGATTCGGGTGATTCTCGGGTAACTGAACACGGAGTAGCCGGTACTCTTCGCCGTGCCAGGTGAACAGTTCCGACGGCTCGGGAAGCAGATCGACCCGTTCGCCGAAGGTCGTCACTTGGTCGCCGCCACTTTTGTTCAACACGAACTCGGCACCCGACAGGCCTTTCATCTGCTCGAGCACCCGCGCCGTCAGCGGGAACGTCCGCGTTTCCGTCAACGTGCGCGCCACGGCGTGCAGTTGATAGGCGATGCGGAGTTCTTCGCGGGTCGCCGCCAACGAGGCGGCCCAGCCCGTCGCCACGAGATCGGCGATCAGCAGGACCAGCAGCGGGATCAACAATCGGTAACGGAGGCTCAAGCGCACGGATCACCACTTCCCGCGTATTGGAACACTTGCTCCAAGGGAACACAAAAGACCCGCGCGATCCGGAATGCCACTTCCAGTGACGGCGAGTATTTGTTCCCCTCGATGGCGTTGACCGTTTGACGAGTGACGCCGACGCGGTCGGCGAGCATTTGCTGCGTCATCTCATCGTGTTGAAAACGGAGGGCGCGGATCTTGTTTGAAATGAGTGCTTCACCCTTGCGCATGGGTCATCTCCCCCGCCGGTACAGAAACAGTTGCGAGCCGGTTTCCGTCAATTGGGCGAGCACCCAAAACCCCAGAAGCACGTGCGAACTGACGAAGTTACCCTTCGTCATCATCGCTGCACTGAGTGCGAAGAACGCACCCGTCGCCAGCACGAAGGCCCCATTGCGCGTCCCCTTCAGCCCGATCAGGCGATCCCGTTCATCCATTTCGGAACGACGATCCCCAACCGCAATCGCAATGTGTCCCACAATCTGCACGATGATGAGCAATACGACAGCAGCGATGAACAGGGCCACTTGGTCAGGCATCACGTCGACCGCCAACTCCGTCGGCACTATCGATTCCGAGACCGTGTAACAGTACCAACCCGAGGCCGCGATCAGGCCAAGAAATACGACCCACAGACTCTTCTCTTGAAATGAGAGATTCACGCGCATTCTCCCGATGGATTGATGTCCGATGAACGAGACACGGAGTCAATTATGTTTGACATGAGAAATGATATGGGAAGCGGCTTGGATGTCAACTATTTTTGACATTAAAAATGTTGATGGGTATGGGACGGATTGTAAGTCACGCTTGGCGTGACGTACGTGATCAACCTTGTGTGCGAAGCACAATGAGAAGTGGAGTCGTTGCCGTTTTCCGTTCCGAGTACTTGTCGAGAAACGCTTTGAACTCTTTCGACTGTGCTGGGGGCGTGCGGAGGTTCGTCGGCAAGATGGCGAAGGCAATTCCGGATTTCTCGCCCGTCTTTTTCACGGCATTGGTCACTTTTCCAAGTGTATCGGCTGCAACCGATTTCGGATCACCGGTCGCCGAACGGCCGGGACGAGTCGGTGTGAGGTCGATGCCAAGAGTCTCTTTGAGATCTCGAATTTCGGTCGCACCGATTGGCAAAAGATGAGCCATGCCGACCGATCGTGGCTTCGGAGCCAGTTGCAGTTGTTCGCCCACGGCAGCCAGTAACTCGGCGATTTCCGAAGGCGAGACGCCTTCGAGATAGATTGCCACAGTCAGCGGGATTTTGTTGTTCAACAGCTCTTGGGTTTTCGCATCAATGGTCACCGCAATTCCCGATTTCTTGGCCACCGTTTGCAGCAACTCAAATGCGGACGCTGGAAACTTCGAGAAGAGATCGAGGCGGAAGGCCGGATCGAGTGCGAGTTCTTGTTTCAACCGCGTTTGCACGTCGAGGCTACCGAACTCGATGGCTTCCGTGAGGAACGGTAACCGCAAGCGGATTTCCGCGAGCGGCTTCGGATTCTCGATGATCCCGGAGCCGACGACATCGCCAATGGCAGATCGCGGGGTCGGTGCCCGTTCCAATTCCTTGGGCAGGTGAACGATCACGTCGTTGTTCGGCACCGGTTGCACAACCGGAGGCTTTTCTTGAGGAGGATTCTGAACGGGTGCAATCGCTACGGAATCAGCGATCGGGGCGATCAATGTCGGGCCGGTGATCGGCAAACGACGCTGCTGCACTTTGTCTTGTTCACGGCGTTCCGAGGAGACGAATAGCCAGAAAGAAAGGCTGCACATGGCGAAGAAGATCGACGCGGCGACAGCGTAGGGTAAAAAGTAGGGCCGACGGCTCGACGCCTGTTTCCGATGGCGGATTTGGATGATCGGCTGAATTCGGCCGAGTACCGCCGAGAGTTGCGACACGGGAATGGGGTGCTGCGTCGAAAAGCGCAGTTTGAGGGCATCGGCCTGCAAGGCACGGTACAGTGTCGCTGCTTCAGGCTTCGAGTTCAGCAGGTGCCCGATGGCCAGCGATTGACTCGACGAGAGTTCTCCGTCGACCGCGACCGTCAGCAATTCGAGTTCGTCGGCGTTCAACATGGGTCTGAATTCGTAATAGAGTTCGTTCGTCCTGACCGTTACCTGAGTCCTTAATCCTGGCTGGCCACCACTTGTTCACTGCCGGTGGATTCGGGATCGAGCAAGTTCCGCAATTCGAGCCGCGCCCGGTGCAATCGGCTCCGCACCGTGCCGATGGGCACCTTCATCAACTCCGCGATGTCATCGTATTTCAAACCGTCGATGTCCTTCATGAGCAACACCGCCCGGTGCTCGACCGAGAGTTTCAAGATCGCCGCCGCCAACATCCGCTCGTCTTCGGTTCGTTCCAGTGCGGAATCGGGGGCCACATCGGCCGAGCGATCTTCCGGGTCGATACCCGCCTCACCGTTTCTACCAACCCCGGCATCCAAGCTCACCACGGCTCGCTTCCGACGCTTGGCACTGATCGCCGTGTTGAAGGCGATCCGGTAGAGCCAAGTGAAGAACTCGGCGTCGCCTTTGAAGCTGGCCAGCGACTGGTACGCATTCACAAAAGCATCTTGAACGACATCCAGGGCATCGTCGGGGTTGTCCATCACCCGGTTGGCCACGTGATAGAGCCGATCCTGATACCGCACCACCAGCTCTCCGAAGGAAGCGGTTTTGCCGGCCAGTGCTTCCGAAATCAGGCGTCGATCATCTGGATTCACGTCGTTCTACACACCGAGACGCGGGTTCATGCCCAAAAGTTCCCGATTTCCCGCAAATCGATTCCACCGCTGGAAGTCGGACGTTAAACCCGGCCAATAATGTCGTTGCGTCTGATAAGCTATCAAATTTCCGGGTGGGACAGCTACTGCGATTGTCCGATCCGTACTATTCAATTGTACTCAGATTCGTTTTATTTCGTCGGAGAGGCTCGCCGAGCATCATGGACAACCCGACCATTCAGGTTCGCGGCGCCCGCGAACACAATCTTCGCAACGTCAACTTAGAACTTCCCCGGAACAAATTGATCGTTTTCACCGGGGTCAGCGGTTCCGGCAAAAGTTCGCTCGCCTTCGACACGTTGTACGCCGAGGGACAACGTCGGTACGTCGAAAGTCTCTCCAATTACGCCCGGCAGTTCCTTGGCCAACTCCCCAAACCCGACGTCGACTATATCGGCGGTTTGTCGCCGGCGATCAGCATCCAACAAAAAAGTGCGGCACGAAACCCGCGCTCGACCGTCGGCACCGTCACCGAGGTTTCGGACTATTTGCGGGTGTTGTACGCCCGCGTCGGCCTGGGGCATTGCCCGAATTGCAGCCGGCCGATTGCCGCCCAAACGCGAGAACAGATCCTGGGTCGGATTGCTGCGCTGCCAGAGGGAGCGCGGTTCAGCATTCTTGCGCCCGTGGTGCGTGGACAAAAAGGAGAGTTCAAAGATTTCTTCGCTGACATGGTGAAGCGTGGCTACGTTCGTGCCCGCGTCGATGGCGAAATTGTCCGTATGAGCGACGATCTCCGGCTCGACAAAAAGATCAAGCACTCTATCGAGATCGTCATCGACCGGCTGCAATTGAAACCGACCGACGGCGCCCAACGCGTGCGGATGGCCGAAGCGGTGGAGCAAGCGCTCGCCCTCGCGGAAGGGAACGTCATCATTTCGGTGGAGCAAGAGATCGCGTCGGAAACACGCAAACCGAAATCCGAAATCCGATATTCCGACATCCTCTTGTCCGCCCACTACGCCTGCACGCATTGCAGCATCAGCTTCGAGCCGCCGACCCCGCAACTCTTCAGCTTCAACAGCCCGATGGGGATGTGCCTCGTGTGCGAAGGCCTCGGCCGCGTCCACAGCTTCGCCCACGAATTGCTCATCGCCGAACCGACCAAAAGTCTGAGCGACGGTGCGATTCCCCTCGTCGGGGCCGTCAAAGGGATGGGCCGCTGGAAAAAGCACATCTACGAAGGCGTGGCCACCTCGCTCGGCCTCGACCTCAAAATGCCCTGGAACAAAATGCCGACCGAGCAGCAGCGGCTCTGGTTGCAGGGTTCCGGCGACCGGCACATCGTGTGGGAGTGGAAGCAGCGCGGCGGCAAGGTCTGGAAACATAGCGGCAAGTGGGAAGGGATCATCCCTCAGCTCATCGGCCAGTTCAAAAAAGCGACCGCCGGCCCGCGGCGGATGCAGCTCGAAAAGTACATGCGAGTGCAGAACTGCACCGCGTGCCAGGGGGAGCGGCTCAACCCGCAAGCCCGCGCCGTGCGCGTCGGGGATCAAACCATTGTGCAAGTCGGCCACATGCCCATCGGCGATCTCGTGCCGTGGTTCGGCACCATGGAAAAAACGTTGACCGCCGTTCAGCGATTCATCGCCGGGGAACTGCTCAAAGAGATCCGCTCCCGGCTCGGCTTCCTGCTCAACGTCGGCTTGCACTACCTCAGTCTGGATCGTTCTGCCCCGACCCTCTCGGGGGGCGAAGCCCAGCGCATCCGCCTCGCCGGGCAGATCGGTTCGGGGCTAGTCGGCGTGCTCTACATCCTCGACGAACCGAGTATCGGCTTGCACCCGCGCGACAACGAGAGACTGCTCGCCAGCCTGTTGCACCTCCGCGACATGGGCAACACGGTGCTGGTGGTGGAGCATGACGAAGAGACGATGCGGGCCGCGGATTACCTCGTTGATTTCGGCCCTGGCCCGGGCGTTCGTGGCGGCGAAATCGTCGCGGCGGGTTTACCGAGCGAGGTGCTGGCCAACCCGAACAGCCCCACGGGGCAGTACCTCACCGGTGTGAAGACGATCCCGATTCCGAAGAAGCGGCGACCGGTCTCCGACAAGGCCATCAAAATCGTCGGGGCCAAGCACAACAACTTGAAAAATGTGGACGTGAGTATCCCCCTCGGCGTATTCGTTGTCGTCACCGGTGTCAGTGGCAGCGGCAAGAGTTCGCTGATCAACGACGTGCTCAAGTGCGGATTTGGGATTTCGGATTTCGAATTGGAAGAGGAAGACAGCGAAAGTGATGCCGAGCTGCCGACATCCAATTCCGAACTCCGCAGCCGGGTGGAACGGATCGAGGGTTTCGACGCGATCGACAAGTTGATCGACATCGACCAAGCGCCGATCGGGCGGACGCCCCGTTCGAACCCGGCGACCTACATCAAAGTCTGGGACGAGATTCGGACGCTCTACGCCAACATGAGCGATGCCAAACTGCGGGGCTACAACGCCGGGCGATTCAGTTTCAACCGCCCCGGTGGCCGCTGCGAGGCGTGCGAAGGCAACGGCTCCAACAAGTTGGAAATGGACTTCCTCGCCGACGTCTGGGTGACCTGCCCGATCTGCGAGGGGCGCCGCTTCAACCACGAAACCCTCCAGGTGAAGTACCGCGGCAAGAGCATCCACGACGTGCTCGAATTGGAAGTCGGCCAGGGGGTGACGCACTTCGAGAACGTCCCCAAAGTCCACGCGATGTTACAAACTCTCCACGATGTGGGCCTCGATTACATCAAGCTCGGCCAGCCGTCGCCGACGCTCTCGGGGGGCGAAGCCCAGCGGGTCAAACTCGCCAAGGAACTCTGCCGCAAGGGGAGCGGCAAGACGCTGTACATCCTCGACGAACCGACCACCGGGTTGCACTTCGAGGACATCCGCAAGTTGCTCGAGGTGCTCCACGGCTTCGTCGATCAGGGCAACACCGTCCTCGTGATCGAGCACAATTTGGACGTCATCAAGACCGCCGATTGGGTCATCGACATGGGGCCGGAAGGGGGCAGCACCGGCGGGCAACTCGTGGCGTGCGGAACCCCGGAAGCGTTGACCAAAGTGGCCGCGTCGCACACGGGGCAGGCCCTGTTGCCCGTGCTGTTCCCCAAGAAAGCCAAGGCCAAAGCGGGGAAAGTTCGCAAGGCTACCGCGGCTCCGCTCCAAGTGGAGATGACGCACCTCGAAGTCGAGGGGGCGTCGCAGCACAACTTGAAAAATGTGAACGCCCGCATCCCCCGCAACGAGATGACCGTCTTCTGCGGGCCGAGCGGCTCGGGCAAATCGTCGCTGGCGATGGACACCATTTACGCCGAGGGGCAGCGCCGGTACGTCGAAAGTTTGTCGAGCTACGCCCGGCAATTTCTCGGGCAGGTGCAGAAGCCACGCGTCGAAAGCATCACCGGATTATCGCCCGCCATCGCCATCGAACAGAAGACCACGAGTAAATCGCCACGCTCCACCGTCGGCACGATTACCGAGGTCTACGACTACCTGCGCATCTTGTTCACGCGGGTGGGCCAGCGCTTTTGTCCGCACTGCCAGATCCCCATCGGCACCCAGACGAAGGACGAGATCGTCGAGAAGATCTTGGGCCTCCCGGAGGGGACCAAGCTGTACATCCTCGCGCCGTTGGAGCGCAAGGGGCAGGAGAAATACGACACCGTCTGGGAGGAAATCCGCCGGTCGGGTTTCGTGCGGATGCGCGTCGATGGCAAGTCGTACGGCGTCGACGAGCCGCCGGAAATCGACCACAAGCGGAAGCACAAGATCGAAGTCGTCGTGGACCGCAACGTCGTCCGGCCCGGCACCCGCACCCGCATCGCGGACGCCGTGGAGCAGGCCCTGAGCCTCGGCCTGGGGGTCATGCACCTCGCCTACGTCGATCTCGACCGCGATGAAACGCTCTGGAAAGTGGAGCGGTTCTCGCAGCATCTCGCCTGCGACCAGTGCGGGCGGAGCTACGAGCAACTCACCCCGAACAACTACAGCTTCAACAGCCCGCTCGGGTGGTGCCCGACTTGCGAAGGCTTGGGCGTCCAGCGCGGTGCCAGCGTGGCCCTGCTCATCGGCAACCCCAAGCTCAGCGTCCGCCAGGGGGCCATCGTCGCCTGGCCACGCCCTGACGCAAGCAGCCCGTGGCTCCCGTTCGCAGCCGGTATCGCCGCCCACGTCGGCTTCGACCTCGACACGCCGTACCAAGATCTCGATCCCATCCACCAGCGGGCGATCCTCCAAGGGACGGGCGAGGCCTGGATCACTTTGATTTCGGATTTGGGAATGAGGATTTCGGATCCGAAATCTAAGAAATCGAAGAAGCCTGCGAAAGGTGATTCCGACAATCCCAAATCCGCAATCCCGAATCCGAAATTCCAATACAAGGGTCTCTTCCCCGCCATCGACGAAGCGTCCCGCGTGAGTTACCAGTACCGGGCGCGGCTCGACCACGTCGTGGACGAGGTGCCCTGCGTCGCCTGCCACGGCGGGCGGTTGCGGGCCGATGCTACGGCCACGCGCTACTTGAACCAGACGATCCGCGAAGTCTGCGCCCACCCCATCGGCATCATGCTCCGACAATTCGAAGCGGTGACGTTGGCGGACGCCGAGCAGAAAGTCATCGGGGAAGTGCTGCGGGAGATCATCAACCGCGTCAAGTTCCTCGTCGACGTCGGCTTGGAATATTTGTCGCTGGATCGCCCCGGCCCGACGCTGTCCGGCGGCGAAGCGCAGCGGATTCGACTGGCCTCGCAGATCGGTAGCGGCCTGACGGGTGTGCTTTACGTATTGGATGAACCAACCATCGGCCTGCACCCGCGTGACAACGCCCGCTTGCTGAAAGCGCTGCATCATCTCCGCGATCTCGGCAACACGTTGCTGCTCGTGGAACACGACCGCGAAGTGATCGCCTCCGCCGATTACCTGTTCGACTTCGGCCCCGGTGCCGGCCGGCATGGTGGGGAAATCACGGCCGAGGGAATCCCAAGTGCGGTGCTGAAATCGAAGGCGTCGCTCACGGGACAGTACCTGTCCGGCAAGCTCGCGATCGCGGTACCCACGAACCGCCGCATCCATCGCATCGAGCCGAAGAAATTCATGCAGCACGCCGATGCCACCGTTGCCGAACTCCGGGCAGCATTCCAGTTCCCGCACAAGAGTTTCCTCAGCGTGCTCGGCGCCCGGCACCACAACCTGCGCAACGTCGATGTCCACCTTCCACTCGGGGCGTTCGTCGTCGTCACGGGGGTGAGTGGCTCCGGGAAAAGTTCGCTCGTCAACGAGGTGCTCTTCAACACCTTGGCGCGGCGGTTGAATCGCGCCCGCACCACCGGTGCGGCTCACGACGACATCACCGGCATCGAGAACATCGACAAAATCATTCGCGTCGATCAAGACCCGCTCGGTAATTCCCCGTCGAGCAACCCGGCCACCTACACCGGTGTCTTCGACCTCATCCGCGAGCTGTTCAGCCGGATGCCTGAATCGAAAGTTCGTGGCTATCCGCCGCGACGCTTCAGTTTCAACCAGAAAGGCGGCCGGTGCGAAGCGTGCGAAGGCAACGGCCAAAAGAAGATCGAGATGCATTTCCTCCCCGATGTCTGGGTCGAGTGCGACACCTGCCATGGCACACGGTACAACCCCGAAACGCTGGCCGTGCAGTACCGCGGCAAGAGCGTCAGCGACGTGTTGAATCTGCCCGTCGATGACGCGCTCGAACTGTTCGGCAACATCCCCAAGATCCGGGTGATTTTGCAAACGCTCTCCGATGTCGGCCTGGGTTACATGCAGCTCGGGCAGCCGGCACCGACCATGAGTGGCGGCGAAGCGCAGCGGGTCAAACTCGCCGCGGAACTCGCCCGGCCCAGCACCGGCAAGACGCTCTATCTGCTCGACGAGCCGACGACCGGGCTGCACTTCGACGACGTTAAGAAGCTGTTGAACGTGCTCCACCGGTTGACCGATCTGGGCAACACGGTGATCGTGGTCGAGCACAATTTGGACGTCATCAAGACGGCCGATTGGATCGTCGATATGGGGCCGGAAGCCGGGAGTGGCGGTGGCGAAGTGGTTACGTGTGGCACTCCGGAAGCCGTCGTTCAATTCGCGGATGCCCACCCCGAGTTGCCGCTGTACACGAGCCGCGCTTTGAAGCCGGCGCTGGTAGCCGGGCCGTTCGCCGAACGCGAGCGATACGATGCCAAGAAGGCGCTCGCCAAGAAGCTCGGCGACCTCTCTCTCGACGACGTCGGCAAGGATCAGAAGTTGCCCTGGGAAGCGAACGGGATCCAGTGGCACACGCGGGATCGCATCACCACCAAAGGCTCACCCTGCAAATGGGACGGGGCCGCGTTGCTCGAGGTCATCACGGGAATTGAGCAACTCGGCAACTTCAGCGATACCGTCTGGGAGCATCGCAGCATCGTGGAAATCCCAGCCGCGAAGAAATCGCTCGGCTGGTTCTTGCACGCCATGACCGGGCACGAGGCGTACTTGAAACTCGTCTTCCGAGTCGCCCGCAACACCTTCAAGCAGGCCACCCTGGTGGAGAAGTTAGCCCTGCGACCGCTCAGCGATTATCCCGGCCACGAGGGGTACGCCCGCGATCACCGCGTGGAAGTCTCGAACCCGCGTGGCCCGTGGCAAGAAGTCGTTGTGACCATCGTGAAAGTGGCCGAGGTTCAAGTGCCATCGTTTCGAGAATTTTTGAAACAGGCGGCCGATTCGTTCCTCGCGGCGACTGCCAAGACCGACGGAGCCTCGGCGGTGGATGCAGCGATGCCTTGGAAAATCAACGGCGAGCAATGGCACGTTGGCGACAAAGGCTTTCCGCCCGGCAAGAAGCCGAAATGGGATCGGGCGTTGCTACCGAAGCTCCTCCAACTTCTGCACGATGTGGAGCCAACGGCCGAACTGAAGCACGACGTCCGCGATGCCATCACCGTGCGGCTGCCGGACATCAGCCGCTTCTGGGTGAGGATCAAGACGAAAGAAGTGGCGTCACTCGAAGTCTGGCTCGTCGCCAAACCGGGTGCCTTCAACGCTGCCCGGTTCGAAGGCGTCGGTGCGTTGGCCACGGTGGAAGCCGACCGGCAAGAAGGCTGCGCGGTCGTGAAATTGCATTTCGTGCTGGCGGAACAGCTCGCCTCCAAAAAACTCCTGCCGCTGTTGCGTGAACTGCGACAGGGATTCATCGGCTTGTTCGGCGAACCGTAATTGTCACCATTTTTTACCCCGATAGAGGTTTCATTCCACATCCCAGGGTCGCTGTTTCGGCGCACCCTGGGAAACCAGCATTACCCAGATACGGGGATCTCAATCTTGCCGAAGAAGAGCATCTTGCGATCCCCGGTGCGGTACAGTTCCTCGAACAGGATCTGCAAGTCCGGCACCATGATTACCGGCTTTCTCACCACGGGCGCCGACGGGATGTTCAACTTCAGAGGCACCGTCCAATCGATCATGTCGCGTTCCAGCCAGATCGTGATCTTCCGGATTCCTCGGACTTCATCGACCACGATTTCGTTGCCCTTGCGGATGTCGCCGCGGAACTGGGCCGAGACCGGCGGTTTGTCGGGGCGCTCGGGGTCTTTGAGCTTGTTACCCGCGTTGATGGCATCGGTGCCGATCCAGTAGAAGCGGTTGTCGGTTTCGCGGAACGTGTGCCACGGGTCGAAGGTGGCGGCATTGAGGCGGAGCGACGCCACGCCCCGCACTCGCGTTTTCCGATTCATCCACTCGAAGATCACCGGAACTTCGTTCTGATACCATTCGATGCCGCGCCCTTTGTAAAGTGCCATGATGGAAGGATAACCCCGTGGCAACCAGTTCTCGTACAGCTTGCGGAGGCTGTCGTACGACGACCCGGCGGTCTCCCCCGTGACGCAGTACAGCGGCATCTTCTGCGAGTTCCGCCAGTAGTCTTGGTAAAACTGCTGCACGGGTGTCGGCCCCATGCTGACGACGCCCGCGAAGATGTCCGGCCGGCTCATGGCCAAGTCGAGCGAGAAATTCGCCCCTTGTCCGAAACCGAACGCGAAGACCTTGTCTTGGTCGATTTGGAACTTCCGCGACAAATCGCGGATGGTCGCGGTGACCAGCCAATGATCTTTCCCCGAGTAGTCGAATTTCTGATCGCCGAACTGAGAGCACCAGAGCGGCACGGCCAAGATGTAACCGTTGCGTGCGGCGTCGCCGGCGAGTGCGCCGCACATTTTCTCGGGGGATAAGCGCGGGTCGTTGAGACCGATCACCACCGGGTAGGAACGCCCCGGATTGTATTCCGGTGGCAACCGGAGGAGGTACGTCATCCCCTTGGTATCTTCGGGAATCGAACCGGTTTCGACGGTGTAGATCTCGTTCGCGCCGGCCAGCTTCGGGTCGATTTTCGCCCCGCGAATCTTGGCCAAATTTTCTTGGTCGATGGGCGGTAAGTGCGTGATGACTTGCGCCAGCTCCTTCGGCTCCAACTTGTCGCTCGATTGCAAATATTTTCGGAGCAGCCCGTTGCGGTTGTTCAGAACTTCATCGCGCAGGTAGGCCATCGCCATCACCCGGGTGTTCCAATATTTCACCGCCGATTTCGGGTCGGGATCCGCGCCGCCTTTCCCTTTCAACCAGCCGGTGATCGCCAGAGCCAGCAGCTGATTCGCACCGCGGCTCGGATCCTGCCCGGCGATTCTCAGTTTATCCTCCTGTCCCGCCAGATCGGTGAACGTATCCACACGTGGCACCGTATCGGGGTGCAACTCGGCGAAGACGGCTTCGCCCCCGTTCAACAGCGTGGCCATTTCGATGCCGACCGCTTTCGCGGGTATTTGCGGGATCACCGCACCACCGCCCAAGGCACCGTTGACGGCGAGCCGCGCGGCACCGTTTTCGCGGTCGAGCAGTTCCCGCAACAGCCGTTTGGTCAGCTCATAGCGCGGCTGGACGATCTCGATTTTCGCTTTCAATTCCGTCAATCGGGCCAAATCTTTCGCGTCGGCGTTCTTCGGTTTGTAATCGGTCAAGAACCGGCTCGCCGCCTTGTACTGCGACGAATTCACCATCGCTTCGAGTTCCCCGATCACCCAACGTGTCTCGGCCACATCGAGTTCGCTGATCAGTTTGTCGTACTTCTCGGTCGCGTCCGTCGTCCAAACCCACGGGGCGTCTTTTTTGAGTTTGTCTAAGTCGGCTCGGGCCGCCGCGATCCAGCCGACTTCTTTGAGAAAACTGGCGATGGCGATGCGGCGGACGGGGTCGATGAACCCGAACACCGAATCGCGGGTCTCGGGGTGCGTGCTCAGCAACTTCCGGATCGTCTCCGTTCCGAAATCTTTGGTGTCGTAGGCTTGCCGCCATTCGTGCGTGATCGAAACCACGTAGAGCGTGTACGGATCCATGTAGGTGATGATCTGGTCGATTTTCTCGGCCGCGCCGCCGCGCGGGCCGATTTCCAAGGTCCGTCTCCAAGCCGAGTTGAATTCGCCGACCCGCATCTCCCCGAAGGCGGGCAATTTCTGTCGGCGGAAGCCGGGGGCGGTTTTCCGGAAGATCGTCAACTTGTCCTTGGCGAGATCCTTCTCGACTTCGGCGCCCTTGCGCGAGTGCGAGCTGTAAAAGTAAAACTTCGGGCCGCAGTCCAGAACGTCGAACGCGGCGAAGCGGGTGAACGTCGTGGCGTCGCCGTGGAAATCACGAACCGTTTCCCCTTCTTTGAATGCCCGACCGCGGAGGGTGAACCCATCCCGCATGATCACGGCTTCGTCGGCGTGGGCCACGCCGGCAGTCAGTGCCAGAAAAACCAGGGGAGCTATCCGGTTGCGAATCATCGACGCGACCTCCGGTCGGGTGCCTGTCAAAGCGATTGGTCTAGCACTATTGTTTCCGAATTCGAATCGCGGTCAAGCGTTCTGTTGCATCGCGGGGCAACCGGTGGAACAATACAACTGACGAATCGAGTATTATCCCACTCAACGGTTCGTCCGGAAAAGCGTTGGAGAACCCCGTGCCCGTAAGATTCCGCTGCGACACCTGCAACGGCAAACTCAGCATTGCCACCCGCAAAATCGGCCAATCGGTCGCCTGCCCCCGCTGCCAAGAGAGCATGACGGTGCCGAGCGCCTCGCAAATCGGCGAGGAACTCACCGAACTGCTCTTGACCGTCGGGCGTTCCCAGCGTGAAACCAACGGAGTGGGATCGGAACAGTCCCTCTCGAAAACAGCACTCCGACCCGGCAAATCGCTGGATGAGATGCCCCTCTTCGAACGATCCGATTACGAAAAACTGCTCGATCCCCACGCCAAGTTGCCGAAGCCGTTGCCGCTGCCGAGCGAAGTCCCCCTCGTCGCAATCCCAACGACACCGCCTCTGGCCATCACCGATGCCTTTATTGTTGGCCGCACCAAGGCGACCGTGTTGGCGGTCGTCATGGTGCTCTCGCTCGGGCTGGCATTCGGATTGGGTTACTTCGTTCGCGGCTGGTTTTAACCGAAGCGAATCAACAAGTCGCCGCCATCGACTTGCGTCCCCGGTTTCACCAGGACTTCGGCGACTTTGCCACCGAATTCCGCGTGAATCGTCGATTGCATTTTCATCGCTTCCAGCATGGCGAGCTTCTGGCCCGGCGCCACGTCTTCCCCGGTTTTGACCATGATGGCGACAATCGCGCCGGGCATCGGCGCGGCCACATGCTTGGAATTTCCCGGTTCGGCTTTCGGCCGTGCCGCCGCCACCGCCCCCAACGTCCGATCCACCACCAGGACTTCCCGCGGCTGACCGTTCAACTCGAAGAAGACGCTCCGTTTGCCTTCGGCTTGGGGGTCGCCCACGGTGAAGAACTTGATGATCAGCGTCTTGCCCGGTTCGATTTCGACACTGACCTCATCGCCTTTTTGCAAGCCGTAGAAGAAGAGTGGCGTCGGCAACACGCTCAAGTCGGAGAACGTGGCCACGTGCTCGGCGTACTTCGTGTAGACCTCCGGATAGAGCAAGTAGGCCACCACGTCCCGATCCGTGGGCACCCGGCCGAGCTTCGGCTGCAACGTGGCCCGAGCCGCTTCAAAATCAGCCGGCGGCAGCGTGGCACCGGGGCGATCCGTCAGCGGGATCCTGCCGCGCAGAATCCGTTTCTGCAGGTCGGCGGGGAATCCGCCGGGGGGCTGGCCGAGCTTCCCTTCGAAGAATTCGATCACCGATTCCGGGAACGCCAGTTCCCGCGCCGGGTTCTTCACGTCATCCGGTGTCAAATTGTTTGCGAGCATGAACAAGGTGAGATCGCCCACGACTTTCGAGGTCGGTGTGACCTTCACAATGTCGCCGAAGAGTTGGTTCACCTCGGCGTACTTTCGGCCCACTTCGTGCCAGCGATCACCCAACCCAAGTGACTTTGCTTGCACGAAGAGGTTGGCATACTGGCCACCCGGCATCTCGTGTTGATAGACCTCGGCCGAGCTGGAAAGTTGGCCCGTTTCGAACGGCGAATAGTAGCCACGCACTTCTTCCCAGTAGCGGGCCGTATCTTGGAGCGCGTCAAAATCGAGGCCGGTATCGCGGTCGGTGAAGCGGGTCGCTTCCACGAGCGCATTCAAACTCGGTTGAGCGGTGATCCCCGCCAACGGTGCGAATGCGCAATCGACGATGTCGACATCTTCCTCGGCCGCCATCAGGTACGACGCCAATTGCCCGCCGGCGGTGTCGTGCGTGTGGAAGTGAATCGGGATGTCGATTTCCTGCCGGAGTGCCCGCACCAATTTCTTCGCCGCATACGGCTTGAGCAACCCGGCCATGTCCTTGATGGCCAACAGGTGGGTGCCGTTCTTCACCAGCTCTTTGGCCAAATTCACGAAGTACGACAGGGTGAATTTGTCGCGGCGCGGGTTGAGAATATCGCCGCTGTAGCAGATGGCCGCTTCGCAAATGGCGTCGGTCTTGCGCACCGCGTCGATGGCCAGCTTCAGGTTCGGCATCCAGTTGTTCGCATCGAAAATACGGAACACGTCCATGCCCGCGTCGGCCGCTTCCTTCACGAACGCGTTCACCACGTTGTCCGGATAGTTCGTGTAGCCCACCGCACTCGCCGACCGCAGCAGCATCTGGAACAAGATGTTGGGGATGCGTTCCCGGAGCTTCGACAAGCGATCCCACGGGTCTTCTTTGAGGAAGCGCATCGACGTGTCGAACGTCGCCCCGCCCCAGTTTTCGAGCGAAAATAGTCCGGTGTGCATCCGGGCGTAGCGCGGGGCAATCCCCAGCATGTCGTAGGTGCGCATCCGCGTGGCGAGCAGCGATTGGTGGGCGTCCCGCATCGTCGTGTCGGTGACGAGCAGCCGCTTTTGGGCACGCACCCACTTGGCGAATCCTTCGGCGCCGAGCTTGCGAAAAATGTCGCGCGTCCCTTCCGGGAGCGGACTCAGATCGCGCGTCTTCGATTCCCACGGGCGATCCGCCGGCAACGCGGGTTGAGGCGGTCGCACGGGTGCCGTCTTCACATCCGGGTGACCGTTCACGATCACGTCGGCGAGGTACGTCAACACTTTCGTGGCGCGATCTTGTCGCACCGGCATGATGAACAGTTCGGGCGCTTCATCGAGAAACCGCGTCGTCACACTGCCGTCGAGAAAATCGGGGTGCGTCACCAAATTGATCAGGAACGGAATGTTCGTTTTCACCCCGCGGACGCGGAACTCTTGCAGGCAGCGTTCCATCCGCCGGGCCGCATCGACAAAGCGCAGCCCGCTCGCCGTGACCTTCACAAGCAGCGAATCGTAGAACGGCGTGATGACCGCCCCGCCGAACGCTGTACCGGCATCGAGTCGGATGCCGACGCCACTGGCCGAGCGGTAAGCAGTCAAGCGACCATAATCGGGCATGAATCCGTTGGCGGGGTCTTCGGTGGTCACGCGGGCTTGAATCGCAAAGCCCTGGGTCAAAATCTTCGCTTGGTCCCCAAGGCCGATTTCCGAATCGGACAGCGGCACCCCCTGCGCGATGAACAATTGGGCCCGGACAATGTCGCGCCCCGTGATGACTTCCGTCACCGTGTGCTCGACCTGGATCCGCGGGTTCACTTCGATGAAGAAGAACTTCTTCGAATCGGTGTCGTACAGGAACTCTACCGTGCTCGCATTGTCGATGCCCACGGCCCGACCGACCGCGAGTGCGGCGGCCAAAATCCCCTGGCGGACGTCGTCCGGCAGATTCGGAGCCGGGGCGATCTCGACCACTTTCTGATGGCGGCGCTGGATCGAGCAATCGCGCTCGTACAGGTGCACCAGATTCCCGTGCCGGTCGCCGAGTAATTGCACCTCGATGTGCTTGGCCCGCCGCACGAATTTTTCGAGGAACACATCGGAGTTGCCGAAGGCTTGGCCCGCTTCACGCTGCGCCTGTTCCAATGCGTCGGCGAGTTTGTCGGCCGAATGCACGACCCGCATCCCCCGGCCGCCGCCGCCCATCGACGCCTTCACCATCACCGGGTAGCCGAGCTGCTCGGCCAGTGCTACTGCTTCTGCAAGGGACGAGATCGGCTTCTCACCGCCGGACAAAATCGGCACGTTGGCGATTTTCGCAATCGCCCGCGCCGCGACTTTGTCCCCGAGTTGCCTGAGGATTTCCGGCCGGGGACCGACGAACGTGATGCCCGCATCTTCGCAGGCTTGGGCGAAAGTCGCGTTTTCGCTTAGGAAACCATAACCGGGGTGGATGCCGTCGACACCGACTTCCTTGGCCAGACTCACAATTGCTTCAATGTCCAAGTAGGCTCGGATCGGTTCGCCGGGGTTACCCACGCGGTACGCTTCGTCCGCTTTGAACCGGTGGAGTGCGAATCGATCTTCGTGCGAGTACATGGCCACGGTGCGAATGCCCAGCTCGTGGGCCGAGCGAAAGATCCGGATGGCAATTTCGCTGCGGTTGGCGACCATCAATTTGGTAATCGGTTTCGACATGACAAACAATCCTCGACGGCGACATCACAAACCGTTTGATACGGAATTGAGCCGACCCTGAAAAGCAACAACCCCGGCCGAGCCGGGGTTGTTGCTTCGTATGTTCCGGACGACCGTCACTTCTTGACGATGGCGGAAACATTCACGATCAGTTTCGGTTGTGTCTTGCTATCCGTCACGATCTCGATGGTGCGTTTCACTTCGCCTTCCGTATCGGCAGCCATGTTCACTTTGAGAACGTGCGCGGCGCGGGTGCCGTCGGTCACTTGTGTGACAGTCACGGCCCCTTCGGGCACTTTGACTTCGAGGATCTTGAACGGGGTTTCGCCGGTCAGCATCAGTTGCTGAGTCGAAGGTTTCGCACTCGAGGGCACATTGCCGAAGGTCACTTCCGCCGGACTGACCGCGATCGATTCTTGAACGTTGACGGTCACCGGGATGCGAATCTTCTCGATACCGACCGCGTTGGTGGTGAGGTACACTTCCGTCATCCAGTTGCCTTTCGGACAATCCGGATCAAGCGTGGCGGCGATCTCGAATGAAACTTCGCCATTAGCCCGTACAGCCGATTTCGCTTCGACTTTCACGAACTTGCCATTGCTCTTGACTTCTTTGATGTCCCAATTCGGCTGGTTGAACAGCGTGACTCTCATGGAGACCTTACCACCGACCGATTTTTGGACGTCACCGAAGGTCAGCGAATCGGGTGCGAAAAAGAGGTCTTCGCGAGCCACGCACGAAACCTTCAGTACCACTTCTTCCTGAACCGGATTCAGGAATGGCACCGTCACGGTCACACTCTTGAAAGTGTTTCGCTGATGCGTCGGGATCTTCTTGGTGTCCATGTAAGCGACAATGTGTGTCGATTCACCAGCAGTGAGTTGACTCTTCGCCAACTTTGCCGCAACGCAACCACAACCGATGCGTGGGGTACCAAGATTGATCGTCTCGTTGGTCGTGTTTTTGATCGTGAAATAGTGGGCCAGCACCGGGCCAATCGACGTGGTCGAAAAGTCTTTGCTGGTTTCCGAGAAATAGTCCGGTGCTCCGGCTTGTGCCGAAGTCGTCAGGGTGGACACCAAACAAATTGTGCAGAACAAACGCCACATAGCAAATACTCCCAAAGTGCGGCAAGGGCGGCATCTCCCCCCGAAAAGCCAACAAATGCCGATGCAATTAATGTACCAGGGTTGCTGGCCAAACTACATGAGGAAAAAACTGGAGAAGGCAATCTCAGGGGTCATCCGCGCCCGGCCTGTACCAACTAAGCCGAACTCTGCGAACAACCGGCAGGCTTCACCAAACGCGGCACATTACCCTAAGTACTATCGGGTAGCGCACACTCTCACATCGACTTGCGCCGCTCCGGATGCTGAAAGTGACCTGTTCCACGCTTCCGAAGTCGCGCCAGCCCGCACAATCCGATTCGTTGATTCTTTATGGGTGTCATCACTGGCTTTCTGTAGTAAGATGGGTTCAAATGATCATACTGTACAAATATAAGTCCAACTCTGGGGCCTGTCAAATGAAAATGTGGAAATTGTTTGATCTGACCTAAAGTCACCCAGATTCAGCGGTGGGCCAACACGGCAACATCGACCTGCGCCGCCCCGGCGGCGAGCAATGCCAATGTCACCGCTTCCGAGGTAGCCCCCGTCGTGAGAACGTCGTCGATCAAGAGAATCCGCAGATCTTTCACGGTCGCAAACGCACCGCTCCGAAATGCTCCAACGACGTTTTTTCGCCTCTCCATCGGCGTTTGTGATGTCTGACTCGGTGTCGCACGAACTCGTCGCACCGCCCAAGAACTGAGTGGTAATTTCAAAGCCACGCTCAAGCCACGTGCTACCGATTCCGACTGATTGAAGCCCCGTTCCCAACGCCGTCGCAAATGCAATGGTACCGGTACGATGATCTGAGGAACCGATTGCAACAATCGGGATCGAGACTGCTCGCCCCAGAGAAATCCCATTGTTTCGGCGAGAATTTCCTGACCCGGATTCTTGCACTTCAAAATCGCGTCCCGCAGCACGCCGTCGTAAACGCCGAGCCGTTGGGCACTTTTGAAGTGGTACTTTTCATTTGCGCAACGAGCGCAACCCACGGTGGTCGGAACGTGTGGGCCGATGCTGCTGGCACACCGCAAACAGGTTGAAAATGAGTCCGAGATCAAGGCCGATTGGCACGAAGGGCACAAACAAAGCGGCGACGGTTCCGCTGGCATTCCCACGTCGCACAACAAACAATTCCGTGGCCACACCAGTTCGCCAACAGCGTGCAAGGCCGACCGGAGATTGCGCATGACTATGCCACTTGACGGGCGGGCACGACTTGATGGTGAATCACCGCCCGCGGCAACATGAGTGTGAACCGGGTGGACGGGCCATCCCGGCCTGCCCAACGGACTTCCCCATTGTTATTTTTTGCCAACGCCCACGCGATCGACAGTCCCAAACCCCGGCCACGGCCTGCCGAGCGACCGGAGAAAAACGGATCGAAGAGATGATCTTGAACATGTTCGTCCGGGCCGGTTCCGCTGTCATCCACGTGGATGGTCACACGGTCGAGATCGGTCGTCGCCGACAGTTTCACCCAGCCACCTTTACCGGCCGCTTCGAGCGCATTGCGTACCAAGTGACCCAGTGCGGTTTGGACTTGCGCCGCATCGACCTGGATCGACGAATCCGCATCGGTCAGCACGAACAATTGGATGTCTTGCGCTTCCGCATCGGCTTGGAAATCATGCTGAACCCGTGCCAGTAATGTTTCCACCGAATGCGGGCTGGTCTTCGCTTGGCTGGGGCAAGAAAACTGCCGGGTACCCGTGAGCAAATCGTGAATCCGCTGGGTCTGCCGGACAATGGTTTGGAGGTGTTGGGCTTTGTCGGGGTCGGCTTCGCGGCCACGCAACCACTGGGCGTTTCCTGAAATCACCGCCAGCGGATTGTTGAACTCATGGCTTGCCCCGGCGGCGAATTCCGCGAGTGCGTCCAATTTCGCATCGCGTAGGCGATTGTCGAAATCGAGGCGGGCTTCGGCCAATTGTTCCACCAACGCGTCGATGCGATCTTCGAGCGGCGCCATCCACGCTTGTGCCGTCCGACCACGGGCTTGCGCCGTCGCTTTCAACAGGCGTGGCAACAACATTGGCTCAACGTCATACCGCACTTCGCGGTATTCAGGCGTGTCGTTGGCGGTACTGGTCGCCAGGGAATCGAGTTCCGCATCCGATTCGCGGTTCACTTTCGGGAAGTATGTCGATTCCGAAGCACGAATGGCAGCCCGTAGCACGCGGTTGATTCCGAGATGGCCACCGAGCGTTTGAGTTTCGTCGATGGGCAAATCGAGGTAGCCGACAGCAATTTGGAACCAGAGCGGCATCCGCCAGCGTGCCAAATGCTTGCGACCGATGGACACCGCATGATCGGGTGCACCCAGATACCACCCGAGCGGGGCCAAGAGTCCGGCGCACCAGGCGGCATCGGGGGAACAGAGTTTCGTTTCGCGTGCTAGTTTCGCAGCAATCTGGGCCAGTTGTTGGCCAATTCGAGCCGAATCACCACTCGGGTGTCCGGTCGCGTTTGGGTATTCCAAAAGCTTCGCCGCCGTTTCGCAAAGCCCGGGCTGGCACAGTGTGGCTTCGTTCAAAACAAAAGTCGTCGGGCCGGGCGTGGGGCGCGAGTAGCGCAAAACGTGGAGGATCAGACCGGGGTCCAAGCGAAGTACCGAAGAATCGGGGGCGTCGTCCGTCAGTACCAACAGCGATGCGGAAGCCGGGCGGAGCCACGGTACCGTGATCGCAGATGGAGCCGCCGACGCCGTACTCACCTTCACCCCTTAAACGATGCGGAATGCGGAATGCGGAGTTCGGAGTGCGGAATACGGAGAGCGGTGGAGACCCTTCTTCCACTCCGCACTCCGAATTCCACACTCCGCATTTCTCGAAGTCAGGCCACAGCGGCCGTTTCCATATCCAACAAACGGCACATTTTGTCGATGAGAATCTCGACATCGAAAGGTTTGCGTTCGAAATCGTCAGCCCCCGCGAGCCGCAGCTCTTGGATCTTGTCGTCTTCCACCATCCCGCTGATGCAGATGATGCGAACTTCTTCGAGGCTCGCATCCGAGCGAACCCGCATGCAAACTTCTTTACCGTTGATGTCCGGGAGCATCACGTCGAGCAACATGATGTCGGGGCGGTACTCTTTCACCATCATCCCGGCATCGAAGCCATTGGCCGCGATCTTCACTTCGAACCGACCGTCGTCTTCGAGCAGTCGGGCGGTGACTTCGACCAATTCGGCGTCGTCGTCCACGAGCAAGACTTTGCGCTTGCCGCTTTCGAGAGCGTCGGTCGGAATCTGGTTATCCCGCATGAATCGGTACAACGATTCACGCGGAATCCGCCGGAATTTGGAACCGGGCACCCGGAATCCTTTGAGTTGTCCGTTGTCGAAGCAGCGAATGATGGTCTGCTGACTCACCTTGCAGATTTTCGCGGCTTCGCCGGTTGTGAATACCGTCTTCATACGTCATCCATCCTTCCGGCTCCAGCCGGCTCGCATGAAGGAACCCGCGCAACGGCTGACGAGGCCGGCGTTCGGGCGTGGAACCATCCTTGGCACATGGCGACCGGGAATTTCCGCAGTTTTGTGAAGCTACACAGAACAGCGAAGGCCGGTCGGATGGATCGCGATCGTTGACTACAGAAGCGACGCAAGTTGGGGTGTTCAAGGTCATTCGAACGCGGAAAGTATAACCCGCAGGGCTTACCTGTCAACCCGATGTCACCAAGAACCCGTGGCTTAACTGACAGTGGCGCTACGGTTTCTTTCGGAGAACCCGCACACAATGCACAGTCGCCTCGAAATCGCCAGGCTACCGGATCGACACATCCTCGCCATTCTACCGCAGACGATTCTGCACCAGAGCGATTCGAACACCCGCCGAAAGGGTTGGGGTGCCCTGCCGCGCGCATCCGTCGAACGGATGTCCCCCGCGACATGAGACTTAGGGTCAACCGTGTTACCGGTAGTCCCCAAGCTGTTACGGGGGTCAATAGCGACTCAATCCAAACAAAGCAACAGCACTGCCAAGTCTGCCGGGATGATGCTATTCGCGTGGCTTGCCAAGCTTGGCGAACCAGTTGGATTCTGTCACGCTCAAAATCACCCGGCAGCTCACGCTGCTCGGCTCGCCGGGATTCGTTTTACCGCATGGTCTTTCCAGAAAGTTGGTCGCTATATAAGCAAAAAGTTACTTTCAATGATCGGTGGAGGGTAGTGTCGGAAAGTAACCTTCAGCGAATATCGGCACAACAAGATTCGCTACGGATTGTCCCTAGGATAGACTCTGCCGCAATACCCGTGGCGATTTCGACTCGTAGGGAAGTGGCCACTCATGACACAGCCGTTGACCGTGGTGATTTTCGGGGCCTCCGGCGACCTGACGGGTCGAAAATTGGTGCCCGCATTGTTCAACTTGGCCCGCAAGGGTCGGTTGCCCGAAGAAGCCAGGATTCTCGGGGTCTCCCGCACCGAATTTAGCGACGAGGCCTTCCGCGAACAGTTGTCGATCAAGGGAAAAGAAGCGTTCAAAACGTCCGGCGAAGAGTGGATCGAATCCGAATGGACCACGTTCGCGGCCCGCATCCATTACATTCCCGCCGACGTCACGAAACCGGGCGGCATGGCCCCGCTCCAAACTTGGTTCGATGAACACGAAGGAAAAGCGGGCGGCCGCCGACTTTACTACCTGTCCGTCTCGCCGGAACTCTACCCGCAAGTCGCCCAGGCGCTCGGAGAATCCGGGTTCAACAAGGAGCAGGGTGGCTTCCGCCGGTTGATCGTCGAGAAGCCCTTCGGGCACGATTTGAAGACGGCGCAAGAGCTGAATCAGTCGCTGCACGCCAACTTCCGGGAAGATCAACTGTACCGCATCGATCACTACCTCGGCAAAGAGACGGTGCAGAACATCCTGATCTTCCGCTTCGCCAACACGATGTTCGAGCCGCTCTGGAATTACCAGTACATCGACCATGTGCAGATCACCGTCGCCGAAAGCGGCACCGTCGGCAAACGTGGTGCTTACTACGATGGCAGCGGCGTGCTCCGCGACATGTTCCAGAGCCATTTGCTCCAGGTGATGGCACTCGTCGCCATGGAAAGTCCGACCCGCTACTCGGCCGACACGTTGCGGAATGAGAAGGTCAAGGTTCTCGATTCCATCAAGATTCACACCCCCGAAGAAGCGGGCAAAAACGTGGTCGTGGGCCAATACGCCGGCTATCGCCAAGAAGCGGGTGTGCCGGTTGACACGAAGACGCCGACGTTTGCCTGTGTGAAATTGAGCATCGAGAATTCGCGTTGGAAGAATGTGCCGTTCTACCTGCGCAGTGGTAAAGGTTTGAAGAGCCGCTACAGCGAGATCTTCATCCAGTTTCGCTGCCCGCCCCACCTCATGTTCCCGCTGCCACCGGGCGAAATTCTCCAGTGCAACCGGATGCAGTTGGTGCTGCAACCGAACGAGGGCATCCACCTGAATTTCCAGACGAAGGTGCCCGAGGTCGACGGCGTGCGCCTCCAACCGCGCGATTTATCGTTCGATTTCAAAGAAGCATTTGCAACCAAGACTTTGCCCGAGGCCTACGAACGATTGTTGCTCGATGCGATTCAGGGTGATGCATCACTGTTCATGCGGAGCGATGAAATCGAACGGGCTTGGGAAATTATGGATCCGATCATCGCCGCGACTGCCGGGGCCAACGCCCCGCAACCGCAGGAATACGCCATCGGTTCGCAAGGCCCGGAGTGCGCGGAGAAGATGCTCGGCATCGAAGGCCGCGCGTGGAATCCGGTGGGGTGAATCATGGCGATCGTGAAAGCGACATTCTTTCTGCCGGTTCGGGATAACGACGGGCGCAGCTTGCGCGGAAATTCTCGCACTCGAGGATTCGCTGTTCACCACTTTCCCCGGTTATACGCGGATGGCCGGGGTCCATGGCGTATTCCGGATGGCAGATGGAACAAAGGTGAAAGATCGGAGCCGGTCCTATTTTCTGCTCATCGATGAAACCGAATTGGAGGTGTTGAAAGGGATCATCCGAGTCTTCAAAAACTCGACGACTCAAGAAGCGATCTATTTCGATGTGCTGTATAATCTCAACGTGGAATTCATTTGAGCGGAGGCCATCATGACCGAGCGTGAAACTCTCGAAAACGAGATTCGCCATCTCGTGGCTACGGCGACCGACGGGACAATCTTGTCCAACCTTCTGTTCAGTCCGCCGAACGGGCTGTTCAGCCGGTTAGGGGTTACGCGTGAACTTCGCGAAGAAATCGTCAAATCCGAACTTTTCCGCGTCGCTCAAGATCGCATCCACGATTTGCTCGATATCGAAGCCGAGTGCTATGCTCAAGCTCGGGTCGAGATTGAACGACAAGCCCAAGCTCGCCCCATCCGCGGATTGGCTGAACTTGCCACCACTCATTGATCGCCGATTTTAGAATCGCCCCACGGAGCTTCCATGCCCGCGTTGACTGTCCGTCCCGGCCCCGCTGCACTCGACTTCCTATCGCTCGGGGCGTTGGTTCATCGCCTCGATCCGGGCATCATTCCGTTCCGCAAGGCCCGTTCACTCGATATCCACGTCTCGGGTGGCGAGTACAACGTCGCGGCCAATTTGGCCGACTGCTTCGGGCTGAAAACGGGGATCGCCACGGCGATGCCGAAGTACCCGATCGGGGAACTGGTACAAGCGAGCGTTCGCGCCATGGGCGTGCAACCCCTCTACAAGTTCTTCGATCACGACGGTGTTCGCGGCCCGAATTTGGCCACGGTGTACAGCGACCGCGGCGCCGGCGTGCGGCCACCGGTGGTCTTTTACAACCGCTCGAACGAAGCCGGGGCGCTGCTGAAACCGGGCGACTTCAACTGGAAGGAAATCTTCGCGGGTGGCGTCAGATGGTTCCACTCCGGTGGCATCTTCGCGGCCCTGTCGGACACGACTTCAGAACTGATTCTCGAAGCGATGCAGGCGGCCAAAGAGGCCGGGGCGATCATCTCATTCGACTTGAATTACCGGGCTAAACTCTGGAAAGTGGCGGGTGGGAACCGCTCGCCGCAGGAAGTGCTCGGCCGCATTGTCAAGCATGTGGACGTGCTGATCGGCAACGAGGAGGACTTGCAACTCGGTCTCGGCATCCAAGGCCCGACGGTCGAAAAGCGAGGCGAATCGAAGCTCGACTCCACGAAGTTCTTCGACGTCATCGGCCAAGCCGTGCAGAAGTTCCCGAACATCCGCGCCGTGGCGACGACGCTGCGGGAAGTCCACTCCACCAACCGCCACGACTGGGCCGCCGTGCTTTGGCTCGACGGTGAAAAATTCTCCAGCCCGACGGCCCACCTCGATGTCGTGGATCGCATCGGCGGCGGAGACGGATTCGCGACCGGACTGATCTACGGTATGATCGCCGGTCGGCCCACTCAGGAAGCGTTGAACTTCGGCTGGGCCCACGGCGCACTGCTCACCACCTTCCCCGGCGACGTGACCATGGCCAAGCTCGACGAAGTCGAAGCGCTCGCTCAAGGTGGTAGTGCTCGCGTCCAACGGTAAGTTGTCAACTGCACTCCCCCGAGGTTGTCGCCGATGAAGTACTTGCTGTCCGCTGTGATGACGTTGACACTGGCAACCCTTGCCTTGGCGGAAACGCCCTTTGAGAAGCATGGTCGCATCCGTGTGGCCAAGGTCGGTACGCACCTCGAACATGCGGACGGTACCCCGTTCTTCTTCCTGGCCGACACCTGTTGGACTGGCCCGGCGTTTAGCACTGAAAAAGATTGGGAGACGTACTTGGCTGACCGCAAAAAGAAGGGTTTCACCGCAATCCAGTTCAACATGGCATCACCCTGGCGGGTGGCACCGACCGACGCCGAGGGAAACGTCTCGTTCACCATCAAAGATGGCAAATTGAGCCTGGTCGAAGCTTTCTACAAACGGCTCGATGCTAGGTTGAAGGCGATCAACGATGCGGGCTTGCTCGCCGTGCCGGTGCTCGTTTGGGCCCACAAAAAAGGGGACGCCGGCAAGGAGTTCACCGATGAACAACTCCTCGACTTATGCAAACTGCAGGAGGCACGGTACGCCAAGGCCCACGTCCTGTGGATTCTTGCCGGGGACAATCAATACTCGACCGATACCGAACGCTGGAAGAAGATCGGCCGCGCCGTCTTCGGCGACAAGCCGACCAGCCCGGTGACGACCCACCCCACCGGCGAGAACTTCCCCTGGGACACGTGGAAAGACGAAAAATGGTTGACGGTGTTGGGCTACCAAAGCGGCCACGGCGATAGCGACCAGTCGATGAAGTGGATGACGCAAGGCCCCGTGGTCAAGTACGGCAAGCAGAAAGAGTTCACCCGGCCCGTCATCAACCTGGAACCGCCCTACGAAGCCCACAACGGCTACAGCAAGAAGAAGCCGCACAGCGAGTTGAGCGTGCGACGGGCTACTTATTGGAGCTTGCTTTCGGCCCCGGTCGCCGGCGTGACCTACGGCGGGCACGGGGTCTGGAGCTGGCACGCGAAACCGGGGGAGCAACCGACGGATCACCCCGGCACCGGCGTCGCCAAGGTTTGGAGCGAGGCCATTCACCTCCCCGCTGCCGGGCAGATGAAGCATGTCCGCGATCTGTTTGAATCGGTCGAGTGGACGAAACTCCGACCGGCCCCAAACCTGTTGAGCACGCAGCCGGGGGACGAAGCCCCGTCTAAGTTCGTCGCGTCCGCCGCGACGCCCGATGACAAAATCATGGTGTTCTACACCCCCGTCGGCGGCACGATCCCGGTGAAGGCATTCCAGCAAACCCGCGAAGCGACCATCGAGTGGTTCAACCCGCGAACCGGCGAAAAGACCCCCGGCGATGACAAGTTCAAAACGCCGGATGCCCAAGATTGGGTGCTGGTGATCCGACCATGAACCTCCCCCAAACTCCGCTGGTCGCCGTGATCATGGGGTCCCAATCCGATTGGGACATCATGAAGTACGCGGTGAACACCTTGGTCGCACTCGGCATTCCGCACCAGTGCGAGGTCGTTTCGGCACACCGCACTCCCGACAAGCTGTTCGAGTACGCGGAGTCGGCCGTGGATCGTGGGTTGGAAGTGATCATCGCCGGGGCCGGTGGCGCGGCCCACTTGCCGGGGATGTGCGCGGCCAAAACGTCGTTGCCAGTGCTGGGCGTGCCCGTGGCCCACGAAGGATCGCTCTTGCGTGGCCAAGACGCCCTGCTGAGCATCGTGCAGATGCCGGCGGGCATCCCCGTCGGCACGCTCGCCATCGGCAAAGCTGGGGCCGTCAACGCGGCCCTGTTGGCCGCCGCGATCCTCGGCAACAAGTACGAAGCGATCCGCGCGAAGTACGAAGCCTACCGCACTAAGCAGACGCAATTGGTGCTCGATTCCCCCGACCCCCGGAGCGCCGGTACATGAGGCTCGGCATACTCGGGGGCGGTCAACTCGCACGGATGATGGCCCTGGCGGCCCATCCACTCGGCATTTCGTGTACCGTCCTTGACCCGAGTGCCGACCCCTGTGTCGGGGCGGTGGCGAACGTCATCCGTGGCGAGTACGACGACCTCCAGGCTCTGTATCAACTCGCCTGCGTGTCCGATTTCATCACGTATGAATTCGAGAATGTCCCTGTTGAATGTGCCCGCTGGCTCGCCGAACGGGTGCCGATGTTCCCGTCGCCAGAAGCGTTGGAAGTGTCGCAAGACCGCATCGTCGAAAAGTCGTTTTTTGCGAAGCTCGGTATCCCGACGCCGGCGTTTGCCGATGTACTGACGCGTGCGGATTTCGACCGGGCCGTCGCCCGAATCGGTTGCCCTGCCGTGCTGAAAACGCGCCGCTTCGGGTACGACGGCAAGGGGCAATTCGTCATCCGCACCCCGGATCAAATCGAGCCGGCTTGGCGACAGCTCGGGGGTCGACCGCTGATTTTGGAAGGGTTCGTGCCGTTCGACCGCGAGCTGTCGCTGCTGAGCGTACGCAGTCGAACCGGCGAATGCCGGTACTACCCCCTCGCGGAAAACGAGCACCGCGATGGGATGCTCTACCGGAGTTTGTCCCCGGCCGCAAAAACCGGCGAGGAGCTCTTCGAGCGCGCCTGCGACTTCGCCGAACGCGTGCTGACGGAATTGAATTACGTCGGCGTTCTCGCCATCGAATGGTTCCAAGATGGCCCACGGCTAATCGCCAACGAAATGGCTCCGCGTGTCCACAATTCGGGGCATGGTACCATCGAAGGCTCCACTTGCAGCCAGTTCGAAAATCACGTCCGGGCGGTCTGCGGACTACCGCTCGGTTCGACCGCACCCGTCGGCCATTCGGCGTTGTTCAACCTGATTGGCCATCGCCCTGACTTCGCCACGCTGTTGCAGCTGCCGGGTACACACCTGCATTGGTATGGCAAGGAACCAAAACCCCGTCGGAAAGTGGGCCACGTCACCGTGGTGACGAATACGGCCGAGGAACGAGACCATTCGGTGGAGGAATTGCTACTTCGCCACGACTTCGCCATCCGCTAGTTTCTGTTTCAACAGCGTATCCCAGACCGTCGGGACGACGAACAGAATGGTGGCGATGCCGATCAACCCGAGCGTGATAATGCAGACTTTTGCCCAGTCCGGCGGATTGCGGAAGATGACGGTGCATGAAATCACTGTGACGACCATGCCGACGGCGAAAAGTTTCACACGCCAGCGGATACCGCGGTGCGCTTCCCAGTCTCGAATCATCGGACCGAAGTAGGGAGACCGACATAACCAGCGGTGCAACCTCGGCGACGAACGAGAAAAGCAACCGCCTGCGAGTAGCACCCACGGCACCGTGGGTAACCCTGGGAGTATCGCTCCAGCCAAGGCGATGCCCAAAAACATAAAACCCGCGCCGACGTAGAGCCAACGTCGCAGCCCCGTCGCTTGCCGCACGACTACTGAGATTGTTTGCGGGCTAGGTCGGGTCATAGTAAGTCAATTGTAGTTAGACTGGGGATGGGATGAATCGTCGGAAGTTCCTCAAGCGTACCTTTTGGTGCGGAGCGGCACTCGCGGGAGTCGGTAGCACGGCTGTCGGCTACGGTTTTTGGGAAGCGTCCCAAATTCGCATCCGTCGCCAAACCATTTCGCTCGAGCAACTTCCGAAAGCGTTCCATAATAAAACGGTCGCCATCCTCGCCGACTTCCACCATGGCCCGTTTGTTGGGTTACCGTTCATCCGCAGCGCGGTGGAGATTGCAGTGTCGTTGGCAGCCGATGCCTACGCACTGGTGGGCGATTTCGCTCATAAAGGGACTCACACGGCCGAGCAGTTACCGCCCTGCCTCGAGGTACTTTCGGTACTCAAAGCTCCGCTGGGAGTGTTCGCCGTTCCCGGCAACCACGACATGCAGAACAGTGGAAAAATCTACCGGGAGGCGATCCGAACGACGCCCCTCACCGATCTCACCAACCGAGCGATCCGCTTGGAACTCAACGGCGACGCGTTATGGTTCGCGGGCGTCGATGATCTCTGGTGGGGCCAATCTAATCTGCCCTTCGCCCTGAGAGATGTTCCCACCGGCGACCCGGTGATTTTGTTGGCTCACAACCCAGATTTTGCCGAAGTCAGTCCCGATTCACGTGTGAAACTGATGTTGAGTGGTCATACCCACGGCGGGCAAATTTACGTTCCCGGACTCGGCACAGCGCGATTGCCATCGAACTACGGCGACAAGTATCGTGGGGGCTTGGTTCGCGGCCCGACATCCCAAGTGTTCGTGTCGCGTGGCCTCGGGGAAGCGGGGGTACCGTTGCGGTTGAACTGCCCGCCGGAGATCAACCTGCTGACGCTGACGTCGGCCTAATACCGCAAATCCAATCCGACCGTCCATCCTTGGATCCAAAAGTCGGTCTGATCGCGTCCGAAGGCAGGACGGCTCGGTGGCGGAGTCGTGGAATCCAACTGGTCGGCCGCCCGACGAACTCGGCTCCAGTAGAGGAACGAGTAGCCACCGTTGACGCGGAATCGGTCGGTGAAGTCCCAGCCGAGTTTCGCCGTCCCTTCGGGCAGTACAGAAAAGAGATTCTCCCTGTCGTTCCCACCATTCACGGAGACGTCGGAAATATCAACGCCCAGGGCCACCGTGGCTTTGGTCGTCAGTGTCAGGCGGTCGAACAACCGGTGCGTTCCGCCGATACCCACTTGGGCACCGTGGAACTGGTTGAGCGTCCGGGAGTGATCGGAGTTCAAGTCGACCGTGTCACGTAAGTTCAGGTAGCGATAGCCAAGGAGCCAATCGAGCCGGCCACGTTCGGACGTCGTCCAACCGTAGCGGAAGTTGATATCGCCACCGATCACGGCACTGCGGGTATTCACGGACAATTGATCCGCATTGGTTCTGCTCAAGGCAGCGTCGCCGAGATACAGGAACGTCGCATCCAGTCCGAAACGGGCATCTTCGGTCAACCAGAGGCCCCCATTGGCTCGCAATCCGGGTCGGAGTTGACTCAATTCTCGTTGGCCACTGGGCTGCGGCAAAAGTGTCCCTTGTGATGCTGCAAAATAAAAATCGGTTGCGAACCAAATTTTTTCCGAGCGGAATGGAACACCCCGTGGAACCAGACTCTCTCCCAAGGATGTTCCCGAGCCGGGTCGTCCGAGATCGGTGTGAGCATGGCTCGGAGGAGCGAAGAACGGATCCGCAAATGGATTGCCTGTCGGAGCCGACTCAATTGGTTTCTGGGTATTGAGTTGCGGCGAAGCAGTGGGCGGGGAATCGTCTGCCAAAAGTGGAAGCCCCGAGACGATCAACAGTCCGATCCAGGCGAGTTCTTTCCACATTTCGAGGCTCCGAAACAGTTGAATCCGCTGTCTGAACGGCGCCGCCAAGTCTGATAATCGGCACAATCGGAACTGGAATGAAAGATTTCTTTTTTAGGGTTGTATTTTTCATTGGAGTTACTTTTCCGGCTATGATAGTTTGTCGAATCGCTCGTTGGCACAAAGCATGCTAAATATTCGACAGCGGCACGGAGAAGCTGCGGGGAACTTTTTCCTCACCATCACTCTCTAACAGTTTGCTCATTCACTTGGAAGGATCCACCCATGCTCGTCCTCACCCGTAAGATCGGCGAAGAAATTATCATCGCCGGGAACATTCGCATTTCGATTGTGGAAGTCGGCCCCGGCCGCGTCAAAATCGGAATTCAAGCTCCGAAATCGGTTTCGGTTGACCGGGCCGAAATTCACGAAAAGAAGCAAGCGAACTCCGAACCACATCTTGTAGAAGTCCCCAACATTCACAACCGGATTGCTGAGAAATTGCTCGGCATTCCCGCCGACTCTTCCAAACCGGTTCAGCTCGAAAATCGTGTGAAAAAGCACCAAAGCCGATTGCCCCGCAAGTCTCGCTAACATTTCTGCCCTGTTCCGAAGCCGGGCTTCGCTTAAAATGCGAAATTCGCGTTCCTGGGTTCAGTTGGGGTAGGCTATGCGGGTCGATGTGTACGGTCTGTTGTTCGAATCGCAAGGTGTCACGTGTCACTTGTGGTCGCCTTGGCGCTGCTCTCAATTGGAACATCGGCTCTTCGACGCGGTGAAGAATCTGCCCGACATCGAGCATGAGTCGACACCGGACGAACTGCAACTCCACATCGGCGACGCCAAAACTTGCAAGCAGGTCATGCAAGTCCTCGCCCGCGTTCTCAAGGGCTGGCAAGAAGAAGCCACCGATAGTGGCACCGAACGCCGCAGCTGGCGCTGGTTGTTCGAAGCCGACACCGATTCCAACGGCTACGACATGGATTCCGAGAAATCGGTGATCTGGATGTACGCCCGATTATCGCTAGATCGCGGCGGGCCGGGTGAACCGGAAAAAGGCGAAGATCTCGACCTCAACGGATTCGGACTGTCCATTTGGAATGAAGAGATCAAGTAGACGGGTCGGCTACAGCTTGCTCAACGCGGTGTGCTCGTCGAGGCAAATGCTAGCCATCTCGCCGTTGTCTTTGGTGAAATGCACCGTCGGCACGACGATGTCATCTTCCTTGACCCGCTCGGTCGTCACGCCAGTGCTCAGGTAGTTGATGCCGCGAAACGCACCGACGGCTTCGGCTGTCCAGGCTTTGCCGCCCACTTTCACCTTCTGCACCACTTTGATGCGATCACCGACCTTGAGCGACTTGAGCAAGTCTACGAGGGCCGGCTCCAGCTTCCGGGTCGGCAAGAGAATCTTTTCGGGCGAACTCATCGGTCGCCCTCTTTCTTCGGAATGCCGCGAACCATGGCGATCCGACCCGTCCGGGCGAGTTCGAGTATGCCATACGGCCGCATCAGCTCGATGAACGCTTCGATCTTGGCTTCGCTGCCGCTGATTTCGATCATCACGTTGTTGCTCTGGATGTCCACCACCCGCCCGCGGAACGACTCGCAGAGTTGGAACAACTCCGACCGTTTTTCGGCGCTGCAAGTGGTCTTCATCAGCATCAGGTCGCGTTCGACGAAATTCTCCGAACTGATGTCGTCGACGCGGACGATCGTGATGATCTTGTCCAGTTGCTTGCGGACCTGATCGAGCACGTTGTCGTCGCCGTGGACGACGAACGTCATCCGCGAAATGTCGTGGTGTTCGGTCTCCCCGACGGCGAGGCTGTCGATGTTGAAGCCGCGCGAGGCGAGCATCCCCGAAACGTGGGCGAGTACGCCGGGCTGATTTTGAACCAGGGCGGAGAGAACGTGACGCATGGAACCCTGTAGCCCCCAAGATGATACGAGTGCGGTCATCTTAGGGGCCGGGTCGGATACCGGCGAATCGACTTACTTCCGCTGTTGCAGAATCACGGACACGCCCTTCTTGTTCGACACGATCACATCGAGCAGGCCGTCGCCGTTCATGTCTTGCACCACGAACTGGGTGCCGATGCCGCTATCGTCGTCGATGACGTTCGGCGTGAAGCTGGCGATGCCATCTTTGCCCTTCGTCACTCGGAACCAATAAATGATGGCGGGCTTATCCGAACCGGGTTCCCCCCTCCCGTGGCTCCACCACCTCTTGCCCGTGATGAGGTCTTTCTGGCCGTCGCCATCAATGTCTTGGAAATGAGCGGCATGCGTCTCGGAGAGCAGATCCTTGAACAACTCTTTCTTCTCGAAGCCCGATTCGCCACCGTCTTTGCCGGGCCGCTGTTTGTACCACCAGATCCCATATTTGTGAGCCGAAGTTCCCAACACATCGGCCACGCCGTCGCCGTCGACATCGAATGCAAACATATCAGCGAAGTTGTCGTTGAAGGTCGTGGCGTGAAACTTCCACGGGGTCTTGCCGTCGGCCTTTTCAGGCTGTTCCCACCAGCCACCGGAGGTCATCACATCCAGCTTCTTATCACCGTTGACGTCGCCGATGCCCAGCCCGTGACTAAAACGATTGCTGCCGGCTGAAGCCTTTTTGGTCGCGGGGTCGCTGAGCGGGTGAGCGATCCACGTGGCGTTCGGATCTTTCGGATCGGGGGTGAAGTATGCCATTTGCCCGTCGTTGCCGTCCGTCTTAGCCCCCTTCGGCTGATAGCCCATCACGAGGACTTTCTTGCCGTCGCCCATTAGGTCTTGGTACAGCGGCGTCTCGTTGCAGGCGCTGTACCAGATCTCGTGCTTGGCCCAGTGCATCGGCTTCCCGTCTTCGGCCGTGCCTTTGCCTTTGGGATTTTCGAGCCAGTACGCGGGTTCGCCGGGGAACCCGACCACGATGAGGTCCGGGAAGCCATCGGCGTTGAGATCTTCGGCCCAGCAGGCGAAGACTTTACTGTACCCTCCCAAACCATCACCGTACTCTCCGGGCTTCTGCATTTCGTGGCGTTTCCAGTCCGGGGCTTCGTACCAGAACTCGCCGACGAGCACGTCCATCTTGCCGTCTTTGTTCACGTCCGCGATGGCGCACCCTTCGGAGCGGAATTTCTTGTCGAGGACGGTCTTCTTCCAAGTGATCGTGGCGGGATCTTTGGCCAAAGCGGCAGAGCCACCGAAAATAGCGAACAGGAAAGTGAGCGTTCCGAGGCGCATGACAGAGACTCCCGATGGGGTGAGGTAGGAATCGCAGTATGAAGCGGAACAGAAGCCGGAGCAAGCGCGAATGTTGGATGGGGAGCCAGAATTTGCCAGCTGACCCTGCCGGCTCGCCCGGGTTGTGTTAATATTTTTGATGTCGTTAAAAATCGTTCGGGGTTCGCCATGCGGTCACTGACGCTGTCCTTCTTCGCTGTCTTCGTCGCGTCCCCGAGTTTCGCGCTAGCGCCAACCCCGACGATTCCCCCAACCAAAGACAAAAGTACCGAGAAATCGAAGGCGGAAAAGCCCGTCAAGCTTCCACCGTCCCCCTTGGATAAAGTCGAGGGCTACAAGAGGCATCTCATTGAAGGATTCACGGTGATGATGAGCACCGAAGCGGGCGAGGGCGAGATCAAAGATGCCGAACTGAAGCCGATGGACGTTCTGGCACTCGAATTTCAAATCATGAAAAAAGTGATGCCGGTCAAGCAGATCGAACTCTTGCAAAAAATCACGATTTGGGCCGAGTGGGACGATTTTCAATCGGTGGGCAATGGCCGGGAAGGTCGAGCGCTGGCCACGTATTACGGCGGGAGCCAGCTCAGTTTGTTGAACGAGAAGAAGAATCCGTTCAAGTCCAAATGCGTCACGATCCATTCGTTGAAAATATTGACGGAACAGCATCAGCCGAAAGTCGACAATCAATCGTTGGTGGTACTCCACGAATTCGCCCACGCGGTCCACGATCAACTCTTGGGGTTCGATCACGACGGAATCAAAGCGGCCTACCGCCAGGCCATGGAACGCAAGCTGTACGACAAAGCGCAATACGTCAGCACCAACGAGGCGGAGTTTTTCGCGGAACTCACGTGCGCCTACTACGACCAACTGCAGCACTACCCGAAGACGCGCGAGGAGTTGAAAAAGCACGATCCCGTGACCCACAAATTGCTGGAATCCGTCTGGGGTACCGCCAAGAAAGCGGTGAAAGCCACGGCTGCGACCGCGAAGCCAAAACCCCTTTTGGAACTCGACGGCTCCGCCAAATTCGACCTGAAAATACCGCTGGCCGACATCGCGTTTGGGCCGACGATCCACGGCCCAGAATTCAAGGCGGGGGATGCGAAAGATACGGTTTTGATCCTCTCGAATTTCGGTGGCGATGAACTCTTGGTACTCGAAAAACTGGCGAAAATGCACGAGGAACTCTCGCCGTATGGTGCGAAAGTCGTGGTGGCCTACTCATTCGTAGCCGAACCGGACGCCGTCAAGAAAAAGCTCGAGGATCGCGGCGTCCTCTTCACCGGACTGGGGAAAGCACTCTTCGCCCAAAAAGATGGTCAATCCCGTTCGGAAAAGCCCGGCCACACGCTGATATTCGGTTCCGATGGCAAGTGTGTCTTCCGGGGCAGCGGCTACGACGCCTTGCCCCATGCGCGTGCGGCCGTGATCAAAATGCTGGTGGCCAAATTTGTCAAATCGGAAATTCCCAAAGCGCTGGCCCCTGTTTACGAGGCCATGGCTCAAGGCACAGTTCCCATTTTAGATTCGGTGCCGAAACTGAACCCGCACCTGACATCAGCTGACTTTGAGGTGGCGGCTGTGGCCAAAGCATTGGTCGCGGCCATCTTGGCACCGGCCCAGATCCTATTGTCCGAAGCGCAAAGCAAGGTGAAATCGGATCCACTGGCAGCATTCTTCATCGCCGAGAAGATCCCGCAAACTTATAAGGGCACGTCGTTCGCCGCCAAGGGAGCTACGCTGGCTGAGCAATTGAAGCAGCACCCCGATGTGGCGAAAGAGTTGAAAGCTCGCAAACTGTTCGAGCCGATCCGTAAAGGCGACGTTTACCTGATGGCCCAAGCGGGGAGTTTCAGCCCGCTCGACGAGAAATTCCAAAAAGAGAACGCGAACGGAATCCAACAACTCGTCGACATCTACGGCGAACTGAAAAAGAAGCATCCCCTCGCGCGGGCGACGGAAGAAGCTTCAAAAATCGTTGCGAAATACCGCATCGGAGATTGAGCGAACTAATCGTGCGACTCCGGCAACAAATGCCCGAGCTTCTTCTTTTTGGTGTCGAGGTAGTCGCGGTTGTGTTCCCCCGGCGCCATCACGATCGGTACCCGTTCGACGATTTTCAGGCCGTAACCGTCCAGGCCGATCACTTTGCGTGGGTTGTTTGTCAGCAACCGTATGTGCCGTACACCTAAGTCGTGGAGGATTTGGGCGCCGATTCCGAAGTGGCGAAGATCGGGTGCGAACCCGAGCCGCTGGTTGGCCTCGACGGTGTCCAACCCTTCTTCTTGCTGCAATTTGTAGGCTTTGAGTTTATTCAGCAGCCCGATTCCACGCCCTTCTTGGCGCATGTACACAATGACACCCCGCCCGGCCGCCGCCACTTGCTGCATGGCATATTGCAACTGCGGCCCGCAATCGCATTTCATACTGTGCAGGGCGTCGCCGGTGAGGCATTCGCTGTGCATCCGCACGAGGATCGGCTCTTCGCAACAGTTCACAACATGTCCCGAGTCATGGGGGATGCCAACCCCGCCGAGCGTGAGGGCGAGGTGCGGCTCACGATCCACAAGCGATGTGTACGCGATGAGGTCGAACTCACCGTACTCCGTCGGGAGTTTCAGCGCGACTTCCCGTTGGATGAGTTTTTCCGAACGCCGACGATACTCGATGAGATCCGCAATCGAGCAAAGCTTCAAACCATGTGTACGACCATACGTTTGAAGATCGGGCAACCGCGCCATGGTGCCGTCTTCGTTGAGGATCTCGCAGATCACGCCGACTTCGCGGAGGCCCGCCAGGCGACACAGATCGACGCTTCCCTCCGTGTGCCCGGCACGGACGAGTACGCCGCCCGAGCGGGCGATCAGCCCATCGACGTGCCCTTTGTCTTTCACCAGTTGATCCGCTCCGGCCGTGGGATCGGCGCAAACTTGGATGCTGCGTGCTCGATCGAATGCGGAAATGCCGGTGGTGATCCCGTAACGGGCGTCGAAATTGTGGGTGAACGGCGTTGCGGAGGGGTCGAGGTTGACTCCGGGCAACAGCTCCAAACCGAGTCGCACGGCGTGGGCCGGTGCGAAGGCGACGCAGAGCCGTCCGCAGGCTTGCCGAACCATGAAGTTGACGGCGGCGGGGGTGATGGCTTCCGCTGCCATCACGAGGTCGCCCTCGTTTTCCCGGTGCTCGTCGTCGACCAAAACCACCATCCGCCCGGCTTTGATCTCGGCCAGGGCTTCGTCGATGGTGCAGAATGGAGATTGCGGTTCGACGGCGGGCATAGCGCGGCTCGAGGTAAGAATGTCTGGACTGTACACCGAGACATTCTAGGCGGCCCACGGCGTTGACACCTTATTCCATTCCTCCGGGCGGCCCACCACCAGGGGGGCCGGCGCCGGGTGGAGGAGCCGTGCGGACAATTTTCAAATTGGATTCGATGCGAGTCACCTTCCAAGGACACGATCTCGACAGGTCGTCCGGGAAGTTCATCGACTGACCCGCTTTCAACCCAACTTCGCGGGCCGCATTGAGTTTGGCGAGAATCACGGGATCGTCGAGAGTCAACACCATCCGCCCGAGTGCCGCGGAATTCTTCGGGTCGGACTTCAACAGTTTCAGTTCGATCGCAACCGAGATTTCGACCCGATCCGGGAAGAATCGAATCATGCTATTCTTATCGGGTGAATTGCTCAATGTCCGTCCCGACATGGTGATCTTGTCGAAGGCGACGTTGTTCCAGCAGAAGAGGAAATCTTCGCGGGTGGCATCCGTCATCATTTTTCCATCCGGAAGGGGAACCTGAACGAAGAAATCCTTTTGCAGCGCCTTGGTATACTCCGGACTCGTCGGCCAGAAGATACCCAGTGCCCCTGTGATTTTTGAACGCTCGTAGGCGGTGAACACGATCCGTTCGCTCGTCTCTTTTGAAATCTTGCCTTTGGTGAAGACTTCATAAGCCAACGGCTGTGCCAGAAGGGCATCGGGAACGAACATAGGAATGGGAATGCCGTCGAGTAAGGTTCGTGCGGACGCGACTTGCAAGAATTGATCCACCGTGCTTTGTGCGGTCTTATCGAGCCATTCGACCATCCAACCGTACGGAGTTCGCTTGGCCCCTTGGGCATCCTGGACGTACCCGTCGAACGTCGCCACTTGCCATTCGCGCTTCCCGGATTCTACAGTCGCAATCATCGGAATGATCAGATTGAATTCGCCCTCCGGACACGACAGTGTCGCGGCGAGAGCGCACTCGATCTTCCCTGGCACCTGCTGCCACTGTTTGAGGCCTTGCGGCTTCAGTTCGCACTGCCCGGGGTTGCGAAGAATCATCATCAACAGTTTGTTTTGACGGAACGTCACGAAGTCCTGCGCGAAGCGCTCTTGCATCACCGTGGTACTACTCGGCGAGAATGCGCCCCGCTGCTTCGGTGGCAATGTTTGGTAAAACGAAGTGGACAGTGCCAAGTCATTCGGGGTGGCGGGATCGACCTTGGTCAGGTTGTCGGCCCAGCTCACGAATTGTTTCTCGGTATCCGCGCGGATCGTGTATTCCGTCGCCCCGAGATACGCCGCGTAACAGAGTCCGCCGACAACACAAATCCACCAGGCCCGCGTGGCCCATTCCAGTCCGGTGCGGGTATTTTCGGAATTGATGATGTGCCGGCGTGCCGCGAAAGCCAGCACGACCCCCAAGATCGGGAAGACGAACAGCCACGGCTCGATGAGCGGTTTGCTTTCCCGAAATGCGAAATAGCCCAGGGACAACAAGAGCGTGGCGAAGAGCATCGCCACGCTGAAGGACGTGGCCGCCATCCAAGACAGCGGCGAATAATCCGTTTGCGGATCGAGCGGGGTGGTATTCAATCGAGGCGTCGTATCGGCCATGAGCCACCGGGTAGCAGGGCGGAAGGAAAAAACCGACGTGGCATTTCACTACAACCCATACGCCCCGGTGCCCGTGCCGGTTCGACTCGCCGCACGATCATCAAACCCCGGTGAGGCCCGAGGTGTAATCGCTGCTGATGGTGTGCATGTTGCCCGAAGTATCGAGGTAAATTTTGTCCTGCAGAATTTCTTCGAGCACCACGGCCATCCGGTCCGTCGTCCGCAGATCGACGAGCGGATGCGCGCCGTTGTTGAGCTGAACCATCCGCTTTTGAATCAGCGTGGAGAGCTTGAAACGCCCCCCGACCTTGTTGACGATTTCTTCTTCCTTCAGTTGCTCGAGCACGTTGCACTCCTCGGTTGGGGAAACTGACTTTCGATGATGCGTTCCAATTCTCGCGCCGCCGTGTCGACCTCGGCGTTGACTAACCGGTGCTGAAACTCGCCGATGCAAGCCGACTCACGCACGGCACTCTCAAGCCGACGCCGAATGGTCTCTTCCGGCTCGCCCCGCTTCCGTAGGCGAGCCGCCAAATCATCGAAGACCGGCGGCATCAAAAATACTGTCACCAGTCCATTCGGGCAGGCCCGCCGGACTTGTTCGGCACCTTGGACGTCGATGATCAAGATGACAGCGATACCCGCTTCGCGTGGCCCCTGCACCTCGGCCGTCGGGGTACCGTAATAGTCTCGACCGTGCACGATCGCATGTTCCAGCATCTGGCCGGCTACAATCTTCTTCTCGAACTCGTCCCGCGTCCAAAAGTAATAGTGAACACCGTGAACTTCGTCGTGCCGGGGTTCCCGGCTGGTCGCTGTAATCGCCCGGCGAATCGGCAGTTTGGTCGTGGAAAGCAGTCGATCCACAATCGTAGTTTTGCCGGCTCCACTGGGGCCGGCCAAGACGATCAGCGGTGCCAGCCGCTCACTCGACATTTTGAATCAACTCCCGCACTTTTTCGAGGGCGGCTTTCATTTCGACCACCAACCGCGAGATGGCGACATCGCCCGCTTTTGAACCCAGGGTGTTGATCTCGCGGCCCATTTCCTGAACGACGAATTCTAGCCGGCGACCCGCTCCGTCGACTGCACCTTTTATCACCAACTCGGCGAACTGCTCGGCGTGTGCCGAAAGCCGCATGACTTCCTCGGAGACGTCGGTTCGATCCGCGAAAATCGCCACTTCCCGAATCAGTTGATCCGGCTCGATGGTGATCCCCGCCTCGGCCACCGCTTGGCGAACCCGCTCCATGATTCGCTTCCGATAATTCACGGTGACACCCGGAATCAGCTCTTTCACGCGCCCGAGGTCCGCGATCATCGCTCCATTCTGAGCCATCAATTCGTCGGCCATGGCTTGGCCTTCTTGCTGGCGTGCCTTCTGCAACCGAACCAGTGCAGCGTTCAGCACCCGTTCCACTTGCGGCCAATCGTCGTCCGGTAGGCCCCTACTGGCACCTTGTTCGGTGGCGATTCCCGGCAGACTCAACAATCCGCTGGCCAGATGAGGCAACAGTTCGGGCGTTCCATTCTCCGAGCAGACCTGCCCGATCTGTTTGAGGTATACAGCGAGTGTGGTTGTGTTGAGTTTGGCCTCGGTGGACGGCGTCGACCGAGTCGCCCGGACTTGAACATGCACGCTGCCACGGCGAACAGTCTTTCGGATGACTCTTTCAAACTCGGCTTCAAGTTGGGGGAACGGATCGCTCCCGCGCACGACGATTTTCAAGTGCCGATTGTTGACCGAGCGCAGCTCGATGGACAGGGACAAATCGGGGGTCGATTCCTGAGCTTCACCGGAGCCCGTCATACTCAATAGCACAGTGCGAATCTCAGGGGCTGATATCGATTGGCGGAGGATTATCGTTTTGGACAGCTTTTTGACTTGCTGTTAACGAGTCTAAGTTGCTCCCTTGCATGGTCCTCACGTTGATCATGATGATCAGCACCCACACTGCCGCGAGATACAATGTAATCTTGGTGAAGGCGTCTCCCGCTCGGCTGCCGAACGGGCTTGAGCCGCCAGCCCCTCCGAACGCCCCGGCCAAGCCACCGCCTTTTCCTTTTTGAATCAGAATCAGCAGCCACATGACGAGACTGATGAAAATCAACACGCCGTTGAGGGTGTAATCGTACCAAGCGAGCGAAAAGAGCGGCACAGCGGAGCCTCCGGCACCCGAGCAGGGCGGTGTTAAGCTGCTAATGTATTGCGAATCCCGTGGGTGAACAGGGAAGTTCCGTTACCGAACGGCACCAGCCACAATGGCGAGGAACGAATCCGCTTTCAAACTGGCACCACCCACGAGCGCCCCGTCCACATCGGGCAAGTTCAGTAGCGTCGCAGCGTTGTCGGGCTTCACCGAGCCACCGTACTGAATGAGGACGGCTTGGGCGACTTTCTCGCCGAAGAGGGTGCGAATTTTGCCGCGAACAAACGCATGGGCCGCCTGGGCCTGCTCGGGTGTGGCCACCTTACCGGTGCCGATGGCCCAGACCGGTTCGTAAGCCAGTACCACGTTCGCCATCTGCTCGGAGGTCAACCCGGCCAGACCGGCCGTGAGTTGACGATCCAGAACCGTTTCCGTCTGATTCGCTTCCCGTTCGGCGAGGAGTTCACCGATACAGAAGATGACTTTCAAACCAGCACCGAGGGCGGCTGTGGTTTTTTTGTTCAGCAATGCATCGGTTTCACCGAAGCCGTGCCGGCGTTCGCTGTGCCCGAGGATGACATACTGGCATCCCGCTTCCAGCAGCATGGCGGGTGACAACTCCCCGGTGAACGCCCCCTCTTTTTCGAAGTGACAATTCTGCCCCCCGAGCGACACGGCCGTACCCTTCAGCACGGACGCCACTGCCGTCAGCCAAGCCGATGGCGGGCAAACCGCAACGCGGATATTCGGGTCGGCAGGAGCACCCTTGGCCACCGCCGCTGCCAACTCCTTGGCCGCCGCGAGGGTGGTGTACATTTTCCAGTTGCCGGCGATAAATTTGGGACGCATGCGATCTCGGGGAGGATGGAACACAGGTGAATGGAAACCGGAGAACAAAGTTCTTGGCACATTTCCGGCAAGAAGGTATGATAGCGATATGGAAACCTTGGGAAGCACCGTGACTCTTGATCGACTCGTCGCACCGCTCGGCGATTGCCTGACGCCGGAGTCTGCGAGGCGATTGATCGAGCTGAAACCTGATCCGCTGGTGCAAGCCCGCGTCGATGATCTCGCCGGTCGACACACCGAAGGGGAATTGAACTCCTCGGAACGAGCGGAATACGGCCGACTGGTGAACTACGCGACATTTATGGCGATTTTGAAATCCCGCGCCCGTCGGATGCTCGCGGAATGATCAGCCCGACCACTCGACTATTTGTTCGAGAGCGAGCGAAGAACCGCTGCGAATACTGTCGAATTCATCAAATCGACTACGAGTTTCAATCGTTTCACATCGAACACATCATCGCCAAACAACACGGCGGGAACGACGACCTAGAAAATCTTTGCCTGGCCTGTTCGGAATGCAATTGGAGCAAAGGCCCAAATTTAACCGGGTTGGTGCAAGGCAAACTCGCTCCGCTGTTTCACCCGCGAAAGCAGAGCTGGAGCCGCCATTTCCGCTGGGAAGGAACGATACTCTTCGGCAAAACGAAAACAGGTTTGGCGACGATCGCAGTTCTCGACCTGAACGGGGAATCAAGATTGTTACTGCGGGAAAGTTTGCTGTTCGAGGGCCGATTTCGACCACCAAGTTAGAATCAATCTTAACGCTTATCAATTTCCAGTTCGCCGTATAGCAGCATATCTGTGAAATAGACCTTTGCTCGTTCGTAGCACTCGCTCAAAGAACCATCGTACCACTCGCCGTAGGTCTTAATATCGATCTGCGACCACTCTGTGTGCCAGGCTTTTAATTCTGCCATTTCGTTGGGGTCTTTCAACGCGCGATCCATCAAGGTGTAGCGTCCGCTGTCGCTTCCGACATGTCCCCATTTTTCAAATAACGGGAGCAGTGGACGTAAGCTTGCCGGAAGGTTTTTGGGATTCATTGACTGGGACAAAGTATCTCCTCAAACCCTAATTAATCACGCTGCGCTTTCCTTCCAAAAGCTGCGTCCCAGCGCGTCGGCTAACTTGTTCAAGTCGCCCATCAGGTCCAAGAACTGGTGCGGGAGCAGTGCCTGCGGACCGTCGGACATGGCCTTCTCGGGGCAGCTGTGCACTTCCACGTGCACGCCGTCGGCACCGGCGGCGACACTTGCCCGGCACATGCTCGGAATCAGGTCAGGCCGGCCGGTGGCATGGCTCGGATCGACGATGATCGGCAGGTGGCTTTGGCCCTTCACGTTGGGCACGGCGCTGAGGTCAAGCATGTTGCGGGTACTATCTTCGAAGCTCCGCACGCCCCGTTCGCAGAGCACCACGCTCATGTTCCCCTCGGCCAAAATGTACTCCGCCGACATCAGCAAATCCTTGACCGTGGCGCTCATACCACGCTTGAGCAGCACCGGGATTTTCGTTTTGCCGAGTTCTTTGAGCAGGTCGAAGTTCTGCATGTTTCGGGCGCCGACTTGGTACATGTCGGTGTACCGGCCGATCAAATCCACTTGGCGTGGATCCATTACTTCCGTGACGACCGGCAGCTCGTATTTCTGACCGACATCTTTGAGGATCTTCAAGCCGTCTTCTCCCATGCCTTGGAACGCATATGGGCTGGTCCGCGGCTTGAATGCTCCGCCGCGCAGGATGTTCGCGCCGCCGGCTTTGACGTAGCGTGCCACGGTATCCATGACTTCGTAACTCTCCACGGCGCACGGCCCGGCGATCATCGCCAAGCTGCCACCACCGATCCGCACTTTCCCGACGTAAACGGCACTGTCTTCTTTGTTGAACTCGCGCGACGCGAGCTTGAACGGCTTCAGAATCGGGATGGCTTGCTCGATCATCGGGATCTGGAGCAGCATCTCCGCGTTCGGCTTCGTTTCGTCGCCGATCACACCGATGATGGTGCGCCGTTCGCCCCGACTCAGGTGCGGGGTGAACCCGAGTTCCCGGATCCGCTCGACGGCATGATCGATCTGTTCAAGAGTGGCTTCCGGCCGGAGGACGAGGATCATGAGAGGGTGTTTCAGTTCGGGGGACAGGAGGTCGTTGACAATCAGTTTAGAATTCTTCGGATTCGCGGCATCGGACACGAGCAAGTTCGGCTGGAGACAGATACTTTTCTTGGCATCGCGCGACTTCTTCGATGTTGAACAGCAATGCGCCAACCGAGCGGATCCAATTGCCGAGTTCAACGTCGCTGTAGCGGTAGAGATGGAATGAGAAACAGCCCCACTCATGCGAGTGTCGCGCAGCGTATTCTTCGGGGTGCAAGCGGAGATCGTCCGGCGAGAAGAACTGTCTGAGAAGGGGTTCGCCTTCGTAGTCGAAACGACCGCGAGGTGCTTCCAAAGAGTCTGTGGTCATATCGATCACTCTCGCCATCTTCAGCCCGAAGGGCTGGGAGTTCTCAGCCTGGGGCAACGCCCCTGGCGAAGCTCGCCGCGTCGTCCACGCGACTACTCTTCCGAAGTCGCCGAGATCGGATACGACCCGAGCGGGGTGACGGCGTCGCAGATCTCTTCGAGATGCTTGACGGTCTTCTTCACTTTCGGGTCGTCGCGATGACCTTCGAAGTCGACGAAGAACACGTATTCCCCTTTGGCTTCCCGGTACGGGAACGATTCGATCCAAGTCAGGTTGATCTTATTGGATTTGAACACGTTCAGCACGTCCGCGAGTGCTCCCGGGGTGTGCGATACTTGGAAGATCAGCGCGGTTTTGTCGTGGCCAGTACGAGTACTGTCTTGCAAAGCGATCACGGCGAATCGCGTTTCGTTTTCCGGGTGATCTTCGATCGCGGCGAAGATGGTCTTCAATCCGTACCGGACACCGGCCTGACGGCTGGCCACGGCGGCGGCGAACGGCTCCGTTTGCACCAACCGGGCGGCATCGGCCGTGCTGTTCACCGGGTGCATACTGGCGTTCGGCAAGTTCTTGCTGAGCCACTGCCGACACTGCGACAGTGCTTGGGCTTTGCTGTACACGCGGCGGATTTCCGACGGCTGACAATTCGCCAACAAATGGTGGTGGACGCGCATCCGAATTTCAGAACAAATTTTCACGGTCGGATTGCGGATGAAACAATCGAGCGTGTCGGCGATGCGGCCGTCGGTGCTGTTTTCGAGCGGGACGACCCCGAAATTGGAGTGCTTGCGGGCCACCTCGTCGAAGACGGCCTGGATCGACCCGACGTGGGAGTACTCGGACGATTGCCCGAACCGTTCGATAGCGGCCAAATGGCTGTAACTGTATTCCGGCCCGAGGAATGCGACGCGTTGAATCGATTGGATCGCCCGCGACCCGCTGATCAATTCGCGGAAAATCGCTTTGAGGGTCACCTCCGGAAGCGGCCCTTTGCTCGCTTTGAGAATGTTCGCCAGGACTTCTTCTTCACGCGCTGCCGAGAAAACCTCGCCGCCGGTTTCAGATTTCACTTTGCCAATTTGAGCGGCGATCCCAGCTCGTTTCGACAAAGATTGCAGGATCTCCAGATCGAGTTTGTCGATCTGCCCGCGGAGTTGTTTCAAATTGCCGGCGGTGCTCATATCGCGCCTGACGGTGCAGTAGTTTGGGGCGTAAAGTTCGGCCTGCCATCAACCTACAGTCGCGGGAATGCAGCGTCAACGAATCCGACACCGGAATGCGAGAAAAGGACGAATCGGGACGATTTCGACGATTTGATAAAAGCGGCTAAATGGTCGGATGCAGGGATTGGCGTGCCGGAATGGCAGCAACTGATAACACTCTAGAATCTGGATTAAAAAAATATTACCACAAAACATTGCTACAAAACGACTTGGATCATTCTGTCACTTCGAAATTCGCCGACCAATAATTTTGGCCTGCCAGTTGCTTGTTATTGTCTGTTCGACAAAACACGATTGCTATTCAAAACACAAACATTTGAGGAATACCGAACATGGCTGAAGAAAAAATCATCGGGATCGACCTCGGCACCACGAATTCAGTCGTCGCGGTCATGGAAGGGGGCGAAGCGAAGGTCATCGCCAACCAAGAAGGCAACCGGATCACTCCTTCGGTCGTCGCATTCGCAAAAGATGGTACGCGGCTCGTTGGTGATCCTGCCAAGCGACAAGCTGTCACCAATCCCACCAAAACGATCTACAGCATCAAGCGGTTCATGGGCCGCCGGCACGAAGAAGTCGAGTCCGAAGAAAAGCTCGTCCCGTACAAGATCGCGGGCGGCCGTACCGACCTCGTCAAAGTTGATGTCGACGGCAAGAACTTCACGCCACCCGAAATCTCGGCCATGATCCTTCGCAAGCTCAAAGAGTCGGCCGAGGCCTACCTCGGTCACACGGTTCGCAAGGCGATCATCACCGTTCCAGCGTATTTCAACGATGCCCAACGCCAAGCCACGATCGACGCGGCTCAAATCGCCGGCTTCGAGACGGAATGGGAAATCGAAGACCCGAAGACCAAACAAAAAACCAAGCAGCGGATGCGGATCATCAACGAGCCGACCGCCGCAGCCCTGGCGTACGGCTTGGACAAGACCGGCAAAGATCAAAAAATCGCCGTGTTCGACCTCGGTGGCGGTACGTTTGATATCAGCGTCCTCGAACTCTACGACATCGACGGCGTCGCCAACTTCCAAGTGAACTCCACCAACGGCGACACGCACTTGGGCGGAGACGACTTCGACCAAGTCATCATCGACTTCCTCGCCGACGAGTTCAAGAAGGAAAACGGCATCGACCTCCGCAAAGATCCGATGGCGATGCAGCGGCTGAAGGAAGCGGCCGAGCGGGCCAAGAAAGACTTGAGTCAGGCCACTTCGACCGACGTCAACTTGCCGTTCATCACGGCGGATGCCAGCGGGCCGAAGCACCTGATGCAAGCGATCACGCGGAACCAACTCGAACGCCTCGTCGAGCACCTCATCGAGCGGTGCAAGCGCCCGGTTCTCAAAGCCCTCGAAGATGCGGGCCTGAAACCGTCGCAGATCGACGAAGTTGTCATGGTCGGTGGCATGACGCGGATGCCGCGCGTGCAGCAACTGGTGAAGGACGTCTTCGGCAAAGAGGGGCACAAAGGGGTCAACCCGGATGAAGTCGTCGCCGTCGGCGCCGCCATCCAAGGGGCCCAACTGCTCCTCGGTTCGAAGTCCGAACTGCTGCTGCTCGACGTGACCCCGCTCAGCCTCGGTCTCGAAACCTTGGGCGGCGTGTTCACCAAGCTCATCGAGCGGAACACGACGATCCCGACGAAGAAGAGCCAGGTCTTCACCACGGCGGCCGACAGCCAGCCCTCCGTTGAAGTGCAGGTTTTCCAAGGCGAGCGGCCGATGGCCGTAGATAACAAGAAGATCGGCAACTTCCACTTGGACGGCATCCCCCCGGCTGCCCGTGGCACGCCCCAAGTCGAGGTGACGTTCGACTTGGACGCCAACGGAATTCTCAACGTCCAAGCGAAGGACTTGGGCACGGGCAAAGAGAGCAAGATCCGGATCGAGCAATCGAGCGGGTTGAATGCCTCGGAAATTGAGAAGATGAAACGCGATGCCGAGATCCACGCCGGCGACGACAAGATCAAGCGCGAGTTCGCCGAGGCCAAGAACGAAGGCGAAAACAAAGTCTTCCAAATCGAGAAGTTGCTGAAGGAGTCGGGCGACAAGATGAGCGAGGCCGATAAGTCCGTGGTCGTCAAAGCCGTGGATAAAGTCAGAGACGCCATCAAAGGCACTGACCCAAATGCTATCAAGACAGCAGTGAGTGAACTCGAAACGGCAGCCCAGGCCATGGCCCAACACCTGAACAGCCAAGGGGCCGCTCCAGAAGGGGCACCGACACCCAGCGGCAACGACAAGAAAGACGACGTGATCGACGCGGAGTACGAAGTGAAGAAGTAACGACGATTTTTATCCAATGCGAGCCGGTCCCCGTGAGGGGACGGGTGATCTGGTTCGCTTCACCCGTCCCCTCACGGGGATCGGCTCGCATTGGGTCTATTTTAGCGATTTCTCCGATCCTTTATGCACTTCATGGCTCGCTTTCCTATCATCACTTCGCCGCATGCAGGCAACGTATCCCATCAGCGTGCGGTTCGGATCACCCTGTTTTTAGGAGACGGATCATGTCGTGGACCAAGGCTCTGAGCTTCGTGGCGGTTTTGGCGTTCGGTGTCGTTTCACTGAGTCGCGCGGAAGACGCGAAGTCGATCGACGAAGAAGGATTCATCAAGGAATGGCTGTTGCTCGCGCCGATTCCATTGGCCGAAGGTGAAGAACCCGGTGCGGCCAATGACAAAGAACAAGTCAAAGATGAAGCCAAACTCGCGCCGAAAGACGGCGACAAAGTGAAGGTCGGCGAAACCGAACTCACTTGGAAGAAGCACACCGCCACGGAATACTTCTTCGACTTCAATGCTTTCGTCGGCAAAGAGACCGAACGGGCCGTCGGGTACGCCGTGACCTACGTCGTCTGCGAAGATGACGTCAAAGACGTGTCGCTGAAAATCGGCAGCGACGACCAGTGCAAAGTCTACCTCAACGGCAAAGAAGTCGGCAAAGTCGCCGACGAACGCGCCACCGACAAAGATCAGAATTCCTACGACGGCCTCGCCCTCAAAAAGGGGAGCAACGTCTTGGTGTTCAAAGTCGTCAATGCGAGCCAGCAATGGAGCGGTTGCGCCCGCTTCACGGACAAAGAAGGCAAGCCACTCAAAGGGTTGAAAGTCGAACTGAAAAAGTAAATGAGCCGGGTGACGAACTGACGCCTGCCAGGGCCGGAACGACCACGTTCCGGCCTTTTTCGTTTCTTGAACCGATAAAACTACGGCTGGCCTATTGACAGCTACCTTGCATCAGCATATAGTTACTTCATGGACTCCGACTTCTTCCCCAATTGGATCACACAGATGCGGAAAGGGCTGCTCGAACTGAGCGTTCTGGCCGCCCTGAAGGGGAACCGCCTCTACGGCTACGACATCGTCAAACGCTTATCCGGGGTCGGTGGACTCGTGATGAGCGAAGGTACCATTTACCCGATCCTCAGCCGCTTCAAAAAAGAGGGTTTGGTCGAGACCACGTTGGTGGAATCGACCGAAGGCCCCGCTCGAAAATATTACCTTCTCACAATCAAAGGTCAGCAGATGCTAGCGCACATGCTCGCGGCTTGGGCCGAGGTGCGCGACGGCATCGACCACGTTTCCACGGGGCAGACACCATGACCGGAGCCTTCGCCATGACGGTTTTGACCGACTCCGCCGCCGGCAGATTGCACGACTACCTCACGCAAGTGCGGGTGGCTCTCGCGGCCCATCCGGATGTCTCGTCCGAGGAAGTCACCGCCGATGTGCAAGAGCATATCGACACCGAGTTCGCCCACGTGAACCGGCCGGTGACACTTGAAGAATTGGAAGCCGTGCTCGCCCGTCTCGGCCCTCCGAACCAGTGGGCCAACGTCGGTGTCAATTCTCAAGCATTTACCAACGGGGTCGCCCCGTTCGACGGCAAAGAGTTTCTGCGGGAACTACGCCGGAAATCGCGTGGCGTGTTGGCCACCCTTTGGCGTGGGCCGGAAGATTGGCGGTTACCCTACCTGACGTTCGGGCTGACGCTCCTCGCCCCGGTGACACTCGGCTTCACATTGCTGCTAGCCTATTTGCTCGGTCGGGCGACCGTCGAACTGGCGCACGAAAAGGGTCAACCGCTCGGGGCCAGACGCTGGCTCGTCTACCCGGCGATTCTGATCGTCAATGGGTCACTGCTCTTCGGATTGCTGTTCGGGCCAGCCCTCATCGCTGGGAATTACGCCGGTCTCGAGTTCAATCACGCCATCCGTTCGGAACGCGACGGTTGGCCGACCGGTGAGAGAATCGCGAAAACAAGAGCGCAATATGACGCGATGCGCAAAGCGAGTACACTGCCGATGCCGGATGCCGACCGCGCTTATTACGAGCGGATTCTCGCGGTTCCCCGCCAGATGCACGTGACCAGCGATTCTGGGGGCGAAATGGTTTTCGCGGTATTGGCAGCGATCGGCCCCTTGGCCGTATGGTGGGCCATTCTCGGACTGGTGATGTGGTCGTTCCCCAAATTAGTTACGACGATCTTCCATCCGCTGCTGGACGGTTACGACTGGCTTCACGGATTGCGGCTGGCCACGTGCAGCGGGATCGTCTTTGTCATCTGGGCCGGTACGGCCCAGCGAATTTGGTGACTGGGAATGGAATCAACTTTCCTTTGCAAACGAACCCGCCATCGGCTAAGTTGTAGTTGCGGAACAACCACCCGCGGGGAGCTTGCCGATGAGTACCGATCTCGACCAACACGACGACGAGTTGGATGTCGCCGTGGCCGACCAGACCGAACCGGGCGAAGACACTTTCTGGCAATTGCATTCGCCGCGCTTCGAGATGCCCATTTCGTACGTCAGCTCGGCTCTCATCATGGCGGGGATTCTCGCGTTGATCTTGGCGATCTCCTACCTCTCCAATACGGGCCCCAAGCAAGATCCGGTTCCGATTGCTCTCGCCAACGACGGCACCGACGATAGCGGCGAAGGTTCCGAAGGACTCGGCGGCCAAGAGAATCCGATCACCCTCGGTGCCTCCGCCCCCACGCCAGAAGACTTCGAGTCGTTACCGCACCCCGAATTAATTCCCGAAATCAAAAAGGAGCTCGAAGAGAGGCTGAAAATCGACGATCCGGATTCGGTGGTTCCGCTCACGACCGAGAAAGTTGCCCCCTACACCACTTTCGATAAAAAAGTGCGCGACACGTTGCTCAACCCCGGTTCCAAGCGCGGCACGCCCGGTGGCGATGGCAGCGGTACCGATAATAAGGGTTCCGGCGTGGGTGGTAAGGGTGCTGACAGTACCCGGCAACGCTCGATGCGCTGGACAATGCAGTTCGTCACCAGCAGCGGCCGCGATTACTTGAACCAGTTGGCGACGCTCAAAGCGGTCATCGTGGTTCCGATTCCACCCGATGGCAAAACGGCTTACGTGTTCAAAGACCTCATCAATCCAAAACCGGGGAATTTCGTCGAAGAGAAGGAGTGGATGAAACTGGCCGGCCAGATTCAATTCTGCGACTTCCGCAAGCAATCCGTCACAGAAGTCTCTGCCGCCCTCAACATGAACTTCACGCCAGCGTCGTTCTTCGCGTTCTTCCCCAGAGATTTGGAAGCCGAACTCTCCCGGTTGGAAGTGGCCTACGGGAACAAGCAAGCCGATCAAATTGAAGAAACGAAGTTCGAGGTGACGGTACGCGGTGGGGTGTCGAAAATCGTCGTCGTGTCCCAGAAATTGAAGCGATAATGAGCTGCGAGACGGATGTCGAGCGTGGAAACGGAAACCGCGCTCGACATCCGAATCACTTGCCCTTCGGCCAATAAATTTGGTGGATCTCGGCTCCGCGAGCAGCATCATAGATCTTCGCCTCAGTGCCCCACGGGACATCGTCGGCCACCGTCAAATGCATTTCTTTGCGGCCGGAGTTCCGGACGTGCTCTTTCAATTCGCGGTCGATACTATCGAGGCTCACCGAGCGGTCATCGATTTTGATGACCGTGGTACCGTTGGTGTCGAGACTCACCTTCATGCGGAAGACGCGATCTTGAATGTCTTTTTGATTAACCGAAGCCGTAGCCCCGTCGGTTGGGGCTGGTGGCAGGCTGATGGAGCGCCGCAGTGAGGTGTATGTCGCGGTCAGGATGAAGAAGATCAACAGCACGAGGGCCACGTCGATCATCGGGTTCATGTCGAGCCGCGATTCGTCCACCGGTTCCGGTGGCGGTGGCCCCATCTCGGCCACGGCGTCGATGAAGTGCGGATGATCTTGGATCTGGATCCATTCGCTTTCCCCCGGCCCGCGCACGTCGTCCGACGGTTCCCAGTCGCCGTCGCGCAGCCCTTCGAGAACTTTCTCGGCGTTCACCAGGGTTTCGCCTTCGGGCATGCCCAGATGCCGAACTTGCCAACTTGGGGAGGGGGTCATTTCTTCACCTCGTTCACTTCGGCCGCGTAAGACAGGATGGTACCCTTCAACCGTCGGCGTTCCAAATCTTGGGCCACTTGCTTGACGTAGGCCCGCTGCAATTCGACGTGGCAGGCGATCCGCACTTCCGGTGGCCGGGAGACCGTTTGCAGGAGCGAATCGAGCCGATTCGACAGGTCGCCGACGGATTGGAGGTTGGCGTTGTCTTTCGATGGCGATACGGCGCCGACGCCGATGCCGTAAAAGACGTCGCCGTTGGGGCGCTTGTCGAGGAAGATCGTCACGGCGTCGGGATCTTTGCTCAACGTCCCGGCGTTCTTCATCCCTGGCACGCGCACCGGCGAGACCGACGACACCGCTGTGGTGAGCATGAAAAAAATCAGCAGCACGAGGCTGACGTCGATGAGCGGAATCATGTCCACATCGTCGTCGTCGTCCTCCGGCATCTTCTTCCACCGATCCATATCGATGGCTTCGGCCGGTTCTGAGGGGTAGCTTCCGCTCGCGATTGCCGTGGCCACGGGAATGGCCGATGTCGGCTTCGGTTTGGTGATCCGTCGGAGAAAATCCGACACCTTCGGATGGTCGGCAATGCGCATCCACGGGGCCGTGGAACCGGCCGGGCGGATTTTGTCGTCGGCGCTCGCGCGGCCCTGCTCCGCCCAGCCACAGAGAACGTGGTACGGCACGCCCTTGTAGACCGTGTCGCCCACCAACAGGAAGACGTCGAAGTTTTCCCCGCGCGAAGCCATGGTGCAGTCTCTCGGCCAAGTGAAACGGACTACCGCACTTTCGCGCGTCCCTGAGTCTGCTCTTCAATTTCTTCGACTTCGGACGCGTCGCCGTCCGGGTTGTTCTTGGCGTTCAGAACCAGCGTGATCAACTTCTGGCTGGCGATCTTCATTTTGGTTTCGAATTTCCCGATCCACGCTTTGAACAGCACGTGGCAGAACACCAGCGGAATAGCCGTGAGCAATCCGAGTGCGGTAGCAAACAGGGCCAGCCCGATCGACCCGGCAGAACTGGTCACACCGGCCGGGTTGCCCGAGTCCGACGAGATTTTGTTGAAGGTGTTGATCATCGAGATCACGGTACCGAGCAGTCCGACCATGGTGCTGATTTTGGCGATGGCCAGAATCATCGGCAGGAGGAAATGCAAGCGCGGCAGGATTTCCAGTTCGACGGCGCTCGCCATGCTCCGACGCATCGCCGCGACACCTTGCTCGGCCGCTTCGAGACCGGCGACGTAGAGCAGACTCGGGATCAGCCCCTTTTCTTCGCGGCAGAAGTTCAGCGCGGCTTTCGGGCCTTTTTGTTTCAGGTTCTCTTGCACATCGATCAGCAACGGATCCAGTGGCATGTCGCTATTCAGGTTCAGCAGCCAACGCCAGATGACGAGTGCGAATGCGATGAACGTCATCAGTGTCATGGGGATCGCGAAGAACCATTCGTTCGTGTAGAACTTTCCAATCGCTTCCATTCGGCGGTCTCACAGATCGGTGTACGTGACGTGGATAGGCTTAGCTTGCCAGAAGTGCAACGCTCCGGCAAGCGGAGACGCTGGAAAGTGATAGTACAAATTGAATAAAAAACTTGTGAACCCCAACCCCGAATTATTCTCATTCCACCCCGGGCAACCCAGACGGCAGCCGGTGAACATCGGGGTGCAACAGGTGGGCGAGGATTTCCAAGCTATCGACGAGGCGTGGGCCGGGGCGACTGAAGTAGGAATTTCCATCGACAACGTGAACACGATCAGCACGCACACACGACAACTCGGCGAAGTGCGAATACCCCCGCAGAATCGGCAGATCTTGCAGAGTCCGTTCGGTGTTGAAACCGCAACAGGCAATAACCAAGACTTCGGGATCGCACGCCACGATTTCATTCCAACTGATTTTGCGGCTCGGCTCCCCTTCGCGGCCGATGCCTTCGACACCGCCTGCCAGGCGAATCAATTCGGGCGACCAATGCCCAGAGCAGAACGGCGGGTCGATCCACTCCAACAACACCACGCGTGGTCGGTAGCCAATCCCGGTGGTGCGATTCGCCACCGCGTCGACACGGGCTTGGAGTTCCCCGATGACTTGACTCGCTCGGTCGGCGACACCGGCCGCTTCGCCGACCAGCCGGATACAATCGTACATTTCCGACAGCCGCATCGGCTCCAAATTCACGACCTTCGGCTGGCCCGGCAGTGAGCATGCGGCCGCCATCACTTCCTCTTCGGACACCGCGCAAACGTCGCACAGGGCTTGCGTCACCATCAAATTAGGGCGGAGTTCCTTGAGCAACGGCATATCGAGGGAGTAGAGTGCTTTCTGGGTCTTCAATCGTTCCCGAACCAACCCGTCGATTTCCCGGCTCGGGGCGTCGTGCGGGATCAGCGTCCGGGTCACTTTCGGGAGCGCGGTCACGAACGGTGGGAAATCGCATTCGTGGGTGACGCCGACGAGTTGATCGCCCAATCCAAGCTGGCAGACGATCTCGGTGGCACTCGGCAACAGGGAGACGATTCGCATGGGTGGCTCTACAGTTGAGTCATTGAAGTGTAGGTAAGCCGGCCAGCGTGAGTGAGTAAGCCTGACCTCATTTCCAATCGAGCAGTCACTGCGGCCACTTCAGAGCAATCGTGATGTCGGTTTCCTTCGCCTCCCACGCCGCCCGCAGAACGACAGCCCAGTCGACCTGTTTCTTCACCGCCTCGGCCCGGAGACTCGCCGGGGCCCGTTTGATGGTAAGTCGGAGGGAGGCGGGGCGGGTTTTTTCCAGCAACCCGAGCGCGTCGTTCCACTCGCCCTCGGTCGTCACCGAGCGGCCGTTAACCTGGAGAATGATGTCTGTGAGCTCGGCCGACGACTCTCCGACGATGCCGAAGACGGCGACGGCCGTGGCGTAGGTCAAATTCACATCTCGGGCTACCGTATCGCTCCGGAAATCCGGTGTCATCACCCTCAACCCTGTATCGGGACGAACGACTCTCCCGTGCCGGATGAGTTGTTCTACGAACGGTGCCGTCGTCCGAGGGCCTCGGGAGAAATTGATGTTCTGAACCGAGGTGTCGGCGAAGCCGTAAGTGTTCACCCCCACCACTTGTCCTTCCCGGTTGATCAGCGGACCACCCGAGTTCCCATTGTTGATGGTGGCCGAATGCTGTACCGAATCGGCTTGGTCACCGCGCATCGGTGTGCGGTCCAGCCCGTTGATTGTGCCGCCAATGGCAGTCGGGGGCCCCGGGATCGCGTCACCTTTCGGATACCCGACGCTGGTGACCGCCTGCCCGACTTTCATCCCGTTCGGGTCAGCGAATGTCAGATACGGGAACGTGCAGCCATTCACCTTGATGACGGCCAAGTCGGAGTGGGAGTCGTATCCGACGAGTTCGGCAGGGAGTTCGAACGGCCGCTCGGCCTCGGCTGGGCCGACTGCCTTTATGGACTTGGCAAAGGGCCGGTGCTTGCCCTGAATCACCAAGGTGATTTGCTGGTTCAGCAGTTCGGGCTCCCCAACTAAATAGATCGTGTCCTCCTTATTCATCCCCAGTTTCTGGAACGCCAATTCCAGTACCAGCCTGGGCTTAGGCGGGCCCGCCACGTGGCAGTTGGTCACGACGTGTCCATTCGCATCAATGAAGAACCCGGATCCGGATCCACCCGTCTCCAATTCCACCGTGTGACGAGTCGTCACCGGCGTCTTCGTATTCGGACTGAGAACGGTGTGGGCGATCACACACTTCACTGTCTGTCTCACTTGGATCATCGGCACGGCCGGTTGCACGAGCTCGACAACTTCCTCCAAAAGGTATTTCTTCTCTCCAGCGAGGGCCGGCTTACTGATGGCACTCTCTTTGAGTTGCTGCAAATACGCGCCGACGCCCGCAGTTTGATGCGGCGTAATCAGTTTGTCTTTCGGGATCGAAAAAGGGGACGGGGTGCTTGTTTCCGACGGCGTAAGGTGGGAAGGATTCGCTTTTATAGCAGTTTGCACAGCCGCGTAATCGTCCGTTGTCAACTGCATCCATTCTGCAAGAGTCGGCTGAGTGCCTTTGGACTTTTGCGATTTCTCGATCAGCGAGTCCCGCAGCTCAGCGGATGTCATCCCGTTGCTCATCCGCTTCTCGAGCGACGAACCGAGGGGCGACACCGGGATCGGTGCGGTGGCCTTCAGGTGCGGTGCCGGTTGATCGATCCACTTCTTCACGTGCGGCCAGGCGAAGTAGATCCCGGCTGCGGTGGCCAACACCACGACGACCTGAGTGCCTCGAGTACCTATTCCACTGGCCATGATCTGGACTCCGGAATGTGGGAAGTCATCGGGTTCGACGACTCGAGAGTCTGACAGGACGCGAAACACGAACAGTTTATTCCAAAACGAACACCGCTGTTACACGTTTGTGACGAGAAATATCTGCAAACGGAACTTCCCAAATACTGGCAACTGGTCGACACGCCAAATTCCGGTACCACTGCGAGCGGGCCAACGTCAGATGCCCGATTCTGAACTGCTCAAAAGAATCCGGCTTGCTCGCCTCTCCTCTACCCCTATCTAAACTGGTCGTCTATTCCTCGGCCCCGTCGTACAACGGAATCCCGACCATGACCCCGAAGACTGTCTACATCGAAACCGTCGGTTGCCAGATGAATGTACTCGATAGCGAACTCGTCATCGGTGCTCTCAAGCGCGACGGCTACACGCTCACGCACGATGCGTCGCTCGCCGACCTGATGCTGTTCAACACCTGCTCGGTGCGCGAACACGCCGAGGACAAAACCTACTCCGCCCTCGGCCGCGTCGCACCGTACAAACTCGCCAACCCGGATAAAGTCATCGGTGTCATCGGCTGCATGGCCCAGAAGGATCAAGACCAGATCCGCGACCGGGCACCCTATATCGATCTCGTCGTCGGTACCGGGCAACTGGCGAAGATCCCCGAACTCGTGCGCACGATTCAGGAGACCCGTGCCCCACAACTGGCCGTGAGTTTGGGTCGCAAAGATTCCAACCGCCACGATGTCGAGATGAGCTTCGAGAGTTACGATCCGACCCGCGACCCGGAAATGCGCAGCACCCCGTTCCAAGCGTACGTCCGCATTCAAATCGGCTGCGACAAGTTCTGCACCTATTGCGTCGTACCGAGTACGCGCGGGCCGGAACAATCGCGGCACCCCGATTCGATTTTGAACGAGGTCAAAATCCTCGTCGATCAAGGCTGCAAAGAAGTCACGCTGATCGGCCAGACAGTGAACAGCTACGTCTACGATCACGGCGACGGCCGGCGGACGCGCTTCAGCGACTTGATCCTTCGCATCCACGATGTCGCCGGGCTGCGCCGCATCAAGTTTGTGACCAACTTTCCGAAGGACATGACCAACGACTTGCTCGACGCCGTGCGCGATCTGCCCAAGATGGTGAAGTATTTGCACGTGCCGGTGCAGAGCGGTTGCAACGAGGTGCTGGGCCGCATGAAGCGACTCTACACCATCGAAGACTACTGGGAGATGCTGCACCGGAGCCGGGAACGCGTCCCCGGCGTGGCGGTGTCGTCCGACTTCATCGTCGGATTTTGCGGCGAAACCGACGCCAGTTTCCAGAAGAGCATGGACATCGTCGACCGCGCCAAGTTCAAGAACTCGTTCATCTTCAAGTACAGCGAACGGCCCGGTACGAAAGCGGCCGAGCGCTACCCGGACGACGTGCCCGACGAGGTGAAGAAGCGACGCAACCACGATCTGCTGATGTTGCAGAACGAACGGAGCCTGGACGACTCCCGAGCCATGATCGGCCAAGCGGTCGAAGTGTTGGTGGAAGGGCCGAGTCGGCAAGGAGTGAAATCAGCGCCGGGAGGCATCCGTCAGTTGATCGGCCGGACGATGACGGATCACATCGCGGTATTCGATGGGCCGGATCGGCTCGTCGGTGAAATTTTGACGGTCGACATCGCCGAAGCCAGCGGGTTCACGCTCTTCGGGGCGGCCCGCACCTGCGAATTGGTCAGTGGCGAAGGGTCGGCACCCGTCAGCAGGTTGCCACGCCGCATGGGGTTGAGTTTGGTGTGAGCTTAACCGATCGCTCGCTTCAACCAAGCGCGGGCGAACGTCCACTGGCGGTCGGCGGTACTCGGCGAGATGCCGAGAATTGCGGCGGCTTCATCGGCGGACAATCCGGCGAAATACCGCAACTTCACGAGTTCCGCGTGATCCGGGTGAGCTTCCGCGAAACGATTGAGCGCCTCATCGAGTGCGAGCAACTCTTCATCGGGGGGCGAGGCAATGCGGTGCCCCGATTCCAGTTCTTGCCGGTTCGCCCCGCCGCCGCGCTTCAAGGCATTCCGAACGCGGGCTTGATCGACGAGGATCCGCCGCATCGCTTCGGCGGCCGCCCCGAAAAAGTGCTCACGCCCGTCGAACTGTTGATCGCCGACCAACTTCAAATACGCTTCGTGAACCAGTGCCGTGGCATCCAGAGAATGCCCCGACTCGTGGGTCAGCTTCGCCGCCGCGAGCTTCCGCAACTCCGCGTACACCAGCGGGAGTAACTCGGCAGGGTTCATTTCAGCAACGGGGCGAAGCCCGCTTGTTCGAAGTGATGGTCGGAAGTCAAAGCCACGGTGATCTTCCGGGTTTCCATGACGACGAAACTCGCACAATCGACGAGCGACCAATCCTTGTCCGGCCGGGCATGCCAAAGCTTCCAAGCCGAGTTGATCCAATGCGGTTTGATCTGGACAATTTCGACGGACGGATCGCGCTGGAGCGAATCAATGATTTCAAACTGGTTCATCCGAGGAATTCGAATCCGGTTGAATAAGCCGGTCAGTTCGGCCAGCACGTAACTGGTGGTTACCAATTTCCCGCCCCTGCCCCAGATGCGATGAACCGACTCGACTGCGACCGCGTGAAAGCGTTCGTGTGAACTGCACCAAGTCGCCCAGCCGGATGTATCGACGAAGAGGTCATCCATTGGGACGGCCCCGCAATTCTCCGATCAACCCATCACCGATCAGCTCGTCGACGCGGCTCGCGACATAGCGTTCTCCGTAGGAGTAGGCCCCGCAAATCTTCCGGAGCAACTCCCCCGGTTTCGGTGGATTCGATTTTTCTACATCGGCGACGACGACCGCTTCGGGCGTGGTGCCCTCGGCTTCCGCCCGCGTCTTCAACCGTGCCAAGACGGCCTCGGGGAGCGAAATCGTCAGCGTGGCCATGGTGATGCCCAGGTGAAAGAGATTGGTGCCCGCATGGGTCGATCCTCCGGTGGCATTGTACCGCACTTCGAGGAGTTGCGTGACGCTAGTCATGTGACACTCAGGTCATCGCAGGCTTTTTCGTAGCTCAGCTCCAGGTCCAGCGGGACGACGCGGACGGGCGTTAGCCACAGCGGGAGCGTCGGGAGCGGGTGACCCACCGTCAGCGTGTGTGACCAAGTTTCGAGGATCGCACGATTCCCTTTCGGAATCCACCGGCACGACGCCGCGTAGGTCGCCGGCGGCTCGGTGCCCAACGTGGGGTCGGACTGCCCCAGAAAATCCATCAACTGGGCGTAGAGGTTGAAATGCCGTGTCGTCACCACATCCACAATGCTGACCGCGACACCCTTTTGGAGCAGGGCCGCACACTTGCCGACGAAGGCGTTCCGCTTCTCGGGCCGATCCTTGTTCGCCGGGCTGACGAGTTCGATGGCGGCCACCAGCGTCCGGTCGCGCGTCGCGTCATAAATGCGCACTTCGTATTCGTCGTAGTCCGGGATCTCCGTTTCGACGGCCACGCTCGGTTCGGCTACGGTCCAAGTCGCCGTGGCAACACCGCCATCGTTGTCGCGATTCGAAAAATCACTCGGCGCGTCGTTCCGCTCGTAGGTGGCGATGTCGATCTCGATCTGCGATCCGAGATGGATCATCGGAGCAGACACGTATCCGGGCGGAAGTTGTTTCTTCAATTGCTGGACAATGACCATGGGCCATCCGCCGTGGATTTCCTCCCAGGAAACCTGGCGGCTAACGGGTGGTCGGAAATGGTCGCGAAGCGGCATGGCAGTATCCTCCTCGATATATGGTATCAAACCGCTTCCAGTCCCCGTGCCTGCACGTCCGTACCTGCGAATCGGATTCTTGACAGCGACCTACCGAATCCGAAGATCACCGAACAATCCTCGGCTTGGGAGCGATTTCGGGCGGGCGCGTTTTTCGCAACTCCTTTGCCTTCTCCAATTGTCCTGTGACCGAATAAATGCTCAGCAAACCCTCGTAGGCCTCCGTAGCGCGAGATCGATGGTCGAAGGTCTCGATCCAGACCCAACCTTCCGGACGTTTCAAACTGCTGAGGTAAGCAGCCTCGGCGTCGGCGTATTGTTTCCGATGCAGCAGACAGGTACCCAAGGAGATTGTCACGTCGTGCCAGATGGGACTGCCTTTGGAATCCGCAGAGAGGGTCGACAAACTCTCTCTGAGAACGCGTTCGGCGTCGTCGGTTCGGCCGGCGGAAATGAGGCACCGGCCGAGATTGAGCAGGGAACTCGTCAAACTGTATTTGTGATCCGGCTTGCGGGATGCGGCGACGGCTGCTTCCCGACGCGGGATGGCGTCCTGGTAACGCCCGACTCGCTCGTAAGCATCCGCCAGCCTGACCCCGGAGATCCACCGGACTCCCGACTTTTTGGAAGATGCCGGCGATTCGAAATTCCGAATCGCCGATTCAATCGCGCCGGCGTACAGTTGTGCTTCTCCGAGATGATACTGTATTTCCAGCGTTTTTGGATCGTCCGGACCCACGGCGGCACTGCTCAGAGCAAAGGCCTTTTCGAGGTGCCCGCACGCCTCGCCGTATTCACCCCAAATGAGGTGGGTCATGCCGAAAAGGCTATGAACGTCCGCTTCGGCGAGTGGCACTCCCTTAAAAAATTCTGGGATCATCGGCCCTGCTCCGCGAATCAGTTCGCCAATTGTGCTGTCCGGCAACGCGACTCGCTTGTTGGTACGCAACTCCCCGAAGAGCACGGTGTTTCGGAAAAACATCATCACGCTTTGCGTTTCTTGGGCGGCTTGCTTCGCCTTCTTTTCACCTTCCTCGGCCCGTGTGCGATCCTTAACGGCTTGGTCGCGCGCCGCCATGGCTTTCTCGGCCTCCCGCTGGGCGACTTCGCGCTGCTCGATCTCGCCTCGCCTCGCTCCTTCTGCCCGCAACCCGTGCCGAATCGCGTCTCTCTCGGCGAGCGTCGCCCGGGTCGCGTGGATGAGACTCACGACGGTGGCGGCGACGAGTACCAAAAGGAACGCGCCCGACGTGACTACCGCGACTCGGTATCGGCGGTACGCCTTTCTCAGCCGATACCCCAGTGTCGGCGGACAGGCCTCCACGGTATCGCCGCTCAGGTAGCGCCGGACATCTTTCGCCAAGCCATTGGCGGTGTCGTATCGGCGCGTCCGATCCTTCTCCAGTGCCTTCATCACGATCCAGTCGATCTCGCCTTTCATGAGGGCCGAGAGTTTTGCCGGTTCGCTCCCGCGCGTCGCGGCGATACTCGCCTTAGCCTGCGACGTACTCAGCCGTTGGCTCGGACGTGGCGGCTCTTCGTCGCGGACGATACGGAGTACTTCGTCGAGTGCCGACTTCTTGAGGCGTTCCACTTCGATGGGCGGGCTGCCGGCGAGTAACTCGTACAGCAGCACGCCGAGGGCATACACGTCGGCGCGGGTGTCCACGTCGAGCTGATTGAAGGTCGCCTGCTCCGGGGCCATGTACGCCGGCGTGCCCACGAGCGCACCGAAGCCGGTGTAGATCGTCTTTTCCGTGAATTGCTGGCCGACCGCTTTGGCCACACCGAAGTCGATGACCTTTGGTACCGGCGTCTCGTCGTGCAGGGCCACCATGACGTTACTCGGCTTGATGTCGCGGTGGATGATTCCCTTCATATGGGCGTGCTGGATCGCGTTGCAAACCGGGATGAACAATTCGAGCCGCTGCCGAGGGGTCAGCTTGCGGGCGTCGCAGAACTCGGTGATCGGCGTCCCCTTCACCAGTTCCATGACGAAGTACGGCCGGCCATCGGCGGTACTGCCCGCGTCGAAAACTTTCGAGATGTTCGGGTGATCCATCACTGCGAGCGCTTGTCGTTCGGCTTCGAATCGGCCGAGGACACTGCGCGAGTCCATGCCGGGTTTGATGAGTTTGATGGCGATGCGTCGTTTGATCGGTTCGAACTGGTCGGCCACCCAAACTTCGCCCATGCCGCCTTCGCCGATCTTTTCGAGCAATTTGTACGGCCCGATGCAATCCCCGATTTCGCCCACGGTGTTATGACCCGACGCCGTGCGGGTGACTGCGGGATCGTGGGTGGCGGTGCCGTCCGGCGAACCGGCCGGGCGTGCTAAGAACGAGTTGGCCAGAAGGTGGGCCGCCAGCAATTCGTCGATCCGCCGACGCTGTTCGGAGTTCCCGGAACAGGCCCGATCCAAAAAAGCCGCCCGTTCGGCCGGGTCGGAAATCGCCAATGCGTCGGTGAATCGG
>JANXWE010000077.1 GCA_025351325.1 Fimbriiglobus sp.
GCGTTTTCGAGCAGGACCACCAAGTCGGCTTTGAACGCCTTGGATTGCCAGTACACGTGCGCCTGGAGCAACTGCCGGAGCTGGGGCAGTCCGACCATGCCGTGCAAACGCAGGATCAAGATTGGCAGATCCCCGGAGATCCCGAAGGCCCAGAGTCCCGATTGCCCGAGTCGGTTCGCCGCCAAGGTTTCCCGGGCAGCCCGAAGTGGCCCAGTTGGGTAGAGCAAGTAGCCGGCAATCCGCTGGAACAGGTGTACGTCATCGGGCTTCCAATGGTTGCCTTGCAACTCGATATTGGCTTGGCCCCAGGCCAGTTCAAAAGCCCGGCTGACAGCCGAAAGGGTGTGAAATCGTTCGGCTAGCGCCACCGCCTCCTCTCGAGTGGCTGCCACGCCGGTGGAGAACGCCATGGTGGCCCCCTGCCCCGGTTTCAAAGTCACCGCACGCCGAATGGCAAAGACCGGATCGAGCACCGCCCCTTGGGTGCCGATCAAGTGCCGGACTTGGGCCTGCATGGCGACGGGAGCTGCTGGAGTGCCACGCCGGCCGAGGAACACTTCTCGGGATGTCTCCCACGAAACAGCTCCGGAGATCGCTTCTGCGGCGAAAGCGTGAACGACGTAGATGGGGGCCTGATCGGCCGCTCGGGGCCGCCGTCGGCAGACGATAGCTTGGTACTCCGCAATCCATTCGGTTTCCAAGAAGAGCTTGCCGAAGGCCGGGTGTGCCGCATCGGCGGCGTGTTGGGCCAGAACGATCTCGGCGTAGCTCGTGATGTCCAAATCGCGCGTTTTCAGTCCCCGGTTGGTCACCGTGATGCGTCGGACTTCGACGTTCTGATCGGGAACGACGGTGATTTCAACGTGCGTTTCAATCCCGCTGTCGATGCGACGAATCTCCGCTTTGTCGATCGCGAAGGTGACTTCATATTCATCGGGCGTCATCGCCGTCGGTTGGTACCCACCCGACCAATACGCACCTGTGCGACGATCGCGGATGTAAAGAGTCTGGCCTTCGGCGTCGCAGGTGGCGTCCGGTTTCCAGCGGGTCACGTCCAAATCGCCGCAGCGGCTGAAGCCGCTCCCGGCGTTCGTCAGCATCACGGTGTAGCGGCCATTGGACAGCAAATGCGTTCGTGGCATGGGCGTGTGCGGCGACGTGAGTCGCCGGCGCACGGGATAATCTGGTGCCACCAACTCTCGTTCCGATTCCGTCGCCGAGTCGTCGGGTGTCATATCCGGGGCGCCGGTCGGAACCCGTTCGTCGAGAAGGAGTTCGGACGCTTGCACCGCAGGTTCCCGGGCCAACCGTTCGCGGAAGATACCGCCCATCAACCGATTCGCAATCGCCAGGAATCCCATCCCCTGATGGTGCGCCATGTACGATTGAACCACTTTGGGCGTGCCGTCTTCGTTCGCCCGCCCCGGCGTGTAGTCGATGGCTTCGTAGAACCCGAAGGGGCCTTCACCGCCGGCTGCCCTTAGCCGTGCGAAGTTGCGAACCGACGCCGCGGCGTCAATATCCACAGCCAGCAGTGTGGCATAGGGGGCGATCACACGATCCCGATCCAGACCGCGTTTCAAGCCCATTCGGGGTACGCCAAACGATTGATAGCTGTAAACTTGGCCCGCATCGAACAAATAGAACCCCGACTCCGAGACGCCCCACGGTAGCCCCGTTTCGCGGCCGTAGGCGATCTGCTGGGCGACCGCGGCCCGTTGGGCTTGATCGAGTAACACACCGCGGGCCGTGGGTAACAGGATGCGTGGCATCAAATATTCAAAGAGCGTTCCGCCCCACGAAATGAGTCCCGTTTCGCCGGCCAACCGCGTCACCAATCGACCCAAACGGAACCAATGTTTCTTCGGGACTTCGCCCCGAGCGATGGCCAAATAACTGGCGATGCACGCCTCCGATGCGAGCAAATCGTAGTGGTTGGTATCAAGCTTCCCGGTGGTGGCATTGTAGCCAATGGTGAAAAGTTCCCGGTCCGGGTTGTACAAGAATCCGAACGCCATCCCGGCGGCCCAGGTCGACGCCCGGTTGGCAATCCCGGCCAAGACATCGGCGGATACGGGAACCGAATCGCGATGACGCACAGTCATGTCGCGTAACCGTTCCGCCCAGTGCATCGACTGGGTATTCGGTGCGACTTCCCGCACAGCGTTCGCTAGATCGACGGCCCGTTGGCCAATCGATTTCAAGTCGCCCGCCGCCAACGCGGTCGTCGCCGCTTCCAACGCCGTCGTCACGGCTGTCCGATGTTCCACGCCCGAAATATCCCAGACACTCCGAAAGACGGCCAGCGTGTCGGCGAGGCCCGACAAGATCGGAGGTGCCGTCTCTTCGACGATTCCGTGTTTCAACGCAAGTAAACACCCCAGCAAATTCCCACTGTCCACGGTAGAGACGTACGCCGGGAGCAGAGTCGCCAGCGTCGTCGTTTCGTACCAGTTGAAGATGTGCCCGCGGTGCCGCTCCAACTTGTCGATGGCGTCGAACGCCTTCGTCAAGCGGTCCGCCATTTCGGCCGTGGTGATGTAGCCGAAGTCGTGCGCCGACAGCACCGACAACAGGTACAACCCGATGTTGGTCGGTGACGTGCGGTGCGCCGCGATCCCGAGTGGGACTTCTTGGTAATTATCCGGTGGTAACCCGTTGTCGACCGCCCCGACGTGCGTTTCGAAGAAGTCCCAAGTGATTCGGGCCGTGCGGCGGAGTTCGCCGTCTTCGAATGGGCTAAGCGTCGGTTCCGAGATGATCCGCGGCCGGCTGACGACGTAAGCCACGAGCGGCGACAAGAGCCAGAGCAGCAGCAACGGCGCGGCAACCCACAAATTCTCCGGGGCGAAGTAAGTGACGGCGACCGCGACGATGACCGCGATCAATTGTGCCGGCCACATCGTCTGGAGGAATTGTTTCCCCCCCGTGCCGAGCCGGGCTTCGGCCGATGCTGCCGTTTCCCATTCCAACATTTTCCGTTTGGAAACCACGATGCGGTAGAGCGTGCGGGCAATCGCATCCACGGCCAGCCGGGCTTGATCGGGGAGTAACACCAGTTGAAGTGCGGCTTGCCCGATGGTGTTGGCAATCTCGAAACGCAACTTGGACTGGAACGACCGGAACGCGGCCCGAGTCCGCAATTCCCAAATGGTGTCGAGTGCGAGCAACAGGGTCGGGAGGAGCCACGCCGCGATTCCGAACAGGGTCCAAGCCCAAGCCGCCCCTGGGAGCACCGTCCAAGCGAGTACGAGAAGGAGCAGCGCCGCCGGGGCGACGAGACTACGGCGGAGGTTGTCGATCAACTTCCAGCGTTCGAGCAGTGGCAGCACGTTGGGAAGCCGGGCGCCGCCGACGGCGGGAACGGTTCGCCCGAGCCACGGGAGCAGTTGCCAGTCGCCGCGAATCCAGCGGTGTTCGCGCCGGGCGTAGGCGTGGTACTTCGCAGGGAATTCGTCGAACACTTCGATGTCGGTGGCGAGTGCGCACCGGGCGTAAGTCGATTCGATCAGGTCGTGGCTGAGAATCGCATTTTCGGGGAGGGCATTCCCCGCCGTCGCGGCGAACGCATCGACGTGGTACAGGCCTTTGCCGGTGAAACTGCCCCGGCCGAACAAGTCCATCGACGTATCGGACGCGGCCGAGGAATACGGATCGACCCCCGTGGAACCGGCAAAGACCCGGGCGAACCACGAGCGGAATCCCGCCCGGTACAAGAAGCTCACACGCGGTTGAAGAATCGCATAGCCACCGACGACCCGACGACCGTCCGCCGAGAGTTGTGGGGCATTCAACGGATGGGCCAACGTGGCGATCATGTTCCGGGCGGCATCCCGCGGCAGCACCGTATCGGTATCGAGAGTGAGCACGAATCGGACGTGCGGAATATCCGCGATGTCACACGACGTGATGGAAAAGCTTGTGTCAGTCGCACCGCGAATCAGCCGGTTGAACTCATCGAGCTTGCCACGCTTGCGTTCGAAGCCCATCCAACAATTTTCACTCGAATTGAACAGTCGGCGGCGGTGGAACAAGTAGAACTGCGGCTTCTCGGCCGTGCAGTAGGTCGCGTTGAGTCGGCGAATCCCCGCGAGCAACGCTTCCACGCAATCGGCATCGTCCGGTGTTGTGGGCGTCGTCGCATCGACGAAGTCGGTGAGCAACGCGAATGACAACGCCGGGTCGGCGCTCGAAAGGGCGTGCTGTTCCAAGCGGCCGATCAGTGCAGCAGCCTGGGAGGGATGGCCGATCATCGTGGGGACCACGACGAACGTCGTGCAATCTTGGGGGATGCCCTTGGTGTATTCCAAGCGCGGCAAGATGCGGGGAGGGATGCTCTTACGCACTACGAAATTGGTTAACCCGATGCCAAGCTCTGTGGCAATCACCACTACCGGTACCATTGCCGCGACGGCAACGATCCAGTGACCACCGGTTGCAAGTAAGACAGCAGGAACGAGTGCCGCCAAGGTGAATCCGGTTAACAAGGCGATGAACACGACACCCGGATGCCGCATGACCCAATCGCGGGGCCGCCTCGACCAAGTCGCGCGGTATCCCAGATCGTGAGCGAACTCCGGTAACCCTTCCCCGATCAAATCGTAAGCGACCGGGACGGGTGGCGCTTCCTGACGGGCGGCTGAAATCGCGGTCCGTGCCACGTCGGCTTCGGGCCGACCGCTCCCGCGGGCCAAGCGTTGAATGGCCCAGCGGCAGCGATCCCGGGTCGCAAAATCTTGTTTGGCGTAGATGCCGGCAGGATCGGTGCGGAGGACCGCTTCGACCAGACTCGTGCTTTCGAAGAACACTTTCCAGTCGATCACGCTCAACAAGCGGAGCGTGGTGACGGCGTTGCCGATGCACAACTGATTGGAAGCTTGGCGACAGAACTCGCGGTGACTGAGCGCATGGGGATCGCCCAAATGCTTGTTCACCCAGCCCGCGAGATGCTCGCTCGATGGGCCTTCTTCGCGGATCGTCTCCCAAATGGCGGCGGCGAACGAATCGCTCGGTTCGTGGGGGAGTGTCTGGCGCCGTCCAGTGGCGACGGTTTCGAGTGCCTCACGGGCTTCACGGCGACAATTCACCGTGACGAGGACTTGATCCGACAGTTTCCGAAGCAAATCCAAAACGGCCAATCGTAGCATGATGGGCACGGCCCAGAGTTCCCCCGTCGTCAGGGCGGATGTTTGCTGGTACTCCCGAACCGCTTCGCGGATACTCGCTTCGGTGGTGACGTTGTCACCGGTGCCGACGATCGCTTCAGCCAAGGCATAGACCCGGGGTAACCCGGCATGGATGCCTTCCCGAACGATGGGCAATTCGCGGTAGTACGAGCTCGGCAGATGGTCGTGCGATTGGCGAACCACGTCGTCGATCACGTAATAATTGTCGAGCAACCATTCCGCTTCAAATGGAACCGGTTCTTGGCGGGCCGCCATAGTGACGAGAATGCGATACGCTTGCTCAATTCGACTGGCATTGGCGGCCAAACGACGCGGCAAAATGCGATTGGTGGTGGGAAATGCGGTCAATCCTTCCGACGCAAGGGTGACAAAACTACGGAGACGAAGACTGCTCGATGACAAATCACCCGGCATAAAGTTTCTCTCAATGTAGAATTCAACTGCTCAATTTCCGCTGGAACTACTGCAAGAGGTGTGCCAAGTTCCGCCTGGCAAATTCGGAGGGACAAGGCACCGGCGATTGAGCAACCAGTTGCTCAAAATTGGAAGTGCCTTGAATGGGGCCATTCCCTTGAAGTGATCTTCACAGTAGCATGGTATCGACGACGCAGTATCTTTTCAATTGATTTCGACCGTCGGTGGGCTCTCGATATGCAAACGGAACTGGCCGAGTTGATCCGCCGCGAACGCGAATCGATATTGCGGAATTGGCGGGACCGGGTTCGCCGGCTCCCTTCGGCCCGCCACCTCGATACGCCTGCGCTGAACGATCACATCCCGACGCTGCTCGCCGAACTGACTGCGGCGCTGACGGCCGATCATTCCGACGAGGCGGCCCGAGAAGTGCGCGACGGAAGTTCCCCGGCCCACGGTCGGCAACGATTGCGCGACGGGTACGACATCGGCGAAGTGGTCGCCGAATACGGGATTCTGCGCAGTTGCATCCACGAGTACGTCGACGAAAAAGGGTTGGATCTCCGGGGCGAACCGCTGCGCGTGTTGAACCGGGTGCTGGACGAAGCGATTCGGTCGGCGGTGGAAACGTTCGCCACGCAACGGGCGCTCGAGGTGCAAAAACGCCGCGAAGAATATTTGGCATTCGTGGCCCACGATCTCCGGACGCCACTCAACGCCATCGCCTTATCGGCCCGGGTGCTCGAAGTGTCGCTGAGCAAGCAGTCGGCGGCCGTGGCCACGGGGAAAATGTTGAACTCTCTCCAGCGAAATGTGCAGCAACTTGGCGGACTGGTGGCCAAAATCATCGAAGAGAATTCACATCTCAAAACCGAAGCGGGCATCAAACTCGAACGGCGACACTTCGACCTTTGGCCTTTGGTCGAGTCTTTGATTCACGATCTCCACCCCGTCGCTGGTACCGCCAGCACTGCCCTGATGAACGAGGTGCCCGAAGATTTGGTGGTCTTTGCCGACGCGAGTTTATTGAAACGAATCTTACAAAATCTGATTGCGAACGCGATCAAATACACACCTCGGGGTAATGTCTTCATTTCGGCGAAATCCAACGCCGACGGAATCGAGTGTACGATCCGCGATAATGGTACCGGGATCGCGCAAGATCGTCTGGCTATCGTTTTTGAGCCATTTGAAACCGATAGTCGGCAAGATGGTGGAATGGGACTGGGATTGGCAATCGTGAAGACGTTCGTCGAGGCCCACCGCGGAACGGTCGAGGTCCAAAGTGAAGTGGGTGCCGGGTCCACGTTCCGCTTCACGCTCCCGCAAAGCTGAGACGGGGCTTGGCTTCCATCTCGGTCACGTCCGTGAGTCGGAGGATCTCCAAAAGCAACTTCCCACCACGTGCCAAGCGGCTGCCCAAGCCGTTGCATTCCCGGCACGGCACGTAATCAAAATCCCACTCTTCTTCGGTTGCGTTCGCGGAAGGAATGGTACTGAGTTGGATACATTCGCCGGCACAACGGTGGCAAGTCGGGTACAGATCGGAAAGTCTGAGAATCATCGACCCGGCCTCAAAACGGAAACTGATTTGGATGCTAACCGAAGTGTGTTAAGCAAACGCAACGCCAAAGTCGCAGAATTTACATCTCCATTCGTTGTCGACACGAAAAAGCCCCATTCGAGTACGGATGGGGCTTTCATTCTTCTGTCGGCGTCACCATCAGCTCCCGCAGTTGCAACTGGCCGCATCCGACTTCCAGCCCTGCACCGCTTCGACGGAGTTCTTCTTCAAGTGGACATGCCCGTCCACATGGTCGACCCAGTCGGTCGGAATGAAGTGATGCTGGCCGTCCGTGCTGTCCTTGCGGGTGAGCTTGATGCTCGAGCCTTCA
>JANXWE010000112.1 GCA_025351325.1 Fimbriiglobus sp.
CGCCATCACCTCCCCGCGGTCGCGGGTGACCGCCGACCAGAACAGCGACGGGTCGATGGTCGGGCCGAGGGTTCGGACGCTGCCGTCGAACAGCAACGTCGGCAGCCCGCTGGCGTACGGGGTTTGCGGCAGAGCCGACCACGCCGAGTCGATCTTGGGACGCACTTGGAACGTCTGCCCCGGAACCGACGGCCGCGTCACCGGCTGGCCGTTGATCATGCTCGTGATCGGGATCATCTCGCCCCGGAACCCCGCATCGGCGAAGGTTGCCCGCCGCAAGTTTTCATAAAAGTCAGTGCTTTTGTTTGCCGGACTTGCTTGAGCGTAACTCGTCTTGGTCTCCAAGTACCCCGGTTCCACGTCGTCTTTGGTCTCATTACTATTCAGGAACATGTACGATACCAAGTACCGTTCCGTCGCGGCGATGGTCTGACTGGTTCCGTCCGAGAAGCCGCCTGTCAGATTCGGCCGGCCTTCCAACGCGAACATGTTGAGGCCGTAACTGCACGGCCCTTCAGTGATTCCACTGCCCATTTCAGGAACCACTTTCCAGAGGTGGAACGTCGGATCGGCCGGGCCGGTGAGGACTTTCAAAGGCGGGGTTCCGTCGTTCAGGCCCAGTTTGATTTCCATGAACGGAAGCAGTTCCCGCATGAGTGGTGTGTCGGCGTTGGCATCGTCGGTACCGTTCATGAAAGTGACAAGGCGGGCGTTTTTCACGCCGGGCAGGCGTCCATTGGCATCATGGTATTGATGCATCGCCAGGCCGATTTGCTTCAGGTTGTTCGTCGATTGCATCCGGCTCGCCGTGAGGCGCACCATCTGAATTGCCGGCAAGATGAGGGCGACCAACAGCAAGATGATTGCGACGACGACGATCAGTTCCAGCAGCGTGAATCCGCGACGAAGTTTAGACTGAGACATGATTCGATCCTCGTAGTTTGGAGAAGGGAGAGGTGATGGAGGCTTATGGCGCGGGGACGGGAATCCACTCGCTGCCGTTTACTACAATAGTTTTGATCGGGGCGCCAAGTCCGTTCTGGAGTATGATCCTCATTTCGTATGTATAGGCGTTTGCATTATAGACGCCGATATTTATCGTGCCAAGATAAGACCCGTTGGCTAGATTAGCTACATTTCGGGTGATGCCTTGTTGCTGTTGTGCGTTCGGGTTGTTTTCTACGATGTTGAATCCATCTGGAGTGAGGGTTCTGAGCGTTGCGCGATTTGTTCTTCGAAGCGTGAGTCGAACTTGCAGAACTCCGGGAACGCCTGTGAAGTCTCCTGAGCATGCGACATCGTATGTGAGTGCCGCGTTTTTAATCGGCTTTCCGATTGTTGCAGTGCCATCCGGATCAGCTTTCACGTTTGAACTGCTAGCGAGAAATGCGAAGAGAGCTAGCGCGAGCACCGAGCACCGAGCACCGAGCACCGAGCACCGAACACCGAACACCGAACACCGACAACTTAGTCATTTGCATCTGTCCGACTCCGTGGGAGAGGAATGTTGCCACATGGGAGTGTGGCCAACCAACGCAGGCTGTGAGTGCCAAGAACGTTGACTAATAGAAATTACTGCCTTGGAATCATGGCTGTCAAGCGAATTGCGGACTGTTCCAAAAGATTTGTCAGATTCAACATGAATAGCTTCCGATTCCGCGCTCGACGGCCGTCTCGCAAGTAAACAATCGAAGCCGACGAATCCCTATTTTGCAATAGGACTGCGTCGGCTTCGTTCGCATTCACACTGACCCTGCGGGGTTTCGAACCCCGGTCCCAGCCTTGAAAGGGCTGTGTCCTAGGCCACTAGACGACAGGGCCTTGTTCCGGCACCAACTTCTAGGACACCCATTTTTTAAGGGTTCCGTGCCCCAGCGTCAACCCGTGTTGCCAGAATCCGCGCGGTTCCGACCCAATGCCTCATTTTCCCCTTGCCCTGCGCTCGGAAATCTCCGTCAATAGAGCTATCGCACCGCCCTCGGAGATGCCCGTGACATTCGCTTCTATCGTCCTCGCCTTCGCCATGCAAATCCCCGCCGCCGGGCCAAGCCCATTCGACTTTGCCGACGGAGATCGCGTGATCCTGATTGGCGGCACCCTGATCGAGCGCGAACAAGCCTCCGGCTACTGGGAACTGGCCCTGACGCTGCGCAACAAAGATAAGACCGTGGGCTTCCGCAATCTCGGCTGGAGCGGCGACACCGTTTGGGGTGAATCGCGTGGCAGCTTCGACGGGCCATCAAAAGGGTACGCCAAGCTGTTGGAACTGTCGAAGGAACTCAAGCCGACAGTAATCGTGCTCTGCTACGGACAGAACGAATCGTACGCCGGGGAAAAAGGGATCAAAGCCTTCGTGGCCCAGTACGAAAAGTTGATGAAGGATCTGGCTCCGACGAAGGCCCGGTTCGTGTTGCTCAGCCCGACGCCATTCGAGGAGGTATCGCCGTTGAAAGATGCCAAGGGGAAGAACGAAAACTTGGCCAAGTACGTCGCGGCGATCCAGGAGCTGGCCACGGCCCAGAAGGCGGGCTTCGTCGATCTGTTCACCGGGATTCCGCAACTGTCGAAGGGGACAACCTACACCGAAAACGGCGTCCACTACAACGAATCTGGGTACGCCCGCACGGGGCCACTGTTCGACGCTGGGGCGACCGATTCCGAGCCACTCCGGGCGGCGATTGTGGCCAAGAACGAACTCTTTTTCCACCGTTGGCGGCCACAAAACGAGACGTACCTGTTCGGCTTCCGCAAGCATGAGCAGGGTAAGAACGGCAAAGAAATCGCGGAGTTCGACCCGCTTGTGATCAAAGCCGAGAAAGAAATCGTGGAGTTGCGGAAGGCGTTGAAGTAAGCGGTCAAATCACGGCGGCCACACTGGCCGCCTGATACGTCGCATAACTTGTGGGGGTCTCCCACATGGTCACTTCCACCACAGGGTAGCCTTCGGCTTCGACCCAGTCGTAGATGAGCTTGGCGATGTTTTCGGTGGTCGGGTGCTCGTCCATGCTGTAAACCGGCTCGCCGGCGGCCCGGAGCATCGGTACCAACGGGTCGCTCTGGAATAACAGCATTTTGTGATCGAGCGTTCGATCGATCCAGTCGCCGATGTGCTTGCGCATGGCCGAGAAATCGACGACCATCCCCAGCTCGTCCAGCTCCCGTCCGGCGACGGTGATAACGGCCCGGCCGTTGTGCCCGTGCAGGTGTCGGCACTTGCCGTCGTAGTTCATCAGGCGGTGGCCGAAGCAGAACAGAATTTCTTTGGTCACGCGGAACATCGGGGCCTTCTCGGTTGGCGGGATTACGCGATTATTTGAGCGCCTTTCGCGGAGCGAGCCGAATACGGGGTCGGATCGTCCATCCCCGCTTCCGCGAAGCCGCGTTGCCGCTCCGCGCATTTGTTGCAGCGGCCGCAGTGGCGACCCCGCACCGGATGGATGCACGAGAACGTGTGTTGCAAGGGCATCCGTGCACCCCGTTTCAGCACGTCGGCTTTCGTCAATTCTAGCAGGGCATACGGTCGCAAAACACGAACATGTCCACGAACACTCCGATTCACCGCATTGGCCATGCCCGTGTAAAACGCCGGGGTGGCATCCGGGAAGGGATTCGAAGCCAGCGGTGCCGTGGCCAACTCGTGTACCCCATTGAGGTGGCACCAGAGCAGAGCTTTCGCCAGCAGAATCACGTTGCGACCGGGGAGGTAAACGGCGGCGTCGGCGGATTGTTCGTCCGGTGTTCCACGACCGGTCAAACTCCAATGTTCCCCGTAAAGATCACCGACGGGGAACGCGAGTTCGGTCAACGGTTTCAAGGCTGGAGTTCGCACCCCTTCAAGAAATTTTAAGAGGTGGTCGTGCTCAACCGATTCCCAGATGGCCCCGGTGCGAATCGAGATGGGATAGACCACCGGATAGGCCAGCAATGCTTCGCCGAGGAGGACGGCACTGTCCAACCCACCGCTGACAAGTACCGCCAGCGGTGCGGTGGCATTGGTCGGGGGCCAGTGATGAGTCAACGTGTCTGACATCGGAACTATTCTAGCAAGCTGCGACTGAAGGATTCTCGAATGATCCTTCAATAATCGGCAGGGACATCATTCATTGGCTTGGAGCTTTTCCGCAGCCTTCGCCGCGTAACTGCGAACTTTGATGTCACGATCGTGCTCGCGGAGGTCGGCCAACTTCGGGACGACCTCCCGTGCGGCCGGGCCGAATTTCACGAGGGCGAGGATGACTTCGCACCGCACGGTGGCATCCTTGTCTTTCAAGGCTTCGCTCAATGCGGTGAACACTGTGGGATCGGCTAGCCCCACATTCCCAAGTTTGAATGCCGCTTCTTTCCGAGTCTTGGCATCTGGGCTGGTGCGTAGCGTTTCGACCCAGTGGCCTGTAGGCTTGCCACCAGAAAGCGTCGTCGTGGGCCGTGGGCTGCATCCGACGACGATAGTGGCGATCAAAATCGCGGCCGGTAGAATGCAAAGTCTTCGCACGGTGTTGCCTCGTTCAGGTGTCGATCAATACTCGGACGGGACGGTTTCCCCGTTGGCACGGGTACCAAAGGCTTGGAGTATCAGTCCATCGCGTGTGAAGCTCCCATCCGAGTTATCTCCGGAGACGGTGCGTAGGAAGCGCACCGATCCGTCGGCGAACACGAAATTGGATCCACCCGTGTGCCGGCTGGAAAAGTCGTCGAGGCCACCGTCGGTGTCGGTGGTAGCGTTGTTCAGGTGCGAATGGGCTTGAACCAAGACGGAAGCCGGATAGGAACCAGCGCCCGAGCCAGGGCAGGGGTTTTGTTTTCCCCGCAGACAGACGCCGTTATTCACAGCACCGGCCCAAATCCCGTTCGCGTTCCCCCAAGATCGTTCCCCGATCATGATCGTGTTACTCGTACCGTCCGTGACGTCCGTCAAACGAATCCGGCTGTTGCGGTAGAAGATTCCCAACCCAACCGCGTCGGTCGAACCGGACTCGTCCCCGCCGACGCAAGCGGCGTAACTGCTGGGCGCCGCTGAGACGATCGTGTTACCAAATGCATCGGGCACCGGGAACGCAGCCGCCGGCGTGAGATCGGAAGGGCAAAGGTAGACTTTCAACATCGTGCCGATGGCGGGAGAGTTTTGCACAGGCTGGGTTAAATTAAGTTGGCGGTAAAGGTTATCCTGTTCCATGTACGGGAGCAATAGTGCAGCCCAGCCCCAACCCGTGTTGATGTCGCTGGCACTGTCGGTGTACGGGGCACTGCTTACATAGCTGGAGGGGAACACCAGGTTGGCGTCGTGATAGTTGTGAAGTCCGAGTCCGATCTGCTTCATGTTGTTCTGACACGACATCCGAGCAGCCGCTTCACGCACCTTCTGCACGGCCGGTAATAGCAAGCCGATCAAAATAGCGATGATCGCGATCACCACCAAAAGTTCGATGAGCGTGAAGGCGGAGCGGGGCAAGCGGCGCATAGCCGATCTCCAATAGTAGCAAATCGTTGTGGATGGTCAGTCGAACAAAGTTCAGGCGAGTTCTTGTTGAGACTCAGACTCAATACCACAATTCTAGTTGGCGGAGAGTGGCTGTCAATATGAAATGGAAGTGATTCAGTACGAATTGTAAACCTTTGCAATATCACCTAGGAATCGTTGCGGTGATGAACGATTCCGGTATGCTTGGGATCTCACCCTTTGGGATTGTCACGCATGTTATTGTTCGACTCGCACCTCGACCTCGGATTGAACGCCGTCGATTGGAACCGCGATCTGCGGATGGATGTCCACGATATCCGCGTGCAAGAAGCCAACTGTGGGATGACAGATCTTGGTCGGCAAACGGGCACGGTCAGTCTGCCCGAACTCCGCAAGGCTGAGATAGGCATCTGTGTAGCCACCGTGCTCGGTCGCATCGAGCAAGCGGTCAATCATTCGTTCGGGTACAGCACTCCTCATGCCTGCTATGCCATCGCCCAAGCACACCTCGCCTACTACAAGGCGATGGAACGCGACAAGCTGATGCGGATGATCCGCACCAAAAGCGAACTGGCGGCCCACGTAGCCCAATATCAGGCCAACCCTGCTGGAACGCCACTCGGGTACATTTTGAGCATGGAGTGCGGCGATCCGATCCTCGACTCCGAGAACATTCACGATTGGCACGCCCAAGGTTTACGGGCTATTGGCATCACGCATTACGGCACCAACCGCTACGGCGGAGGAACACGAAGCGAAGTCGGCCTGACGGTCGAAGCCGTGCCACTTTTGAAAAATATCGAGAAGCTTGGTATTGCCTTAGATTTGACGCACTTATCGGATCGTTCCTTCAACCAAGTCCGCGACACGTTCGGCGGCCGCGTGTTGGCCAGCCACCAGAACGCCCGCAAATTCTGCGATTGGCAGCGTCAGTTCAGCGACGACCAAATCCGCTTCGTCCTCGAACGTGACGGCGTCATCGGGATCGCCTTCGACGCCATCATGCTCCAACCCGGCTGGGTGCGGTCCGTCACGAAGCCGATTGTGACCATGGAGCGCGCCGCCGACAACATCGATCACATTTGCCAACTCGCGGGCAACGCGAAACACGTCGGTATCGGCAGCGATCTCGACGGCGGCTACGGCTTCGAGCAGACACCCGCCGACTTGAACACCATCGCTGACCTGCAAAAGATTCCAGGAATTCTCGAACGACGAGGCTATCGCCCGCCCGACATCGCCGGCATCCTCCATGGCAACTGGCTGCGATTCTTCGGCGAAGTGCTTCCGACAAAATGACATTGGTAAAAGCGAAACCCCAGCCGTCGGACGGCTGGGGTTTCGCTTTTACCGTTCGACTTCACGCGCTGAGTTTGTCGAGCTTCCGGATCACCATCGGCACCTTCTTGCGGACCACGTCGGCGGTGACGGTGTGATGCCCTTTGCGATCCATCTCGGGCAGTTCGTACATCACGTCGAGCATGATTTCTTCGACGATCGAACGCAGACCCCGGGCACCCGTCTCCCGTTTTTTGGCCAGCCGGGCGATCTCACGGAGCGCGTCCGGTTCGAAGACCAACTCGGCCCCTTCCATGTCGAAGAGCTTTTGGTACTGGCGAACGAGCGCGTTCTTCGGCTCGGTCAGAATCCGCACGAGCGCTTCTTCGTCGAGCGGATCGAGCGGGGCGACCACCGGCAACCGACCGATGAACTCGGGGATCAACCCGAACTCGACGAGATCGTCGGCCGTCACTTGGGCCAGCAATTCCCCGAGGGCGCTCTCCCGGCGGTCTTCGGCGATCGACCCGAAGCCGATGCTCTTGCGACCGATCCGCTTCTTGATGACGTCGTCGAGGCCGACGAACGTCCCGCCGACGATGAACAGGATGTTCGTGGTGTCGAGCTGGATGTACTGCTGCTCCGGGTGCTTGCGGCCCCCCTGCGGCGGCACGTTCGACACGGTGCCTTCCAAAATCTTCAGCAGGGACTGCTGGACGCCTTCGCCCGAAACATCGCGGGTGATCGACACGTTGTTGCCCGATTTGGCGATCTTGTCGATCTCGTCGATGTAGATGATGCCGCGCTGGGCCGCTTCGATGTCGAAGTCGGCGGCATGGAGCAACTTGAGCAACAGATTCTCGACGTCTTCACCGACGTACCCGGCTTCGGTGAGGGTCGTGGCATCGCCGATGGCGAAGGGCACATCGAGTACTTTGGCGAGGGTCCGAGCCAGCAACGTTTTACCGCTGCCGGTCGGCCCGACGAGCAAGATGTTGCTCTTCTCAATTTCGACGTCGCCGCGATTGCCCTCGGCGTGGCTCAACCGTTTGTAGTGGTTGTGAACCGCGACGGAGAGCACCTTCTTGGCTCGTTGTTGGCCGATCACATACTGATCGAGCTTCTCTTTAATCGTCCGTGGCGACGGAGTATTGGACGCGGATGCCTTGCCGGGCGTACCACGGCGTTTGCGTTCTTGATCGATGATCGACTGGCACAGGTCGATGCATTCGCCACAGATGTAAACGTCGCCTGGCCCTTCGACCAATGGGCCGACATCTCGGTGACTTCGCCGACAGAAGGAACAAAAGGCGTTCCGGTTTCGACCGGCCGCTCCGGGGGGTTTTCGGCCCCCACCGTCTCCCGAACTGCGCTCCGCCATTGCGTCCCCGAAATGAGAGAAAAATGAAATCGTTGAGTTTGGAACATCCGACTGCGGATCAGTGGAGAACTATAGCTTCACAAAATTTCTTCAGGAGTCGGGAATCTCGTGTGAATGCGCGCTTCGCACGATTCGTTCACCGGTCTTGTCGGTTTTCCCGCTGGGGCCGATTTCGATGACGGTACGGCCGATCTACGGGGTCGGATCGGGTGGTACTGCCGGAACTGCCGGTACGACCGGCGGGAGCGGTTCTGGGGCGACTTCCACCGCAGGAACTGGTACCGGCAACCCAACTTCTTGCCGCATCTGCTTCGAGACCTTATCGCGGATGCGTTTGTATTCCGTTTCCGTGATTTCGCCTCGTTCGAACAAGTCTCGAAAGTGCGTCAGCGATTCCGTCGACTCGATCCCCATGCGTGCCTGTTTCTTACGCCAATTATCGAGCCACCAAATGACGATGGCTCCGGCGAGAAGCACCAGAACGAGTGACACTGTCCCGATGAGGAACTCGGGGTTGTCGAGTAAGTTGGTGGCAGCAAAAGCCGGCAACATCGAGGCCCTCCTGGCCCCCGGCAAAGTGGGGGTGGGCAGGGTTTCGGCAACCCTTGCTGTGCGGGGCATTATAACTTTAACCCGGCACTCGGCGACCGAATTGCCGACAAACTGAAACGAAAATCGGAAATCGGTGCAAACCGAAGCGCCGGCACGACGCTTGCGCCGTGTCCGCCGGGAACGATAGGCGGGATCGCTCGGAGTCGAGCAACCCGCATGAAGTGCCATCGTGCCGTGGAACCGCCGCAACCGATTAAATCCCCGGCGACACTCCGGATGCGTCGACTCTGCTTGACGCGCACCCCGCTCCGCTTAAAATGACGAAGTGACCACGGATGGTCTCATTCGCAGCCTAGTTTCGGCACACCCGAACGATTCCGGTGACCCGTGCCCCGCATCTCGGTCGATCTGAAAAAACAGGTGAAGGCCGCCAACGACATTTGCGATGTCATCTCGACGTACATCCCCGTGGCCAACGCCGGGAAGCTGCTCAAAGCCGTCTGTCCCTTCCACAACGACACCCGCCCGTCGCTGCAAATCGACCGCCAATACCAAAACTTCCGCTGCTGGTCTTGCGACGCCAAAGGCGACGTCTTCGACTTCGTGATGAAGTTCGAGAAGGTCGAATTTGGCGAGTGCCTGCGGATGCTGGCCGAGAAAGCCGGAATCAAGCTCGACACCCAAGCCAGCCCGCAAGACGAAGTCCGCAGCCGACTGCTCCGGGCCATGAAATGGGCCGAGGAGAAGTATCGGGCTTGCTTGATGGACGAAGCCGAGGCGGCCAACGCCCGCGTTTACTTGGGGGAGCGCAAACTCGCCGGTGCGTCGGTACGTCAATTCGGGTTGGGATTCGCCCCCGTGAACGGCGATTGGCTCGTCCAATGGGCCTTGCGGGAAGGGTTGCCGACGGATGTGCTCGTGGAAATCGGACTGCTCGGCGTCCGCGATGAGAACCGGGGTCATTACGACCGCTTCCGCGATCGGGTGATGTTCCCGATCCGCGATGTCCGGGGGCAGACCGTCGGCTTCGGCGGCCGCATCCTCCCCGATTCCCCACTCGCGGCCCGGGCGCCCAAGTATTACAACTCGGCGGAGACACCCCTCTTCAAGAAGAGCGAGCTGATTTACGGCCTCGATCTCGCCCGTCATGCCGGGGCCGCCGCCGGTTATTTGGCCGTGGTCGAAGGCTATACCGACGTGATGATGGCACACCAATGTGGTGTGACCCAAGTGGTCGCCACGATGGGAACCGCCCTCACCACGATTCACGTCGGTCAACTCCGGCGCTATGTTCCCAAGGTCGTTTTGGTTTACGACGCGGACGCCGGGGGCATGGGCGGAGTTGATCGGGCTCTCGAATTATTCGTGAGTCAAGATGTGGAACTGGCAGTGGCGTCGTTGCCCGAGGGCCTCGACCCGTGCGATCTGTTGGTCAGCCCCGGTGGGGTGGAAATATTCCGCCTAGCCCTCGCCAACGCCCAGGACGCTCTGGAGTTCAAGTTAAATATCCTCCTTTCCAAAGAAAATAGCCAAACCGTGGAGGGAACCACCCGCGTGGTGGATGCCATCTTGAGTATGATGGCATTGGCCCCCTCAATGCCGAGCCAGGCCGGGGCCGTGCGGCAAGAACTGATCGTGTCGCGGTTGGCGCACCGACTCGGCTTGCGGCAGGAAACAGTTTGGGCCAGACTGTCCGAACTTAAGGCGGAGCGGCGCCGGAACGAGCAGCGTCCCGGCCGGTTGGTGGCCGAGTCGATGGTCGGCGACACGCCCGCACCGACCCCGAAAGCCAGTGCCGCCATGGCGATCGAGCGCCAGCTTTTGGAAGTGTTGTTGGCAGAGCCGCCGTTGGTGTCGATTGCGGCCGCGAGTATCCCTCCGGAGGAGTTGCAACATTCTGGCCTACGCCGAATGCTCACAGACTTATATGCTTTGGAGCAAGACGGTCACACGCCGGATTTGGACGGTTTGCGTGTCCGGCTCATGGATCGGCCCGATTTGGCGGAAGCGGCGATGAAATTGGAATTCGTCGGCCGGCAGATGAACGACCGACCCGAATGGCTCGGACGAATCGTGAAGCGGTTCGCCGAGCAAGAAACGGAGTTCGCACAAAAGGCTGTCCAGACTCAACTGGCGGCCGGCAGCATGGACGATGCCGCTGCGCTGGATCTGCTCCGCAGACTCCAAGCGTCAGCCAAAGCCTCGCCCCCCAACAGCAACTGATCGGCGGCGGTTCTTCGGGATCGTCGCAGGACAACACACCACGAGTCAGCACCGCGAGTTTCGACCTTACCCCTTTCGACCGGGCACGGCCCCGGGCAGGTTGACCGCAGGACTGGGAGGCGTCGTATGGCTTGGAAGACCGACGAAACGTTGAAGGCCCTGATCGAAAAGGGCAAACAATCCGGATCGCTCACCTACGACGAGGTGAACGCCGCGCTGCCCGAATCGGCCGAGCCGGATCGGCTCCCCGACCTGCTCGAACTGCTCGAACAGCAGGGCATCACGCTCATCGAAGCCGAAGACGCCGAAGAAACCCCGGCCGCACCGGCTCGCACCGACGACCGCCCCGCAGCCGAAGTCGCCGCCGCATTTGAAGACAACGACGGCGACGGCCGGCACATCGACGATCCCGTCCGCATGTACCTCACGCAGATGGGCGAAATCCCGCTGCTCGACCGCAAGCAAGAAGTCTCGCTGGCCCAACGCATCGAGGTGACCCGCCGGCGTTTCCGCCGCAAAGTCCTCGAATGCGATTACGCCATGCGAAACGTCTTCGAGACCCTCAAGCGGGTTCATCTCGGCGAGCTGCCGTTCGACCGCACGGTGAAAGTTTCTCAGACGGAGAATCTCGAAAAAGACAAGATTCTCCAGCGGATGCCGCACAACCTGCGCACCCTCGAACCGCTGATGGAATCGAACGTCGACGACTTCCACCGGCTCATCGAAGCCGAGTTGTCGGACGGCCAAAAAGACGACCTGCGCAAGCGGCTCAAGTCGCGCCGCCGCAAGACCGTGACGCTGATCGAAGAAATGTCGATCCGCACGCAAAAAGTTCAGCCGCTGATGAAGAAGCTGGAGCAAATCAGCTCGCGGATGGATGACCTCGAAGATCAAATTTCGGCGCTGAAGGGGAACCGCAGCGCCCGGGAAGAGCGTGGCAACTTGCAGAAAGAGCTGCAAGACCTGATGCTCATCACGCTCGAAGAGCCAGCCGGCTTGCGTCGCCGGGTGGCGATCATGAAGCAGCGCTTCGGCGAGTACGAACAGGCGAAACGCGACCTTTCGGGCGGGAACCTCCGCCTCGTGGTCAGCATCGCCAAAAAGTACCGCAACCGTGGCTTGAGCTTCCTCGACTTGATCCAAGAAGGCAACACCGGCTTGATGCGGGCCGTCGACAAGTACGAGTATCGGCGCGGCTTCAAGTTCAGCACCTACGCCACCTGGTGGATCCGCCAAGCGATCACGCGGGCCATCGCCGATCAGGCCCGGACGATCCGGATTCCGGTTCACATGATCGAGACGATGAGCAAGCTGCGCAACGTCTCGAAGAAGCTACTCCAAGAGATGGGCCGCGAACCGACCATCGAAGAGACGGCCAAGGCGGCCGGGATCAGCTACGAAGAGACCAAACGCGTCTTAAAGATCAGTCGGCACCCGATCAGCCTGGATCGACCCGTCGGCGAAGGCGAAGATAGCTACTTCGGCGATTTCATCGAAGATAGTACGGTCGAATCGCCCGTTTCGGCGGCCACCAATGAAATGCTCAAGGACAAGATCGAGAACGTACTGAAGACGCTGACGTACCGCGAGCGCGAGATCATCAAGCTCCGGTACGGCCTCGGCGACGGCTACACGTACACGCTCGAGGAGGTCGGCCGCATCTTCAAAGTGACCCGCGAACGGGTTCGGCAGATCGAAGCCAAGGCCGTGCGGAAGTTGCAGCACCCGGTGCGCAGCCGCCAACTGGAGGGGTTCCTCGACGTCTGGGGCGCCGCGATCGCCGCCCGCAAGCAAGCCCACCCGGTGGGTTGAGTGATTCTGCGGCGAGCCGCTGAGCATGAGCTGCCGGATTCTGATAAGAAAAAGAATCCGGCAGCTCACCTCCTTCCACTGCTTTATTGCACTTCAGGCTTTGATCGATCCGCTAATGATTCATGCGCTCCAGTCCTCAAAATCGCCGTCGTATTGTCCTCGAACAAGCGCGTTCAGGAATGGCGCAAGTTTTGCCGCGTTTGGAGTTTGATGATTGTTGCGAGATTCATTCAAGTTCGCACAGGGCGACGTATCTCGTGACAGGGCATACACCTTCGGAGGTTCGCGTCTCATGATCCGCTCTCTTTTCTGCGTCGCGGCGCTGTTCGGGGCCACTTCGGCCCTGTCCGCCGGCGAACTCGATGGCGTCAAACCCGCCACCAAGACCGAAAAAGCCGCAGTCACCGTCGCCACACCGGCGAGTGAACTCGATCAAGAATCGCCCACGGCGGCCCACCGTCGCGGCGGTTGGGGCTACGGCGGCGGTTACCGAGGTGGGTACTACGGTGGTTACCGTAGCAATTACTACGGTGGCTATCACGGCGGCTTCGGCGGTGGCTATTCGTCGTACTACGGTGGTGGCTTTGGTGGTTACGGCGGTTACTCGTCGTACTACGGCGGCGGCTTCGGCTACCAGTCGTACTACCAGCCTTCGTACGTCACGTATTCGAGCTACTACCCGGTCTACAACTCTTGTTGGTGATTCCGGTCGAGGCGACGCCCGTGGTCGCCTCGTGTTGATTGTCACACCTTGTTGCGCACCACTTCTCGAGTTCCACCATGCGTCGCTACGGGGCCGGCCTCGCCGGGTTGCTATTCGCCGGAATGATCGTTGTTGCGGTGGAACCGCCAGCGACCCTAGCCCCGCAATCGGCGTCGAAATTGACGAACGCGGAAAATGCTCGCCGAAAACTTGGGCTGTACGCCAGTTACCCGGCGGTGCCGACCATCGGCCAAGTGAAGGTGGCCATTCTCGATTCCGGGTTCGACCGCATTGATGGCAAACGACCGTATTTGCCCAAGAGCGCGGTACTCGTCGAACACTACGATCCCGAATTCATCAAGACGTTCAAACTCGGCGAACCCGACTTCCAAAAAGCATTCGTCCCCGGCGAATCGCACGGTCGTTCCATGGCCCAAATCGTCTGGGCGGCCACGGGCAATGCTCCGTTCGGCCCGAAGTTCTTTCTCCTCAACGCCAATGGCCCGACGCTGTTCCGTCGTGCTGTGCGGTACGCCATTGAGCAAAAGGTCGATGTGATTCTCTTCAGCGGCACCTTTGAAGGGGCCGGGAATTACGACGGTCGTGGCCCGATCAATTTGGCCGTGGACGAAGCGATTGCTGCTGGAATTATCTGGGTGAATGCCACCGGGAACGCGGGCGGCATGGTCTACAACGGGCCGGTGGCCGTCGACGCGGACGGCTATTTGAAGCTGCGGACGGGCACCGATCCGACGGCCCTGCGCTTCGCCAATCGGCTCGATGAAAACGCCGTCACGGTGACCCTGACGTGGAACGATTACCGCGATGCAGAAGATGCTGGGACGGACAAAGATCTCGATCTGATCGTCGAAGATTGGCTCGGTCGCGTGGTCGGCGAAAGCAAATTGAAGCAGGTGCCCGCCGACAAGACCGCGGGACTCGGGGAGACGAAAAACCCGCGGGAACGACTGATCTTCACCGATTTGCCGGCGAACCTCACGGGGCAAGAATACCGCATCCGCGTGAAAGCGAAGAGTGCCAACTTCGGCCCGCTCGACCGCATCCGCATTCTCGTTTCGACCACTCGGGTGGCTCCGATCACCGATCCGGACACCACGAAAACGATTGTCCCCGTTGAGTTTCTCGATGCCCAACCGCGCGGCGAAATTTATCCACCCGCCGACCACGCGGGTGTACTGGCCGTGGGCGATTCGACAGCGCAATCGGCAGTTGGCCCAACTGCCGACGGCCGGTTGAAACCCGACGTTCTGATTGCCGATTCGGTGGCCCGGTTCAGCAACGGCGATGAATCGGTCGGCTCGTCCAACGCCGCGGCCTATTTCGCCGGAGTGGTGGCCGTGCTGAAGGCGACGGAACCCACTTTGACCACGGCGCATTTGCGCGAATGGGTACGCCAACTCGACCGCAAAAAAGCTGTGGTGGATACCCGGCTGCGTACCGCTGAAGAACAGATTCCATCTGAAGTGGTACCGCTGTCGCCGAATCAGCAGCGGGCACTGCGCTACGCGACGATCACAGTGGAACAACAGCGCCGGCGTGGTGACAAGAACCCGGAAGTGTTTGTTTCAAGCCCAGGTGGAACCACAGTCGTCACACCGAGAGGAACCAACACACCAGTTGTGCAAGTGGGTTCCACTACCAGCGAAGTCAGCCGCCGGGAATCGTTGGCGCATACTCCTTGGTTGACTCCAACACCGCGGGAACTGGCCGGAGTTGTGCGGCAGATCCGTTAAATAAATTCCCGACGAAAAAAGCTCGACCCAGGTGGGTCGAGCTGTTGCGTAGAGTGGATTCCGATCCATCGATCAAAATTTGAAGACGCCGCCCCAAATGAGAGCGATGATGATCACGATCGTCGGGGCACCCAGTAGGCCGGCGATGATGCCGTAACTGATCCGACCCGCACGAACGATCCGGGGATTGGTCAACATGTTGAACCTCAAAGTCGAGGGTGAGTTTGGAAGTGCGGCGTCGAAACCGCGACGTAAAAATCGAACGCAATCAGCGTGCCAATTCGATGATGGCTGAAAGTTTCGCATGCGACGAGTGCCAGAATATCAGGCAAATTTATACCGATGGCAGCTAGTCGGATTCAATTTGTATTGCGATAAATCTATGCGGATGATAGAGTTAGGTTCTAAGCGGTGTCGTTGGCATGGGAATCGCATCGTTGGGTCACACCTCTCGGATTTCGCTCTCCAAGCAGATCAACAACGAGGAGATAATCCCGTGAAGCACGGATACTTGATCGACATGGACGGTGTTCTGTATCGTGGATCGCAATTGATTCCCGGAGCCGACACGTTCATTTCTCAATTGCGGCATCGAAACATCCCATTTCGGTTCCTGACCAACAATAGCCAGCGGACACGCCGCGATGTCGTCGCCAAGCTCGAACGCATGGGCGTTTCGGCCGAGGAAGAGCACGTCTTCACCTGCGCAATGGCCACGGCCCGATTCCTGGAGAGCCAGAAGCCCCGTGGCACGGCGTTCGTCATCGGCGAGGGAGGTTTGCTCACGGCGTTGCATCAGCACGGTTATGCCGTGGTGGACCACGATCCCGACTACGTCGTGGTGGGGGAAGGACGCACCTTCAATTTGGAATTGGTCGAAGCGGCGACGCGCATGATTGTGGGTGGGGCGAAATTAATTGCCACGAACCTCGATCCGAACTGCCCGACCGACCGCGGCGTCCGGCCCGGTTGCGGGGCACTGGTGGCCCTTCTAGAGGTTGCCACCGGCGTGAAAGCGTTCAGTGTTGGGAAGCCCAGTCCCGTGATGATGCGAGCGGCCCGGAAGGAATTGGGCCTCACCACCGATCAGACCACCATGATCGGCGACACCATGGAGACCGACATCCTCGGGGGTGTCCAACTCGGCTTCCGCACGGTGCTCTTACTGACGGGTGGTACCAAACGCGAAGATCTGATCCACTACGCCTACCAACCCGATCTCGTCGTGTCGTCCCTCGCCGAGTTCTCGGATCGGCTCAGCGATTCCGATTGGCAATCACCGTGGGGCGAGCCGGCCCGCCCAGAAAAACGGACTCCGGCACGGCACGCCGACGTATCGGAATCGGTTTTGGCGTAGGACTCGAAAGTTAACACGTTGTCCGAGATTCAGGCACCGCAAGAAGCCCGGGGAATTATTCCGAATATTCTGTTTGCGGGGATTTGTGCGGCGGCGTTCGGTGATCTAAATAACTCTCGTTGCCCTCGTGTGGCACGTCGGATTGCGGAGGATTTTGCCTTCGCAGCCATCGCTGATAATCGTTTCAACCGGGAGTTTTCGATGAAGAAGTTGATCCAGTCGGCAGTCGTGTTCTTGAAGCGTGAAGATGGCCCGACGGCCGTGGAATACGCCGTCATGCTCGCCCTCATCGTCGTGGTCTGCATCGCCGCGATCACCGCCATCGGCGGTGCGTCGAACCAGACCTTCAGCCAAGTCGGCTCGGCCATCAAGCCTAGCTAATGCGACGAGCACCAATTCAAAAGTCCGGTTCGGAATTCGTTCCGCACCGGACTTTTTTCGTATCCATCGGGTAAGCTGAGTTGTGGCGAGTCGACTGTGTGCCTCAGCTTGCCCCGTGGGCGAGGGCATGGATGAACGCCAACGTGAACGCAGGTAAATCGGCCGGCATTCGGCTGGTGATAATGTGGCCATCGATCACCACTTCGGCATCGACCCAAGTGGCTCCGGCGTTCACCACGTCGTCTTTGATGGCAGAAAAACTCGTGGCCTTGCGTCCGCGCAAGGCCGTAGTCGAACAGAGCACCCAAGGCCCGTGGCAGATGGCCGCGAGCGGTTTCTTCATCGCGTCGGCGTCGCGCACCAACTTGAGCATCGCCTCGCTGCGGCGGATGTAATCGGGGCAAAAGCCACCGGGAATCAGGATGCCAGCGATGTCGCCGGCTCGCACGTCCTTAGCGGCCACGTCCGATATGGCCGGGTAGCCGAGCTTGCTGGGGTAGGTTTTGCCGACTTCGGGCGCAACCAAAACCACCTCGGCTCCCGCCTCTTTCAAGCGGTACACGGGGTACCAGACTTCCATTTCTTGGTACTGCTGTTCGAGCAGCACCGCGACGCGCTTTCCGCTGAGATTCATCGACCGACTCCGGGTGGTGCTGGGGCTATGAAGATTTGAGGCGGCAGGACGGGCTGCATATTGATTTCGCGCCGACCGGGTCGTACTGGTGCTGTCGCCACGGCGGGTTTCGGCGCGGGATCGAGTATGACGTTGCGGAGCGTGCGGAGGTCGGCCAGCTTCAACTTGGTTTCGCCGAAGAATTTGGTGCCCGCTTGAATCGTGTCGGCTTCCAGCGTGCCCCGGAAACTCGAGGTCTCGGTGACGATCACGTCGTAATCGTGAACCTCTTGGCGATCCCTCGGCAGGTTCGCTTGCATCTTGGTCACGATCTCTTCCGCGCGGCGAGTCGCTTCGGCGTTAGTTCCCGTCATCGCTTTCTTCAACGTCGGCAGTGCGACTTCGCCCCAGTCCAGCAATTGCTTTTGAGCCTGCTCGCGTTTCTGATAATCCGGCGAACCGAGTTCCTCGGTGGCCGCGAGGATCTTCGCTTCCAGGCCATCGGGGTAACGGAACCCCAGTTCGATTCGGACGATCTCCGAGACCGGCACGGTCAGCTTGCCGTACTTGGTGACAAACGTCAATTTGCCCTCGGGCAAGAACAGCGGCACCGAACTGCTGTCGGTGAAGCCCCCGATGAACGGCAACCCGGTTGGTTCGCCGGCACGGGCCGCCGAAACGAGGAGGATCGAAGCCAAAACGGCGTGCCAGCGTGTCATGGAGTTGCTCCGGTCGGGGTCGTACGAACCATGTTCCCATGTTCGACGGGAAGGTCAATCGCCATTTGCAACAATGCGAGTGCGTAGCTCTTCCCTTGGGTGTCGATACGGAGCGACCGGCTCGCGCCGCCGGCCAGCGCGTCGTAGAGCATGAAGTTCAGCCCGAGTACATTTGCGGCTTCGAAGCGTTCCACACGGCTCGCACCCAGCGGGGCGAAGTACGCCGCGACAACCTCCGTTGTGAGGTGGGCCTTCAACCAATCATATCCGGCCGGTGTGTACGCGATGATTGCCACGTTGGAGTGGTTGCCTTTATCGCCACTGCGGCCGTGGGCGATGGTCGAAAGCGACACCAAAATATTATCGGACATGGCACGACTCCAATCGAAGTTCCGAATTTTCCGATATTGTACCCGAGCTTCATGCGTACCATGTGCTGGATTCGCTAAACGGTTCGGCGCATCGACGGCCCGGTTTCGCGTTAAGCTGGCTAAACATGGAGGTTTGTGCAAGCTTTTCTGATCGTAACGCGCCGGGTCACTCGTAAGGATCGTATCGGCGCAAAAAAGAATTGTGATCCGCTTCCGACAACTTAACCTAAGCTTTGGAGACGTACAGAACGGGCCTTAGCCCCTGTATTCTTTTCGGAGAACCAACCATGAGCCTCACCCGCCGTTTTTTAACCCTCGCCTCTCTCGGCGTAGTCGCCTCAGCGACTCCGAGCTTCGCCGGCTGGAACAATGTGTTCCTGACGTCGTGCAACGATTGCGAGCCGCGCACCGCGTATAAGCTGCCGCCGACCAGCACGAGCATGAAGTTGGAATCGACTTCGTACTACGAAACGGTCACGGTGATGCGGCCCGAGAAGTTCATCGAAGAAGTGCCCGTGAAAGTGACGAGCTACTTCTACGAACCGGTCACGACCTACACCTACCGCAGCTATTACGATTCGTGCTCGCGGCAGTGCCAGCAGATCGCCGTGCCGCGGACATCGAAAGTCCGCCGCGAAGAGTGCAACACGGTGATGAAAGCCGTGGAGCGTGTTCGGATGGTACCGGTGCAGGTCGAACGTGAAGTAACGGAATCCCGTCCCGTTTACACCAGCTACGGCCCTGTGCAGAAACATGTCGGGCCATACCGCGACAGTGCCAGTGCCCCGCGGGTCGATGAGTATCGGAACCCGAAGCCGAGCGTCCTGCAGGAAGGCGGATCGATCCCTGAAACTCGCCTGCCGACGTCGCCGATGTATATGCCCGGCCTGTCGAACCCGAAAGCCAAGCCATCGGCCCCGGCGAATTTCCGCTCGAATGCGATGACGACATCGTTTGCCAAAGTGGCCTCGACCAAAGTGTACGGCGAAGTGGTGCAAACCGACCAGAAGACCCCGCTGGCCAACGCCAAGTTGGTCTTCGTGAACGTCGCCGACACCGAGAAACGCGAGTACATCTCGGCCGATGCCTACGGCCAATTCGAGAAGACTCTCCCGGCTGGCGAATGGTATCTTTACGTCGGCCCGGGGGATGGCAAAGCCAACCTCCACTCGCAGATCAAAGTGAGCGAAGGTGAACCGAAAGGTTTTAACGTCGTCGCTTCGAAGTAATGCAACGTGAAACGAACTGAAAAACACCGGCGAAGACGCCGGTGTTTTTCGTGCCGACCGGTCTGCTGTAACTCGTTCATCGCCTGCTTCCATCGTCCGGGTTCCACCCATGATTCCGTCCGAGATTCCACCGGAACGAATCTTGCCACCAACACCCATTTCGTGGCGTCTCGGTATGGCGACCGGGTGATCCTGCTCGTTTTGGCGACCTACGGTTTGTACGATTCATTTAGTCCGTCAATCCGGCCTCGTTTCCAAGCGGGGATGGGGATCGTCTGCTTCCTCGGTGTGGCAGCCTGTTTTTCCACGAGTTTGCAATCGGTGCGACGGAAGACGTTACTCTGGGGCATTGGCCTGCAATTCGCACTCGCCGTGGCGGTGATCCACTCGGAGTGGGTGCGGGCCGTGTTCGAAGTACTGGGCACCGGGATCGGCTACCTCATCAAAGCCTCGGATGCGGGCGCCGAGTTCGTCTTCGGGTCACTTTCGAAAGTGAATGGTCCAAGTGGCTTCGTGTTCGCGTTCAAAGCGCTACCCCCGATCATCTTCGTATCGTCGTTCTTCAGCGTCCTCTATTATCTCGGCATCCTCCAGTTCTTCGTGCGGTTGATGGCCCGCGCCATGATGTATGTCATGGGTACCAGCGGGGCGGAGACGCTGTCGGTGGCCGCGAATGTATTCATGGGGCAGACGGAAGCGCCCCTGATCGTCAAACCGTTCGTACCGCGGATGACGCGCTCGGAATTGCTGGCCCTCATGGGCAGCGGCATGGCCCACATTTCCGGTGGCATGATGGCGGTCTACATCAGCTACGGGGCCGACCCCGTGGCGATTCTGTGCACGTGCGTCATGGCTTGCCCGGCCAGTTTGTACCTCACCAAACTGATCCTGCCGGAAGCGGGAACCCCGGTGACCCTGGGCACCGCGAAAATCGACGTGAAGACCAATTACGTGAACGTCATCGACGCGGCTTCGGGCGGGGTCAAAGATGGTCTGTGGCTCGCATTCAACGTGGCGGCGATGCTGGTTGCCTTCCTCGCGTTCATCGCCCTGTTCGACTTCGCACTCGGTGGCCTGAAACCGGGTTTGGTGCACGCCGGCGTTCCCGCCGAGCGGTTGGAGTGGTGGGCGGACGATTTGAAGCTGGAAACGATCTTCGGCAAAGTGTTCGCCCCGGTCGCCTTTTTACTCGGCGTGGAACCGGGCGAAACGCAGAAAGTCGGCAGCCTGCTTGGCATCAAACTCGCCGCCAACGAGCACGTGGCGTTCCTCAAACTGAAAGAGTGGAAAACACAAGATGGCTACCTGTCGCAACGCTCGCAAGATCTCGCCGTCTTCGCCCTGACTGGCTTCGCCAATTTTGCGTCCATCGGCATCCAACTGGGCGGAATTGGGGCATTGGCACCCGAGCGACGGGCCGACTTGGCGAAACTGGGCCTGAAAGCGCTGCTGGTTGGCTTCCTGGCCACGCTTGTGAACGCGGCCATCGCGGGATTATTGATGTGAGGTGTCCGGAAAATCGGCACATTCCCGAATCTCGTTCTATGCTTGAACGCCCAGGCCCACCCTGCCCGAGAATCGCTCGATGACTCCGTCTCTGTCCGGCACAAGTTCTGTCTGGACGACGCCCAGCCCGAATCCGCGGGGAACGCCGTCCCCCGTGGAAATGCTTCGCCGTGCCCACACGCGACTAGCCGAGCGCTTCGATCCGAGCAAAACACGGCACAAACCGCTGTCGATTCTGCGCCAGGAAGCGCGCCGGTTGCTCGACCAATATTTCGAAGTGGAGTGGCAGTCGCTGCTGAAGCCCGACCGCGAAAAACTGATCGAAGACATTCTCAGCGAAGCCCCCGGGTTCGGGCCGCTGGAAGAACTCTTCCGCGACGACGCCACCAAGGAAATCATGGTGATCGCCGCGACGCAAATCATTGCGAAGAAAGCCGATGCGTGGCTGCCGACGAGCGTGCGGTTCCGCGATTCCGGGCAACTCCGGAGCTACCTCGCCCGCTTGGTGGAGTCCGGTGTCGCCTACGTGCCAACCCCGGTGGCGACGGGTGGTTTCGACATCAAGTTGGCCAACGGGTTCCGGGTACTCGCGCTGCTGCCACCCGAAATCATGGATCAATCGCCGCTGGTGTTGTTCGTCCGCGGCGAACCGTTGCCGATGCCCGCCGAAGCGACTTCGGTGATGATGTCGACGCTGCGGCGGAACTTGCCGAGCGGTAGCATCAATGCTCCGGTGCCGCAGACTGCGCCGGCGATTTCAAGTGGGACGATTGCCACTCCGGCACCCCGATCGGCGGTGATTCCGATGCCCGAACTGCGGGCGACGATCGTTCTCGATCCGCTCGGCCGATTGAAGCAGCACGTCACCGAACGGATCATTGCCAAATGCGCTGCGGCCGGGGTGTATGATCTTTCGGTGATCCCGTCCGGGGAACTCCAACGGGTCATCCACGCCCACGTACTCGAAATCTCGATGCAAGATCGCGTAGCCATCGACGACGCCTCCAAAGAGCGGATGGTGCTCGAAATCCTTGCCAAGATGAACCGTTAAAACGGGTTCCAATTCGATAGTTCAATACGCCAGCGAGCCGGCTCGCTGGCTTGTCGTTTCCACTTCTGCAATATGTTCACTCTAGCTGAATCGACTCCGAGAACTGAGCATGTCGCTGCGCAAGTTGATCTTCCGGGCCATCTTTGGTGCACGCTTGCCGTACAGCCGTGGTGAGCTGCGCATCCCCGGTTTGGAACGACCCGTCACGATTCGTCGCGACAAGTTTGGCATCCCCGCCATCGAAGCGGAAACCGAGCACGACGCCCACTTTGCCAGCGGGTTTGTTCAGGGGCAAGATCGTTGCTTCCAGCTCGAAACGATGCTGCGCATCGGTCGGGGCACCTTGGCTGAACTCGTCGGCCCCGGCGGGTTGCCCCTGGATCGCATGAGCCGGCGGATCGGCTTCGCCCGCAGTGCCATCGCCCAAGTGAAAGTGCTCGACGCCGATGTGCAGGAGACGTTGAACGCCTTCGTCGCCGGGGTCAATGCCGGGCAGACTCTTGGGCTGCCGGCGAAGCCGCACGAGTTTGCAATTCTCGGTGGTAAGCCGACCCCTTGGACGACTGCCGACGTACTGGCGACACTCAAGCTCATCAGCTTCAGCCTGCCCGGCAATTGGGATGTGGAACTCGCTCGCTTGCGCATGCTCCGTGCCGATGGCCGTGTTGCTGTGGAAGCCCTCGATCCCTCGTGGAACGATGTTCCCGACAATTCCAACGGCTCGGCTGCACTCGATGCGTTGGCACGCGATCTGGCCCTGTTCCAAGAGTTCGTGCCGACGGGAGGCGGCTCGAACAATTGGCTCATCGCCGGGTCGCGGACAGTGTCGGGTAAGCCGATTTTGGCGAACGACCCGCACTTGCGGCCGGACATCCCCCCGCCGTGGTATCTCCTGCAAGTGCGGACACCAACGCGCTCCTTCGCCGGGGCCGCACTCGTCGGGACCCCGGCCGTGGCGATCGGCCACAACGGCTTCTGCGCCTGGGGGGTCACCGCCGGACTGACGGACAACACCGACCTATTTATTGAAACGCTCGATGCCACCGGCCGACAAGTCCGCAACGCCGATGGCAGCTTCACCGCGTGTGAAGTGGCACGCGAAGTCATCCGCATCCAAGGGAAGCCCGATCACGTTGAGGAAGTGTTGCTCACGCCGCGTGGCCCGGTGATTTCGCCGCTGGTGCCGGACGTGCGCGAGGTACTCTCGATGCGGGCCGTGTGGCTCGATGCGCTGCCATTGCGCGGGCTGCTCGATGCCCCGTTGGCGACCTCGTTCGACAGCTTCCGTAAGCCGTTCGCCGCGTGGCCTTGCTTGCCGCTGAACATGCTCTACGCGGACGCGACTGGGGAAACGGGGTACCAACTCGTCGGCCAAGTGCCGGTTCGCAAGATGGGCCAAGGGATGGTCCCGCTTCCCGGCGACGCCCCCGGTGCCGGTTGGGAATCCGAGCACCTGCCGTTCGACAAGATGCCATTCGTGCGGAATCCGAGTGCGGGCTATTTCGCCACCGCCAACGACGACCCGTACATCCGTCCGGAAGCGGCGACGGCCGGGTTTCTCGGGGCCGATTTCCTCGACCAATACCGGGTCGATGCCATCCGGCACGAACTGGCCCAACGGCCAGACGGCTGGGACTTGGCCGCGTGCTCGGCATTGCAACTCAATGTGCGTTCGTTGGCGTGGGACGAGATCCGCGAGGTAGTCTTGAACATCCCGACGGAATTGCCGAATGCCCGCGAAGCGTTGGAACTGTTGCGAACGTGGGATGGTCACGTCGATGCCCGCTCGCCGGCCGCGACGGTCTTCGAACTGTTTATTGCCGAAATGTCTGTCCGCGTGGCCAAGGCGAAGGCACCGCTGAGTTGGGAACTCGCACTCGGCGGTAGTGGCAGCGAAGTGCTTGCCCACAATTTGTTTGCGGATCGCCGCACAGCACACTTGGTGAAATTGATCCGCACGCAACCGGACGGATGGTTCGCACAATCGTGGCCACTGGAAATGGCCGATGTGTTGAATGGCGTGATCGAACGATTGCGCGAGAAGCATGGCCCCAGCCCAGACTGGTGGCAATGGGGCGACCTCCGTCCCCTGCACGCCAAACATCCGATCCTCGGCAAACACTGGCTGTTCGGGCCGATCTTCAACGCTCCGAGCATCCCTTGCGGTGGCGACAGCAATACCATCAGCCAGGCGGGCATTGCCCCGCTACGCCCCCTGCAACCGACCGGCAACATCGCCGGCCTGCGGATTGTTTTCGACTGCGCGAACTTCAGCAACACACGGGTCGTGCTCTGCGGCGGCCAATCGGGCAACCCGTACTCCCCCCACGCCCTCGACCTCTTCTGGAAATGGCAACTCGGCGACACCGCGCCGCTGCCATGGACGCCGCAAGAGATTTTGAAGGGGGCCAAGGCGACCTTGCGGTTGGAACCGGTGGCTTAAACAGCTTCGCCCACCAACACTTCGCGTTGGCGGAGCTGCTGCAGTCGCTTCAGTCCGCCGCACCGTTCCAAATAGTCGTTGAAATCTTTCACGCCGTGGATGTGGGCTTGCAGGAAGGCTTCGTAGGCCACGGGATCCTGTTCCACTTGCAGCCAGTTCCGCAAGTGAACGTCGTCCGACGCATACTCACCGGGCATGTTGCCGGGATAACTGCCGTAGGGAACTTCGCACACGGCATCGACACACAGGAATGGGATCTGCGTGGTGTGCGGTTCTCGCCGCATCACTTCGTGCGGCACCACCCGCTCGCAGGTGATGATGAGCCGCTTGGCGGCACGGGCCAGTTCGATATCGGACACCGACGTCCCGCGAAACCGGCAGTTGCCAAAACGGTCGGCTTCATGCACATGGATCGCGGCGACATCCGGGTACAATGCCGGGACCGCCGCGAGCATTTCCCCCGTAAATGGGCAGACGATGACTTGCGCCGGACTGTGGTTAAAGGTGTCGGTGCCCTGCATCGAACGGGTCGGCACAAAGGGCACCCCCATCGATGCGGCCGTGAACCGGAGGGCTAGGGCGTAATTCGACCACTCGACCGTTTGCACCGTCCCCGATTGCAACACCCGTCGCGATTGAGGAGACAGCCCGTAAGCTTCGAGTCCGACGACGTATGAAATGTCGACCCGGGAGAGCGTTTGGCCCCGCCCGGTGAGGTTGCCGGCACAGAGCAATTCAAAGTCGTGCGTGGAGGTGTGGCCGGCAAATCCGAGGTTCTGTTTTTGTTGCCGGAGGATTTCGTGGAGGATGGCCGTGGGGATACGGTTGACGCCGAAGCCACCACTGCAGAAGTAGGAACCGTCGGGGATGAACCGTTCCACGGCCTCGGCGACAGTCATGGCCTTGTCGATCAAGGCCCGCGGTTTCAGGGCGAATGCTTGGCGGGCGGCATCGGAACTGGGTTCGGTGAAAAGGGGAGGCCGTTCCATGGTTCACCGACGGGCCATCGATCATCGTTCGACGTATTCGCGGAGAAGATCGCAGAAGCGTTGGTCTTTGCGGAGCGAGGCGAGGTCGCGGTCTTGGATCATGTAGCGGAAGTCGTTGTAGCCGAGGGTCACCGCTTGGCGAAGTGTTTCGATGGCCAAATCAGGCTGGAGCATCAGGGCGTACCGACACGCCAAGTTGTAGTGGGCGTCGGGATCATCCGGGCGGAGTTTCACCAGCACTTGGTCGATGAGTAGGCCTTCTTTGAGGAGCCCTTTGGTCGTCAGGTTGCCGGCTTGGGCACGGAGGGCATCCGAGTAATCGGGAATGCGGCGGAGTAAGTCGGCGAAGAAGGCCAGTTCGAAATCGAGTTGGGATCGTTCGGCGAGCATGGCCAGCACGGAACCGCGTGCCGCTTCGGGTATCGATTGAGGACGTTTGCTCGGGTTTGGCATGGAAGTCCTCGGGTGGTAGCGAATGCGGGCTGCGGCCAAGATGAGGGAAATAAACCCCGCGAACCCTTCGATAGGATTATACCCCATCTCCACGTTAGGGCAAATGAGTCGGCGCCGGGCCTTTGGATAATTTCCGGTAAGATTGTCGAAAAGGCCGACTTCGCAGCCTGAAGCGTTAATGCACGGGGTTCACTCGGACGCGGTTTACACCATGCCCCAATAGCGGCGTAGGCCCCATTCGGCTAGCAATAGACCCGCAAAGACGGCGAGCCACGTCGGCAGGAACCCTTCGGAAGTTTTCCGATCCCAGTTCGGCAAGTACTTCTGCTTCGGCTTCACGTTGTCGAGCGGTTGACCGCGCAACTCTTTGAGGAACCCCGGCAGCTCGTCGAGGCGGTACCCTTTGCCGCCGCTGGCCGCCGCGACTTTCGCCAGGAAGTCCGGGTCGGCCGCCGTGCGGAGCATCTCCTCGGCCGTCTCCGGGTAGCCGATGAACTTCGCGGTGGCGTCACCGGTCACCGATTCTCCCTTGGCCGTCTTCCCAGTCGCCGTGACCTTCACCGTGTATTCCCCGGCCGTTGGCGGGTTGTAATTGAGGATCGATCCACCCGCCGCGTCGGTGTCCACATCGACCTTTTTGCCCAAGTTGTCGCCCGGTGCGAACAGCGTGACTTCGAAAGTGGGATTCACAACCGTGGCTCCGTTCTGACCGCGGATTCCGAATTTGACCTCTTGTTTACTTCCGACGGCCAAGCGCGGAAACGAGGGCCGCGCCGTGACGGTGCTTTCGTCGGTCTCTTGGTGGGCGAGCCAAAGGACGAGTTGGCGCCAGAAGCGGGAGTGGATCTGTTTACCATCCTGCGATTTCGGTTGGCCGTAGCGCTGCCACATGTAGGTGTCTTGGGCGCCGAAGGTCAGCACGCGGCCGCGGTTGCCATCGCCGATCTGGTGGCCGACGAGCAGCGGAGCCAGCCCCTTGCCATCGGAACTGCGAATCACCGGATCGGTACTTGCGGCCCAAGCGTAGACGTCGGCGGTGGCCAGCGGCGTGCCCATGTTGCTGATCCCGGTGAAGCGCGACCGGTTCGTCCGCAGGTTCAAGTTGTTCCAGAGTTCGTCCGACTCGGCTTTGCTGCCACCGATTTTCACGAGGAAGTTGTCGGCGAAACGCGGGTTGACCACGACTTGGAAGCGCGACGTGGCGGAATCGAAAAACCCGGCGGGAATGTCGGCGGGGCCGTCGTCGAGCCGGATCGGCAGAATCGCCTCGAGTTCTTTGACGCCACGCCAGCCCGATTTCGGCGCTCCCGTACGTGCATCGTTGATGCGTTCATTCGGCTGCCCAGAGAACGTCGCGTGCCCGCCGATCATCAGGAAGCCCATCCCCTTCTTAATGACGCGCTCGGCGATGCGACCGGGAATCTTCGGGTCGATGGCGGCAAGTTGATTCGCGGCGATGTTGCCGAGAATCATGACGTCGTAGGCTTTGTCATCGAAGTCGAACGCTTCGAGCAAGCCTGCTCCGCCCTCGTCGGTTTGGAGATCGATCTTGCGGACATCGATCCGTGGGTCGGCTGCCAGCGCATCCAGCAGCAACGCATTCTCATAGAGGTACCGGCCCACCACCAAGACACGCAGACCTTCCTTCGTGAGGTTCATGTACGTTTCGAGCACATTGTTTGCTGGGTTGATGTCGCCGGGCACGTCGGCGATGGGAATCTCGATGCGGACCTTGATCTGCTTGCGCGGTTGCTTCTTCTCGTCATCGGGGAGTTGATCCGGCGCTTTCAACTTCAGCTCGACGGTGTTGTCTTTCTCCTTCGTCAATTTCACTTTCTCGATCAGCACATCTTGGTAACCCTTGCCGAGATCGTACTGCACCCGAACTGGCACCGTCGAACCGCCGAAGCCGTAAGCGTTGACCTTCAACCGCAGCGTGACGTCGTTCTTGATGGCGACCGGATCGGGGTCGAGCCGGGCATCGACGAGGGCGACATCGCGGACGGCCCCCGGTGGGGTGGTCGTACCGACGACGAAGGTCTGAATCGGTGCGGTGCGACGCCAAGCGCCGGCTTCGGCGAGGGCCGAGGCACCGGGTGAATTCTCAGCACCATCACCGATGAGAATGTGGCCGCGCACGAATTTCTGCCCCTGCCATTTTTCCAGCGTGCGACTCAAGTAGGTGCGGTAATCCGACTGCTGGGCGTCGACCTTCGCAGCGGGGTCGTAGGCACCGGCGGCTTCGGTGAACGCGCTGGCCCCGAAGCCGTAAAGCGTCACCGTCATGTTCTGCTCGGTTTGCAACGCATCGATCGTCGGCTGGCTGAGATCGAGCGTCCGGCGGACGGCGTCGATCCGGCTGGAATTGCCGACTTCGTCGCGGACGGTCATGCTCTCGGACAGGTCGATGCCAATGAGCAACTGCGTGCGGATCTTGGGCTGTTCATCGATGGGGTAAGCCGGTCGCAACGCGGTCAGCAAGACCACGAGCAACGCTATTAAGCGCAAAGCGACCAGCAGGAGTATTCGTCGGCGGTTCCCAGCCAATTGGCCGGAGTACGTCCAAACCGTGAGGGCGACAATGGCCGCCCCCGCTGCCACCAGCAAAAGAATCGCCAGCAAGTTGGTCGGCTGAGCCGACCAACTCAACGACAATGGCCGGTTGAAGTACGAGATCAACGAGTTCATGCAGTGTACCGGAGTTTCTTTCAGATTAGCAGAAGTACTCCAAGAATCAGGAACACAAACGCGATGATACCCAAGTATAGCAGAGCTTCGAGTTTCCAAGTTGGCGTTGGCGGTGTCGGCTCGACGAACATCGGCAACAGGGGAACGGAGACGCTCAGGACCGGCTTCAATGAATCGAGGAGCAGTTTCTTGCGCGGCCCGGAGATACTTTCGCCCAATTCCTGAATCCGCTCCGCGACGACACTCCGGCTCAGCGGCGAATCGAGAACCGCGTTCCAAAGCTCGGGGTGATCCGTCAAAATGTGCTGAGCGCGCAAAATGTATTCGCGTAACACGTCGGTGGGTGCGACGGGCAAGAATGCCCGTGCCGCGGCGTCGACCTCGCGTGGTATCGTCCGCGTCTTCGACGTTTTGAGCGTGGCTGCGAGTGAAAAAGCCCGCCACTTGGCCGGGAGCAACTCGTCGCGGAGAATCTCTTCGCATTCGCCGACGTTGCCCGGAAAGAGTAGGGGCACGACTTCCGGCGTCGCTTGAAATAGACAGTTCACGGCTGCGCGGCGCAAGATCCTCCGGCCTGGGCCGGTCAGCGTTGTCAACTCCCGGCGGCGGGTTCGGAGGAGAGTCAAGAAATAGTCGGCCAAGACCGCAGGTTGTTGAGATTTGCTGACGACTCCCCAGTACTTCTTCCAAGCGGAAATGTCTTCATCTGCCACGGCATCGAACGCGGCGATCAAGTACGGTTGCACTCGATCCGGAGGGAGGAACCAATCGACGAATACGGGAATCAGTTCACTGTGGATCGTCGCCAAACAACGCAACTGAGACCAAACGATCTCGCTCCGGGCCAGCAGTGCGTCCATGCCCGCTGTGAAGCCGCCGAGCAGCAGTAAATCGTCGGCGCCGGCGAAGCCGGCATCGATGTGGAGCAGGGCTTCGCTCGCCGCGCCGGGTTCGCCGGGCCAAGTGCCCGAAGCGGTTACGGTGAGGGGCGGCACTACCACGGGGAGTTTCACCGAGGATGCGCTCATGTCAATACTGCGGGATCGCCACCCGGGTGCCGCCGGCCATGGCACTTTCATGGGCGCAGATGCCGACGAGCGTCCAGTTGGCACTCGTGGCCGCATCCGGGAATGCGGGCCGTTCGCCCAACACGGCCATCAGAAAGTTGTGTGCCAAGTGCGGGTGACTGCCACCGTGACCGCCGCCCTGCACGAAGCTGAGGTGAGTCGTGTCGTGGATGGCCCCCGTAAATTTGCGAATCGGTTCCGGCAACCGCTCGGCGTAGTCGGGCACCTTCACGCGGCTCGGGATCTCCCCTTCCGTCCGCGGCGTCTCCGGGCTGTTTTTGGTGTGGATCACGGGGTCTTCCCCTTCCACTTGCTGCCACTCGAAACTGGCCTTGGCCCCGGTCACGTCGAAGCTCTCGCGGTACTGCCGGGCCACGTCGAACAGGGTGCGGGTGACTTCGGCGCAGACGTCCGAATCTTTGATTTTGAACGTCGCCGTTTCCAGGGCGAACGGACTGCCGTAGTTGCCGACGAGATCTTCGCGGATACGCCCGGAACCGTGGCAGACGACGCTCTCGGCGAGCGCCGGACGCCCCGGTGTGCTCAAGATTGCCAAGCACGGGCTGACGCAGTGCGTGGCGTACCACATGGGTGGTAAGCCGGGCCAGTAATTCGGCCAACCGTCCATGTCTTGCTGGTGACTGCCACGCAAGAACTGGATGCGTCCGAGTGCCCCGCGGTCGTACAGTTCCTTGGCGAAGAGGTACTCCCGAGCGTACACCACCGTCTCCATCATCATGTACGTTTTGTTCACTTTGCGTTGCAGGGCCACAATCTCGGCGATGTCGATTTGGCTCGTGGCCATCGGCACGGTGCAGGCCACGTGCTTGCCGGCCTTGAGTGCCGCGATGGTCTGCGGGCCATGATCCGGAATGGGGCTATTGATGTGGACCGCGTCGATGTCCGGGTCGGCCAGCACGTCCTCGAAATTCGTGTAGCGTTTGGCAATGCCGAACTTGTCGGCGCAGGCGTTGAGTTCTGTTGAGTTCCGCCGACAGACGGCGACCATCTCGGCGTTCGGGTGGTTTTGGTAAATGGGAATGAATTCGGAGCCGAAGCCGAGGCCGACGATGGCCACGCGGACTTTTTGAGTGGACGGCACGGGACGCCTCGGAATCGGGAGGGGATGATCTGATGGTCAGATTAGCCCGCAGGCCCAAGCGGGGCAACCGAGTTCGGGGGAATGTCAGATCGCGTTGATTGCCCGTCCACTACCCACTGATGCAGGAATCACCGTCGCGGTAGTCGGCACCGCCGGCGAAGACGGGCAATTCGCTGAATTGGTACGGGAGTTTCAGCTCCACCTCGATCCAAGCCCCGTTCGCGTCGACGCGGGTCTCCACGCGGCCACCGACGTTCAAGATCAGCGAGGCGGCTTCACTGGTGGGGAGGCTCTCGTCATCGTGTTCGGTGCTACTGTCTTGGCGTGTTCGGTAGCTTGGCGACCAGGCCCGCGCCAGTTCCGTCGCGTTGGCATTCCGGCACGGGATGCGCACCGTCAGGCACAGATTTTCGCGGCTGTCGTCGGAGCGCAACTCGAACCGGGCCGGGTCGGCTTCTTCCCCGAACGGTCGGCGAGCAAACGCGATCAACTCCACAGCGACCAGGGCGAAACCTTCGGTGGGAATCACCAACCCACGTTCGGACAACGGGCCATGGATGGTCACCGTACTCCCCGACGCACCGGCTTGGTCGACCCAGGTTTGCAGCGCGAGGATGGTCTCATCTGACTTGGCACCACGCCCCGGTTCCGCCGTCTGGCAGCGCTGGTGCGATTGCGACGCCGAGATACGCAGCTTGTGTTTCTGAGTCGTGCGGAACGTCCAAAGCGACTGCCGCATCCGTCGCTCTTCGGTGATGTCCTGGAGGCGGATCACCGTATCGGCGGACGCGTCACCGGGCACCGTGAACTGTTCCAGGAAGTACCAAACCCCGGTGCCATTTGGAGTCTCGGGCCGCACGAGGTAGATCGGCGCCGTGGGATCAACCGCGTTCTGATTCCGCCCGATGAGGATGTGATCTGAAGTCGCGGCAATCCAAAAATCGCGGTGCGGTGCTTGCACGGGCAGGTGCAGTTCTCGCCGGGCCGCTTCGTTGGCGTAAGTCATCTTGCCCTGGCGATCCAGCGTCAAATAGCCGTCGTCAGCATGTTCCACGACCCAATCAAACTTCTGCCGCTCTTGCAGCAGTCGGCGGTAGCGGTTGAGGCGGAGCAGCGTGTGGATACGGGCGCGCAGTTCGACGCGGTCGTACGGTTTGACGATGAAATCATCGGCCCCATTCTCGATACCGCGGATGCGCGATTGACGGTCGTCGAGCGCCGTGACGAGTAAAATCGGTACGCCGGCGAGCACCGGATCGGCACGCAATTTCGCACAGACATCGAAGCCGTCCATGTCCGGCATCATCACATCGAGAAGGATCAAGTCGGGCAGCTCCGCCCGGGCGATCTGCAATGCCTCGCGGCCGTGCGCGGCGAATAGCAGCCGCATCCCCTGGTTCAGCAGCAGGGCTTCGAGGGTTTCGCGGCACGGGGCCTCATCGTCGACAATCAACACAATCGGCAGGGCGGACATCGGGTCACTCCAAAATAACGGTGGGCTTCGGTAACAACAATTGGGCGATCTTCGTCGACAGTGCCCGCAGGGTGAACGGCTTACTGAGGTAATCGGTGGCTCCCGCCGCCAGCATCTGCTCACGATCCCCGGCCATGGCATTCGCGGTCACAGCGAGTATCGGCACGTTCGCGGTAATCGGGTGTTCACGGAGGATTTTGATGGCGTCGATGCCGTTGATGCCGGGCATGCGGCAGTCCATCAAGATGATGTCGGGCCGAATTTCAAACGCGTGCTCCAAGGCGAGGTAGCCATTACGGGCCACGGTGACGCCGAAACCACGTGCCCGCAAATAGTCCGTCACCAAGCGGATCACCGGCTCGGAATCTTCTGCGAGTAGCACACTCACCCCATGACCGGCCGAGATCGGTGGGGGCGTGATGACGAGCGGAGACGCTTCATCGTGGCTCGTCGCCGTCGGTTCCCAAGGGAGTTCCACGACGAAGCGCGATCCCGAACCGGGTTGGCTTTCCACCGTCACCCGGCCGCCGTGCAGCTCCGTCATTTTCTTCACCAACGACAATCCCAGCCCGGTGCCGACGTACTGCTTCGCCAGCCCCGCGTAGACTTGCACGAACGGCTGGAACAGCTTCAGTTGGTCGTCCGGGGCGATGCCGATGCCGGTGTCCCAGACGCTGAAGCGGATTGTCCCCATTGCCGCGTCGGTGGTCACTTCGAGACCGACCGAGCCGCTATCGGGGGTGAATTTCACGGCGTTGCCGAGGAGGTTCACCAAGATTTGTTTCAGTCGGCGTGGGTCGGCCCGCACGAATTTCGCTTGCGGATCGGCGCTGAAATTCACCCGCAACCGCTTCTTGTACGCCGTCGGTTTCACGAACAGCATCGCCATTTCGCACAGCGATGTCACCGGTACCGGTTCGGTCTGCAACTCCAGCATCCCGGCTTCGACCTTCGACAGATCGAGGATGTCGTTGATGAGTTCGAGCAAATGGCGGGCGCTGCCGGTAATCGTCTTCAAACAGCGCGTTTGCATTGCCTCCAGTTCCCCGTACACCCCCTCGGCCAAGGCTTCGGTCAGCCCCAAGATCGACGTCAGCGGCGTCCGCAGTTCATGGCTCATGCTCGCCAGGAATTCGTCCTTGAGTTTGGCGGCACGGCCGAGGGCGTCGTTGGTAATTTTCAGCTCGGCCGTGCGGTGCCGGTCGGTCTGATCGACGGCGACGGCGTGCAGCATCAACCCGCCGTTGGCGGTCGAACCCTTGTTGACGGTCGATTGCACCCAGCGGATTTCCCCGTCCGGCTTGACGATGCGATATTCGTTCGTCCAGCGGGTTTGTTCACCGGCGACATGCTCTTGCAAGCGTTGCCGGAGGGCGTCGACGTCGTCGGGGTGGATCATCCGCCAGGCGAGCGTGGCATCGGCGTACAACGCTTCGGCCGTCACCCCCCAGACGGTCGAACAGGCCGGGCTGACGTAAGCGAAGCGGTTTCGGCCATCGCCGCCGATTTCGTATTGGAAGACGACGCCGGGAATGGAATTGAGGAGGTGGCGCAAGCCGCCGTGGCCCAACTCGGGCAGTGGCTCCAATTCATTCGATCCGTACGCTCGATTCATCGCCGCGGCGCCCGCTGGTGTGTCGTCCCAGAGTGGTTATCGAAGGGAACGCGCGCGGAATTTCAATTCGTGGCCGAGTTCGCGCCGGGGTCGCGTTTTTGAATTGGGGGTGCGAAGGGGAAATGGCCAAAAGCCACCGGAACGGTTCCGGTGGCCTCGAATGTGTGTGCGATCCAAGATCACGCGA
>JANXWE010000122.1 GCA_025351325.1 Fimbriiglobus sp.
GCGTTCGGGCTACTGAGCGAGATGCTCCAGCCGATCAAGCAAAGCAGCAAAGCAAAGCCGTACAAGAGCGCGTTGTGGTAGTACGGAGCAAAGCTGTTGAGGAAGGCTTCGAATTTCACACGGAACCGCTGGCCCGGTGACAGTTTGTCATCCGACACTTTCTTGAATTCATTCACGGCCTCATCGAGCTTGTCTTGATCGCCAGCTTTGTAAGCGGATAACACCTTGCCCCATTTCATGGTGGCGTCATCGGCTTCGAGAGCCTCTTCCTGCGACTTGTAAATCTGCACCTGAACATCTTGAGGTAACCCCCCAATGATCCGGGTAATATCTTCTTCAGTGGTCGCTTCATTTAGCTCGGGTGCCAACCGGCGCATTTGTTTGGATGACTCGATTTTCACCCCGTCGCGGCCCTTGGCGTAATGACGCCAGTCTTCACCCGGCAAAGCCGGCGGCAGCATGTTCGGAAACGTGCCCGACATGACTCCTATGATGTATTTCACGTTTTGGCCAAGTTCGATCGCCTTGGCTTGGAATGGTGTGCGATCTTTGTCAGGCACCTGGGCTGCCAAATTCGCGGCCTCTTCGAGCTTCCTAAGCTTAGGGGCAAATTCGCCAATCGAATAGCGTGAGCCATCGCGACGGGTGAGTTCCAACAGCGCGAGCAACTCGGGGTTTTCGATCCGGAAGACCTTCTGCAATGCTGCTGGGTTGTAGTTCGTTCCGTCAAACGTTGCCGCTTCCAAGTACCACTTGATTGCGGGTTGAGACTTCTTGTTCGTGTTGATGTAGTATTCGCGTTTGGTCAACTGGCGGAGGGTCGTCCGCGCCAGCGTGTCGAGCGGTTTGTAACGGCCACCGTCTTGCACGGGGATCGTCCCGAGATTCGTCAGGTCGAGGTTTCCATCGCTTGTTTTGTTGAAGAGATTGCTACCCATGTACAGCGTAGCTAACAAGGCGGCAGTCAGCGGAGCATACCGGACTGCCCAATGCAAGCGTGGTCCTTGGTTAATGAGGCCTTCCGGAGTGCGGAACTCACCGGTCGGTTTTAGCCGGGATAGGTATTGCACCAGAAAAATGCCGAAGTGAATCAGCATGCCGAGCGTCACGAGTAAGCAGGCGATGTACGGCATCGTCCAACCCGGATTCCGAACCACTTGTAGAATGGTCGTCTTTTCCGTCCCCTCATCGAAGCCGGCCTGAAAGAACGCTTCACCGCGATAACGCAGCGGTTCGTTCATCGAGATATCGACTTCTCGATCCACGCCCCGTTCCTCATCAAGGATGCGAACCCGACTGATGTACGCCTTCGGGATGTTGGTGCCGGGATACTTTTCGTGTGTGAACTTTTCGAGTTGAAGCCGGAACGGTTTGTAATGGCGTGTCCAACGGAGATCTAAGTTGTAAGTCTGGCCATCGACCTTGAACGGCTGCGTTTTGAGCTGTTGAACAGCCAAAACAAACGTGCCCAGAAGTTCTTCCGTGTCTTTCTTAAAGAACTTCACAATGCTGGCAGGAACATCCACGACTTGGTTAGGATCGGTTCCCGAAACCTCGGGAACCGACACCACCGAGCCTTGTAATGCAAAGCTCTGAATCTTCAATTTGCGGATGTTATCCAAGTCAGTCTCGTACGGGACTTTGGTCGTTTTGCTGTTCGGATAATACGCAAGTACTTCGACATCCACCGGCGCATCTGGGTGAGAAATCCGCTTTTTGCTGTTGAATGCGTCAACAAGGAACGTGCCGGGGATCACTGTCACGTTTTGGGATGTGCCCACACCATCCGAGAGGAATGCGAGTTCGCTCGACTTCGTGTCGAAGGCATAATTCGACGAGCCACCTTCCGTGATCACCATCCGCTGTTCGATTTGAAATTCACGAGTGATATATTCCCCAAGCAACAGTGTGATGACGCCTGCGTGCAGAATGAATATCCCTGAGCGTTTCCAAGTGAGTTTGAAGCGGATCGCATGCGCGGCCAGCAAGTTGAAAAACATGGCCCAGCCGATGAGCTTGCCAGCCGGGAACGGGAACGAGCCATTCATTTTCCAATGAGTTGGAAAGTTCAAGAAGACCTGCCCGAGCTGAACGGGCAAGTTCAAATCGATCTTCACGAACCAGGAATAGAAGTAGTTGTCGACGACCGTCCAGATGCCCGTGTTCTTCTGCGCGAGGGTGCCGAAGAAGACGAGGACAATCGAAAGTGCGAAGAGTGCCACCGTGAGTCGGAGCGACGCCAACACTTTCAATGCGGAGTACATTGGGCTAGGGGCGGCCCGTTTGGCAATGCGGGGTTTGTCTTCGGAGAGGTTGGGATTCATAGAGCTATCTCCACGCCACGGGAGCGGGCGAGTGTATGCGGAATCGGACTTATTTTTTGCCTTGGAACGGACCGCGTGCTCCGCCGGTCGCACTAGATCCGCCGGGGCCGCGGAAATCAATTTTGTACGCTTTTGTCGTGTCCACAAGAAACTCTGTGGTCACCGCAGGGAGCTCTTCCGCGGTGACTTCGGCGATGCCGGTGAAGTCTTTCCGCCAGCGGTTCACGTTGTCGAGGATCGATCCGCTGATCGGGTCGGAGACGTAAAATTCCGCCGCCCCTTTTTGCAAAGTCATCATCCGGAATTGTTTCTGGGGGCCGATTTTCCAACCCTCCGGAACCGTCCACGTCAGGCCACCTTTTGCCTTGTCGCCTTGAATGTGGAGGGACGCGAGGAACTTGTTGAACTCCGCTTCATTCGGAGACACTTGGTCGGCCGGCCCGAAGAATCGCACGAACCAGTAGTACGTTTCGCCGGCCGGAATGATCGCACCCAAGAACCGGTATTCCCTGGCACCGGCCGGCGCCGCGACAGAAGGTGCAACCTCGGTCGGCTCCGGTTCTTTTTCCACGTTGTAATTGCGGACCTCATCTTTCGGTTTGCACCCCGAAACCAAGACCGCACTGAGCACCACTGGCAAAATCCACCGCGGGTAGACAATCATGGACAGTGATCTCGAAGCGTCGGGAAAGTTTCTGGCGGGAATACTACTTCTATTCTAGCTATCTAAGAACCGGATGGGCCAGATCGCAGATAACTGTGAAACGCAGTCGGAGTGGAATTCGACGAACCGACCAACGATTCAGTCGAGTTTCTTGCGAGCTTTCAAGTCGTATTTCTCCCCGCTCGACACTTCCAAGTAATCGTTCTCTCCGCTCTTGGGCTTCACTCGCGTGTCGTAAAATGCCACTTTGCTTTTGCCGATGACTTCTGCCGTGCTCCCTTTCACCATGATCCCGGTGCCTTCGTCGATCCCGATGCCAAGGAGTTGCGGGTACTGTTTCATCAGACCCGTCATGTCGGCCGTTCGTTTGCGTGCGAAAAAATGTTGATCGACCGCGCAACCGGGCAAGTAGCCGAACCCACGTTCGTACCCTTCGGCCGCAACCACCGTGTTTCCCAGCGGGTGTCCGCGCGGCATAAACTCCGCTTGGATTGACGCCCCGGCTGAACTGCCACCGATGACGCCGCCGCGTTCCAAGACCTCCCGGAACCGCTTCTCGCTGAGAGTACCCTCGTAAGAATCGACGAAACGCCAGTGCCGGCCACCGCTGAACCAGACGCCCTTGGCCTCTTTCAAGACGGCGGTGAACGCTTCGGTGTCCGCTTCTTTGCGGTCGCGGGTGTGCAAGATTTTGACGGTCTTGGCCCCGAACTTCCGCAGAGCGACCGCTTCGCCGGGGTCTCTCGGCACCGGGTCTTCGTTCGCGCTCGACACCACCACGATGGTCGATTCCGGGCCGCCGGCGAGTTCGAGAAATGTTTTCCAAATTTCCGGCCCGGCCCCGCCACCACCGACGATCAATAACGCTCCTTCGGGCACGTTCGGTTCGGCCGGATGCGTCGGTGGGAATTGGTCTTTCAACGCTCGGAAGTGGGCGGCTCGGCGAATCTGGAACAGGTCGATGGCCCCGGATTTCTGAACCTCCGCCAGGGCCGGTTTCGTCGGCGATTTTGCCAGAACCGTTGTGACGGTGCCACTGCCGACAATTTTGAAGAATCGACCCTGGGTGAGGATGAGTGCCGTCCCTTCGTCGATTCCCAGACCGGCCCATTCCGGATACTTTTCGATCAGTCCAGTCAACCGTGGCAGTCGCTTCCGCTCTGTGAAATGCTGGTCGATCACCACTCCGGTGAGAAAACCGAATCCTTTTTCCGTTTTGGCGTCCGTCGTTCCGCCGACGATCATGGTTTCGGACAACACCGCCGCACCGGCTGAAGTTCCCCCGATCACACCGCCGCGGCGGTGCAGTGCCAGCATCGCTTTCTCCGTTTCCGTGCCGGCGTAAGCTGCGGTCAGTTTGCGTTGATCGCCGCCGCTGAACCAGATGGCTGTGGCGTCTGCGAAGGGCTTACAGAACGCGAGATCATTCGCCGTTTTCCGATCTCGGGTATGCAACAGAGTCACATTTTCGACTTTGGCTTCGCGCCAATCTTTCAAGAAATTCTCGGCTTCCTTAGCATCGTCGGCCATCGTACTCGCAGTAGGGATGACCACGATCTTGGCGTGGTCGGCCCCACCAGCGAGTTTGATGAACTCGCTGCGTGCCGCGTCCGGCATCGAACCGCCACCCACAATCACCAGTGGCCCCGGTACCAATTCGGGTGGGTAATCAGCAGCTTGAGCGGGAACGATCAAGAACAAAGCCAGTAAAGCAGCACGCATGGATGGCCCGAGAACGTGTTGGCGGGAAAGTCATGATACCAGAACCGTACCAGTTCGCACTCGGTTGCCCGTTCATCTTCCGCGTCCAATTCCTACATCAACCTTGACTATATTCTCTCAAGCTCTCGGACCTCCGACCCCATGACGACTCCGCTCCTGAAACTCGGCATTCCCGCTGGCAGCCTCCAAGACGCCACGGCGGGACTGTTCCGCAAGGCGGGCTATAAGCTCACATTCGCCAGCCGGAGCTACTACCCGGCCATCGACGACGCCGAGATCCACTGCACGCTGATCCGTGCCCAAGAGATGGCCCGGTACGTCCAAGATGGCTCGCTCGATTGCGGCCTGACCGGGCACGATTGGATCGTCGAGAGTGACTCCGTGGTGACGGAACTCGCGGAACTCGTCTTCAGTAAAGTCAGCCGTCGGCCGGTGCGTTGGGTGCTGGCCGTGCCGACCGATTCGCCGATCCGGGAACCTAAGGATCTGCAAGGCAAACGGATCGCCACGGAAGTGGTGAACATCACCGAGAAGTGGCTGGCCAGTCACAACGTCAAGGCCCACGTCGAGTTCAGTTGGGGGGCCACGGAGGTGAAGCCACCGCTGCTGGCCGACGCGATTGTCGAAGTCACCGAAACCGGAAGTAGCTTGCGGGCGAACGACTTGCGCATCGTCTGCGATCTGCTGCAAAGCACCACGCGGTTCATCGCCAACCCGGCCGCCGCCCTCGACCCGTGGAAGCGTCGCAAGATGGACGACTTGATTTTGATGCTCAAAGCGGCAATGGCCGCCGAGGGCAAAGTCGGCCTGATGATGAACGTCCGCGCTGAGGATCTCACGACCGTGTTGAGCCTACTCCCGGCGCTCAAGAACCCGACGATTTCGACACTCTCGGACTCCACTTGGGTCGCCGTGAACACCATTCTGGATGAAGACGTTGTGCGCCGGATCATCCCCGATCTCAAACGCGCCGGTGCCTGCGGGCTAGTCGAGTACCCGCTGACCAAAGTGATCGACTGAAAAGGATATTCTGACGCAAGTACTTGTTTCCACAGAGAATCCCCCCTGCCCGCTGTGGAACCAATGGAAACAAGTGCAATTGACAGAGTGACAATTTAAAAAGAATTTCTCAGATCACCATACCGCCACAAACACAGTGCTAGTCTATGGCTACGTCGATCACTTCGTGTAAATTCCGCTAAATTATGTCAAATCCGATCAACTAAGTGATTAAATCTCTCTTCCAATACATCTCTAAGACGATAGGATTGGTGACACAAAGGAGGAATCGTATGAAACGATCGCTGACAATTCTCGTGGCCACCCTCGCGTTCGGGTTGACCTCCTGTGGAAAGTCGGATGCCCTAAAACCGACGTTTCCGGTGTCGGGCCAAATTCTGCTTCCGGATGGTAAACCTGCGGAACATGCCTTGGTGATCTTCCACCCTGTCGGGCCAGCGGCTGGGCCGAAGCCGCGTGGCAAAGTGCTGGCCAATGGCACGTATCAACTGACGACTTTTGCAACGGACGATGGTGCCCCCGCCGGGGACTACCAAGTGACGGTGGAACTTTGGCTGCCCGGGCGACCGGATGAAGGCCCCTCCAACCGCTTGAATGCGAAGTATGCGAAACCGGACTCGTCCGGTCTGACCGCCACTGTCGGCACCGGGCCGGCGGAGATCAAAACCATCACCCTCAAACGATGATCTTTTTTCACCATTTTGGAGTAGAGCCATGACTCGGATTCGACGCCTAGGATTCACGCTGATCGAACTGTTGGTGGTGATTGCGATCATCGCCATTCTCATCGGGCTCCTGCTCCCGGCGGTGCAGAAAGTCCGGGAGTCGGCGGCCCGCATGTCGTGCAGCAACAACCTCAAGCAACTCGGGCTCGGCTTCCACAACTACCACGACTCGAACAGCGGCCTGCCGAGCAATGTCCGGCCGTCGGCTGCGAGTACCGTGCGGGTGCGCTGGGCGACGGTACTGCTGCCGTACTTGGAACAAGACAACCTGTTCCGCAACTACGACCTCAACACCAACTGGCACTTGCAGACGGCGATGACGGGCGTGCGGTTGAAAGTGTTCGAATGCCCCTCGGCACCGAACGGCGTAATTCTGGACGGTGCGCCGGATTCGGGCTGGGCACCGATCGTGGCCAACGGGGATTACGCTGGCATCTACGGGGTCGATCCGCAACTAGCGAGTTTGGGCCTGGTGGCAACCAATTCGGCCGGAGTGGACAACGGAGCGATTTCCAAGACGCAGAAGTTGAACTTCAGCAGCTTCAGCGACGGTCTGTCGAACACCATCCAACTGACCGAGTCGGCGGGACGGCCGAACGTCTATCGAAATGGGAAACTCGCCGTCACGGCCAGTGGGATCAACCGCGTCAACGGGGGTGGCTGGTGCCGGCCGGCCAGCGAAATCTCGCTACTCCGGGGTTCCGATGCCGCCGGCCTCACGGCGCCCGGTGCCAGTGCCATCAACGTCACCAACGGAATCCTGATCTCGGGTTACCCGGATGCGATCTACGGCACGGATGGATCGAGCCAGATCTACGGATTCCACACCGGCGGGGTGAACGCCCTCTTCGCCGACGGTTCGGTGAGATTTTTGAAAGCCAGCACCAACATCGGCGTGCTCGCCGCGGCCGTCACCCGCAACGGCGGGGAAACGGCGACGGTGGAGTGAAGCTGACCGAAGGGTGATTTTTTCCTGTACCCAGTAGGGGTACAGGAACCGCAAAGGCATGACCCGATATCGCACCCGAACCGCCAGGCCGTTAGCCGGTTTAGCCATTTCCACCTTCCAATCCCTCCACTTCCTAAAATGGCCTTCTCACCCCGGTTCTTCAGGAACGACCTATGGCCGGTACCGCTTGGTTGACGCCTCTCACCGGTTCGCGGCTCGTCCGGCGCATCGCCGATACGGCCATGGCGCGCGCGGCCCGGGCCCGCGTCCGTCACCTCGACCGCGCCGATCCGGTGCGCACCCAAGAGCAAACGCTCCGCTTGTTGATGCAAACCGCCGAGAGGACGAAGTTCGGCCGCGACCACGATTTCTCCTTCCTCCAGAATGTCGCGGACTACCAAGCCCGCGTGCCGCTGCGCGATTACGACGACTTCTGGAACGGCTATTGGAAGGATGCATACCCGAAGCTCGACGACATCACTTGGCCGGGGAAGATCCCTTACTACGCGCTCTCCAGTGGCACGACCAGCGGAACCACGAAGTTCATTCCGATCTCGCACGCGATGCTGAAATCGAACCGCAAGGCCGCGTTCACCACGATGGCGTTGTTCCGGAATGCGTTCCCCCAACACGACACGTTCACCGGCAAATTTTTCTTCCTGGGCGGTTGCACCGACATGCGCCGGCAAGCCGATGGCAGCTTCGCGGGCGACCTCAGTGGGATCGCGGCTAAAGAAGTAATCGCTGCCAGCCGGCCGTTCACGTACCCGGCACTCGAAATCAGTTTGATCCCCGATTGGCCGGTCAAGCTGCAGAAGCTCGCGGCGCAGTCGATCCACGAACCGATCACCGCACTCAGTGGCGTGCCATCGTGGATGCTGACGCTGTTCGACCGCATCAAGCAAGAGTCAGGCAAGAAGACCATCGCGGAGATTTGGCCGCAGTTGAAATTGATCGTCCACGGCGGCACCAAGTTCGATTCGTACCGAAATACTTTCCGCACCGAGATCGGCTCGGACGACGTGCAGTTCTGCGAAGTGTACCCCTGTTCCGAAGGGTTCATTGCCACCGAAGATCCGCGGTACCACCTGCTCCGGCTGGTACCCGACCATGGGATTTTCTTCGAGTTCATCCCCGTCGAAGAGCTGCGAGACGGAAAAGCGAAGAGCGATACACCGACGCGGCACACCCTGCGCACGGTGCAAACTGGGGTGGTGTACGCCATCGCCGTGACGACCTGCGCCGGTCTCTGGAGTTACCTCATCGGCGACACGGTGACGTTCGACAGCGTGAATCCGCCACTGATCCGGTTCAGCGGTCGCACGAAGAACTTCCTGAGCGCGTTCGGCGAACACTTGATCGAAGAAGAGATCGAAAAGGGGATTGCGAAAGCGGCTGAGGCGTGCGGGGTGTTGACGGCGGATCATCACGTCGGGCCGATCTTCCCGACCGAGCCGAAGAAACCGGGACACCACCTGTATCTGATCGAGTTCCGCGGTTCGCCGCCGCGAGATTTGGCCCGCTTCACAGAAGTGCTCGACGACGAACTCCGCCGCTTGAACGAAGATTACGACGCGCACCGCGCCGGCGACCTGACCATGTTGCGTCCCGAGGTGCGACCGGTTCGTGAAGGAGCGTTCGCCCGCTGGATGGTCTCGCGCGGCAAAGAAGGGGGCCAGAACAAGGTTCCGCGAATGGACAACGACGGGATCATGACCGTGGCACTGCGCGATTGGTTGACGGGAAATGAGGGCTGAGAATAGGTCAACGAAAACAGCCCGAGCAAATTTTGCTCGGGCTGTTTCATTCCTACCGGTACGATTTACTTGGCGGCTGGCATGAGGACGGTGTCGATCACGTGGATGACGCCGTTCTTGCACTTGATGTCGGTGACTTTGACGGTGGCGTCGCCGATCTTGACGACCTTGTCGGCCACGGTGATCTTGTACTTGGTGCCTTGGAGCGTTTCGACTTCTTTGCCGTCGAGGGCGACGACTTTGTCGGCCATCACGGCGCCTTTGATGACGTGGGCGGTGAGGATCGCGGTAAGCTTCTCTTTGTCCTTCAACACGGCGGCGAGGGCGTCTTTGTCAATTTTGGCGAACGCCTCGTTGGTCGGGGCGAACACGGTGAAGGGCCCTTCGCCGTTGAGCGTTTCGGCGAGGCCGGCCGCTTTGATCGCCGCCACGAGGGTGCTGAAGTCCTTATTGGCCATCGCCGTTTCGGCGATCGTTTTTTCCCCTTTGTCTTCGGCAAAGGCCGGGGCCGACACGAACAGGGCGATGGCCAGAGCGAGCAACTTCTTCATCTAAACTCTCCGCAAGACATGGTGTGGTGTACGGGCCGGAACATTTCCGAACCCGACAACTGATCATAGACACGGGAACAATAAGCAAATCCAATTCCAGAAACTCATTTGTCACTTTTTCTTCCGTTCCACTTTTATCGGTTCATTCTGTAGAATTGGGGTAAACTGGTGGGTGGGTTCAAGGATTAGACCATGCGTTCTCGCGGCACGGAGTTGCCCACGTTGTTCCCATCATTGTTGACCGAGAGGTTCTCGGGCTTCGGATCGAGCCAATTCCGCACGGCGTGCGCTGTTCCGTGCGGCCAGCAGATTCAAACGCGTTCCACGGCGAAGCTGAAAGCCTTCGTAAGTGTTGAAGCCCCGCGCCACCCTGGCGTGTATGCGATGCTCGGCAAAAATGGGCAGATCATTTACGTCGGCAAAGCGAAGGATCTGCGGTCGCGGTTGTTGAGTTATTTCCGGGAAAAGAGCCGCGATCCGAAGGCCGGGCGTATTTTGGAGCAAACTTCGGTGCTCTTGTGGGAAGAGGCCGCCGACGAATTTTCGGCCCTGCTGCGCGAACTGGAATTGATCCGTCGTTTCCGCCCGCGCTTCAACGTGCTCGGTCAGCCTGGCCGCAAACGCTACGTCTATCTGTGCTTGGGGCGCGGCCCGGCGAACCACGTCCACCTCACGCGGGAGCCGACGGGAAGGGAGGCCGCGACGTACGGGCCATTTTCTGGCCGGGGACGCTCGGCGGAAGCGGTACGACAGCTCAATCATTTCTTCGGACTGCGCGATTGCCCGAGCAAAACTCAGATGAATTTCGCCGATGTTGGGAAGCTATTCGACACCGACCGCGCAGCCCAGTGCCTACGGTACGAATTGGGCACCTGTTTGGGCCCGTGTGCCGGATTCTGCACAAGCAGTGTCTACAGTGCGGCCGCGAAAGCCGCCAAGGCGTTTCTGGATGGTCGGAGCCGCTCGCCGATTGAGGAGACGACCCAAAAAATGGCGGTGGCGTCGTCGAATTTGCGGTTCGAACAAGCGGTGGTTCTGCGGGATCGGCTCGCCTTGTTTGAGTGGCTCGAAGACAAGTTGAAATTCTTGCGAACCGCACGGGCGAAAAATTCGTTCGTTTATCCGCTGCTCGGGGCGGACGGTCAACCGCGTTGGTACCTGATTCACACCGGGGAAGTGCAAGCGGTGTTACCCGTGCCGAGCTGTGCGACGTCCGCCACGGAAACACTGGCCCGGATCGAGGCGGTCTTCAGCAACACGTTGGATAGCACACGCAAACTGGAGCGCTGTGTCGACAGCGTGCTCATCGTGTCGAGTTGGTTCCGGAAGCGGACGGACGAGAAGCCGAAGCTCTTGACAATGCGGCAAGCCGTGAATGTGTGCCGGGCGATGATCGAGATATCGTCTTGACCCATTCTTCATCGGCATTAAGATAGCATCTTCGGCATGGATGCCGAAACCCTCACGATGTTCAGCAAGGATGCCCTATGCGTTGTCTCGTTCTCGGCGGCACCGGTCGCATCGGTTCAACTCTTCTCTCGGCCTGCTTTCAACGCGGCCTGCCCCATCTCGGTACTTACTACCGCCGATACAACTCCAACTGCGAACCACTCGACTTGTTCGACGGCGATTCTCTGAACACGCTGGTCGGTGATTACCAACCCGATGCAGTCGTCTGCGCAGCATTGGGTGGTGTGGACAACGTCATCGCGGCGTCCAAAGCCAACGGCAGCAAGCTCGTCTATTTTTCGGGCGACGGTCTGTTCGGCGAAAGCCGCGTGGCCAAGCGCGAAGATGACCCGCTCAAACCGATCGGTGAACTGGCCGAGAGACAAGCCGCCGAGGAACGGGCCATCCGCGAACAGTTGCCGACGGCGCATTTGATCATCCGCACCAGCCGGGTGTACGGCGGCGAGCACCGAGCCGACCCGGTGCGGTTCATCCGCAAGACGTTGGCAAAAGGGCAGACGTGGGCGGCGGACACGGCCCGTTTCACGATGCCGACGTATGCCCCCGATTTGGCCGAAGTGACGCTCGATTTATTGAAGCACGGCCACACGGGCACCTTCCACGTCGTCGGCCCGGAGCGGCACACGGACTTCAGCTTCGCCCGGATGATCGCCCACGTCCACGACCTCGATGCCGACCTGATCGAGCCGTTGCTCGAAGAAGGCGATACGCGGCCGACGCAAGTCTGGCTGGATCGCTTCAAGGTGCGCTCGCTGTTCGGGGCAAATGCGCTCCGCACCGTCGGTTCGGCCCTGCGGATGATGCGCGATGAGCAGTTCCAACTGCAACCGCTGCGGGCGGCGCGGGCGGCGTGAGTGGTGACTGGTCAGAGACCACGAGCCTTCCGATACTGACCACTTTCCACCGACCACTGCGAAACCCCCATGCCCACAACACTCGCCGACCGGTTGGCCCGCTATGCCGCCGGCCTCACCTTCGACAAACTGACGCCCGCGGCGATCCACGAGACCAAGCGGCGATTCATCGATTCGTTCGCCACTGCAGTCGGGGCGATGCCGAGCGAAGCGTATGCCGTCGTCAAGAAGTGCGCGGCGCGGGTGAGCGGGAATCCGTCGGCGTCGATCTTGGCCTCGGGGACAACTAGCCCCGAATGGGCGACGTTCGTGAACGGCCTGCTCATCCGCTACCTCGACTTCAACGACACCTACTTGTCACTGGAGCCGGCCCACCCGAGCGATAATTTGGCGGCCGTATTGAGCGTCGGCGAAACCATGCAGGCCGGTGGCCGCGAACTGATCACTGCGGCGGTGCTGGCTTACGAAATTCAATGCCGATTTTGCGACGCGGCCAGCTTGCGGAAGCATGGGATCGATCATGTGACTTACGGTGCCATTTCGAGCTGTGCGGCCGCGTGCAAACTCATGAAGTTGACCGTCGAGCAGACGGTTCATGCACTCGGGATTGCCGGGGTTTGTAACACGGCCTTGCGGCAGACGCGCTCGGGGGAGCTGAGCATGTGGAAGGGGTGCGCTTTCGCCAACGCCGCCCGCAACGGCGTCTTCGCGGCGACCCTCGCCGCCGAGGGAATGACCGGCCCGGCCCCGATCTTCGAGGGCGATCTCGGCTTCTTCAAACTCGTGGCTCGCGAAGCCTTCACCCCCGCGCCGTTCGGCGCCGAACTGGGCAACGGCGACGGCTTCATGATCAACAAGACTTACATCAAATTCTGGCCGGCGGAGTACCACAGTCAGAGTGCCATCGACGCGGCCATTCAACTTCGTGCCGAGTTAAATGGTGACGTGTCACAGGTGCGCGGCATCGACATCCACACGTTCGAAGCGAGTTACAACATCATCGGCAAGTACCCGGAAGCGTGGACGCCGCGGACGCGTGAAACGGCCGACCACAGTTTGCCGTACTGCACCGCGGCGGCGCTGTACGACGGCGACGTGACTCTCGAGACATTCGACGAAGGGCACTTCACGAATCCCGCTCTTGTGGCCTTCACCGGTTTGGTGAAGGTGCATCATGATGCCACGCTCGATTCCCGGTATCCGAAGGGAATTCCGAACCGCATCACAGTGACGCTAGCCGATGGACGGACACTGGTGAAACTGGTGGAGTTCCCACGTGGACATGCCGGCAACCCGATGACCGATGGCGAAGTGGAAACGAAGTTTCGCGGAACAATCGAGCCAAAGTACGGCCAAGCGAAGGCTGGTGCGATCTTAGCCTGCTGTTGGGACTTGGAGAACTTAACGAGTGTGACCGACTTGGTTCGGATGTTCAATTGAATTCAAAAACGGTAGCCGGGGCACCCCTCGTGGGTGCCCCGGCCATTCGGACGCCGAAATGTCGTCTGCTAAACGGAGGCTGTTTTCGCCGGTTGCAATTGAGCATCCCAATCGCCTACGGGTGCAAGACAACTACACATCCGCGACGGAAATCTCCAGCACTTTGAACCGGATGGTACCGCGTGGCACGGCGATCTCCACGGAGTCGCCGACTTTGCTCCCGATCAATCCTTGACCGATGGGGCTGGTCGTCAGAATCCGGTTCGTGTCCGGGTCTTCTTGACCGGGGCCGATCAACTCGTAGGTCTCTTCTTCTTCGGCGTCGAGATCCATCACGCGCACTTTGCTCCCGAACACGACGATGCCCTTGGGCAAGTTCTCGGTGTCGAGGATGTACGAGCGGGACAACTGATCCTTCAACTGGTTGATCTTGGCTTGCAACAAACCCTGATCTTCGCGCGCGGCGTGGTACTCGGCATTCTCGCTGAGGTCGCCCATGTCGCGGGCCGAGGCCACGCGCTTGGTGATCTCGATCATGTCGAAGCCCTGGAGGTGATCCAGTTCGGCACGTTTCTTGTCGTACCCGGCGCGGGTCGTTGGGATGCGGTCTTCGGACATTCCGCACTCTCCTCATCTGGCTAGCGGTCGTTACCGTACCGGAGAAATCCGGACGGCACAAAAACAGTACGGCGGCCGCTATCACGAGCGACCGCCGAAGTCTCAACTTCAAACGGTATTATACGTCATCCGGCTCGGATCGCAAAAGGATTCGGTTGAAAGGCCCTGTAGCCACCGGCCAACCCCGGCTTGTCCAGCCGTCTTTTCGTACGGTTTGCGGCTCTTCCGCTTCAATTACTTTCTCGATGCAAAGTTGCTCGGCCGGCGTCAATTTCTTGGTCGCCTGCATCGCATTCGAGCGCCGCAGGCCGACGGCACCATCATCGACGATCGCGATCACACAGTGATCGTCGAGATCGAGCAAGCGCAGGGCGATGACTTCCAGATTCACCGTGTCGAAAGTTTCTTGAATACGGAACAAGTCGTTGTTCGCCTTCCGCACGACTGTGCCGAACCAGCGTGTTGGCAACAACAACCGCGGCGCGATCTTGCCGGCCAGGTGAGTCGCGGCCGATTTCTCTTCGGTGCCCGGGGTGACGCCGAGCTTCTGCAAGATCGACGGCACCATTTCCTTGGCGCAGGCCCGTGCGGCCATCATTTGCTGGCTGCCCGCCGATTGGCCGTACTTCATGACCAATTCTCGCGGCCGCCGCCGCTTGGGTGGGTCACCGTATTGCGGTTCGTCTTCTTCCTCGTCTTCGAACTGGACGGTGTACCGGAACGCATCTTGAACGAGTTGCAGCGCATCCACCGGCGGCGCTTCGATCCCGTGGCGGGTGAATAAGGCCCAGACACATTGGTCGATGGCATCGTACAATTCTTCTGCGTCGAACATGCGAGTGTCTCATGCCAGGGTGCGACCGATGACCACGATAACGATTCAAGAAGCGCAGGCGACGTTAACGGATCTCATCCACCGCCTTTCCGCCGGCGAGGAAGTGCTGATCACGGAGGACGACCAGCCCGTGGCCAAGTTAGTTTCGACACCGCCGAGGGAGGCCCCTCGATTCGGGACGTTGGCCGGGACGGTACTGTCGATGGATCGCTTCGACGACCCGATGGAAGAATTCGCGGAGTACATGTGATAAGCCTCATCCTCGACTCACATGTCCTCATTTGGGCCGTGGACACGCCCGCCAAAATTCCCGCGACTTCAATGCTCGCCATGCGTGACCCGGCGGTCAAGCGGTTCGTCAGCGCGGCGACGATTTGGGAGATCGCCATCAAATTCGGAAACGGTCGCCTTCCGCTTTCACTCCCCTATCGCCTGTGGATCGACAAAGCGATTCGCGATCTGGTTCTCGATATCCTTCCAATCACTCTCGACCACGCCGAGTTCCAATCGGGTTTGCCCTTCCACCATCGCGACCCATTCGACCGATTGTTGGCGTCCCAATCGCTCGTCGAAGGCATCCCCCTCATCAGCATCGATGTCGCCTTTGACGCTTACGGCGTTAACCGAATCTGGAACTGACGCCGCAGTTCTACTAACATAGCGGTGCTTTCCGAACGATGTCATCCGAGTACTGTAATGACCGAGTCCGAGTCGAACAAACAGCCGCGAATCCCACCCATGACCTTGGCATTGGGAGTTGTGCTGGGCCTCGGTTGTGCGGTGTTGCCACTGATTCCCGAACCGTACCGAATCCATAACTTTGCGGCGTACGGGGCAGTGGGGCTATTCGTCGCCGGCCGCATGGGCCTCTTTCCAGGGTTGATTCTCTGCTTGGTTCCGAAGTTCCTTGGTGATCTCTTCAACTACGTCGCACACAGTTACGATTTGAATTATTTCCCGCTGTGGTCGGCGATCATCTGCTTCGCCGTTTACCCGATCGTCGGGAGTGTACTCGTTCGTCGCACCCAGAATCCACTTCGGATCGTCGGCGGAGCTGTCAGCGCCAGCGTGCTCTTTTTTCTCGTGTCCAACTTCGGTGCGTGGCTCGAACAAGCGATGACCTATGAATACACATTAGCCGGTCTGCTCGAATGCTACAAACAGGGCCTCCCGTTTTACCGGGGGACATTCTTCGGTGATCTCGGCTTCACCGCCGGCCTCTTTGCGGCCCATCGCGTGTTGAGTCGATACTACTTCCACGCCGAGAGTGGGTCGGTGATTCGCGTGGAGAATCGCCGATGAAATGGGCTGCTGTCATTGAATATGTCGCGGATGCGGGGAAAGTCGCCGAGTTTCGACCCGCCCACAGAGTCTACCTCACGAGCTTGATTGAGAACGGCCAACTGGTGGTCGCGGGGCCGTTCCTCGACGACTTCGGGGCTTTGATCGTGTACGAAGCGGCCGATGTGGGGGCGGCCGAATTACTTCTCAAGGCCGACCCTTTCCACGCGGCCGGGGTGTTTGCCAAGTGGACGATCCGTCCGTGGAAAACCGTCTTCGGGAACCCGGCACTGCTGCCACCGCACGGCTGATTCACCGCTGCAACTTCCCGCGTGAGGCGCATTCGCCTGCCAACTTGTAGAGTTCCAGCACACTACCGGCGCGGTATTTGTTGCTGCCAATTTTCATCCAGATCACGGCACTGTCGGGTTGGTTCGGATTCGCCTTCTGCCAGTAGAGCCGGATCGTCCCACGCCGGGAATCTTTGAAGCGGACGCGGTACTCTCCGAGTAAAGGCGACGAGGGGATCTTGTCTACTTTTTCCGCCTTACTGAGTGCCGCCAACAAGACCGGAAAATCGGCGCTGTTCATATCCACCGGTCCGACGTCGTCCTTCCCTTGCGGGTGGTTGAGCAACTGCACCCGTAGAACTTCCACGTCGGCGGGGTTGATCTCGTCGACCGATTGGAACGCCGGTTCCTCGAGCCACGGGAAGACCACGAATAGCATGAAGACCGGCACGAGCAGCGTCAGCGCACTCAAGCCGATCAACCATTTCGTGTTGACTTTGTGCCGGCGCGGTTGCGGCAACGGTTCCGGATTGAAGTAGGGTTCCTGTTCGCCATCGGAGTAGGGTGCAACCATAGCGGAGTCATCTCGGGTGATGTCGTTTACCCTATTGTAGGTGAACGAATCCCGCTTCAACTCTCCCCGTTCTGCTGCGCCAGTTCCCGCACGAAATCCAATGCTTCGTCCACGGTGCCGACGTTGGCCCCCGGCACGCGGCCCCCGACATCGCATTCTTGCAGCAGGAGCAGATCTTCAAAGTCGGCGTGGCTCTCCAATCTCTTGCGGTGGCGGGCGCCGAGTGTCCCGGCGACGTATTCGTGCGCTGTCATATGTTCTTGAATCAACCACGCGGTGCGGTCGGTGATCAACCCGTGCAACGCCTGCAGGGCCGCCCCGACATGGTCGAACGGGTCGATGGCTTTCCCGGCATCGTGGAGCAGGGCGGCCAGCAGGAATTCCTCGTCGTAAAAGCGAACCTCGCGTGCCCGCTCGAACACTTGCAGCGTGTGGTACAGGGCGTTCCCCTCAGGATGCCACTTCGGGCTTTGCTTCACGTTTTCCAGGGCGAGCAGCATGATGCGGTAGAGTGGGAAGGGGTCGAGTTCGAGCGCCGCGTCGTCCGGCATGTCCGGGTCGTCGAGGTTCACCTCGGGGTGCTCGGCCGTCAAAAGCTGCTCCAGTTCGGCGATACTCGCCCGTTCGATGGCCTTGCCGGTGATCGACGATTTGAAGACGTAATGGCACTGGCTCTCGGCGTACACCGTCAACTCGAAATTGAAGGCGTCATACACGTGGACGTGCGTGAAAATCCGGCTCTCGCCGTGCTTGGTGATCTGCTTGCGCTCCACTTCGTACGGCAGCCCTTCGGCTTGGAGCAGCTCCTCGATCCCTTGTACCGAATCGGCGAAGAGGTGCAGGTCGATGTCCGACCCTTCGCGGGTGTGGCCGGTCATCACGCTGCCGATGAGGCGGGGGCGATACTTGCACAGCATTTTCATCATGCGCAGCGCGGCCAAGCGCATTTGCAAGAGGTTGTCGGTGCGGCGGTCGCCTTCGTAAATGCGGGCGAACTGCTGGATGAGGTCGCGGATTTCGGCGTTGCTGGGTAGGCCGCTGGTTTTGACGTAACCTTTGCAGAGTCGCTTCGCCGCCTTGATTTTGGCGGTGAAGTACTCGCTCTCGACCCGGTCATACATGAGGCGAGCCGCCTCGAAGGCAATCGCGTGACGCAGTTTGGCATCGGCCATAAGACGTGTGCAGCGGTGAATTTTTAAGAGCCTACCCAATGCCGCTGCGAGGCTCTTTCACAATCATACCAGGCTAGCCAGAACGCACAACAGAAGTTTGCCGATCCGCATACGCATGCAGCGCGGCGAGAATTTCCATTTGGATTTCTGCCTGCAACCAACGCATCGGGGGATAGACGACAATGTCACCTCGAATGAGCTCGGCTTTACCTTTCACCCCCATAAGGCCCATAAGGTCTGCGAACGTGGCTTTCGTAGCAAACTACTTGTTCAACGGTTTGGACATTGTGCAAAAGATCTATTTACAACTGAAACCCGAGCCACGATGCTGTGTTCGTGACTCGGGTTATTTCATTTCGTTAATCTTCCATTGGCACCGGAGCCAGAGATTCAATAATGACGGCCGCGAGCTTGTCCATCCCGCCGTATCCGCTGTATGTCGTGGCTTCGCCGCCATTTTTTTCCCACTGGCTCGCATCAGTGAACCACTCCGACTCGCTCGTCATTTCGACGAATTCATCGGCGATCCACTTCCGGTGAGCCTTGTACATGTCGCCCAAGAGCGAACCGAGGACAGTGTGCATGACGTTTACGCCGAGAGAGAGCCGTGGAAGATATAGTTCTCTGGCGACTCGAACACTTCGGGCAACTGGCCTTCCACAGCCTTCCAGAATTCCACCACGATGTCTGCGATTTTCTTGCCACGATCGGCGAGCGAGGTCGGATTTTTCAGCGCGCCCTTGGATACACTCGGCCACTTGTTCGAATCCAAGTAGTCGTAGATTTCCAGAAGCGACCGCAAGAACGACTGTGAACCGATGATGCGCTGATGCACAAGATCAGGGTTGATGTTGATCTCGCTCTTTTTGGGCTTGGCGGTGTTCGCCAAAGCGACCATGCTCTTCCACGGCGAATCCTCTCGGCAGTTGATCTCGTGTGTGGCGTGATTGCACGCGATCTGCTTGGCGTCTTTGGCGGAAACCTCAGTCTCCTCAGTCTGAATGGCTGTCATGATCTCCACTGCGGTCTCTTGCTTTAGGTAAGCAGCGAACTTGTTTGCCCGGTTTTTGTCCACGGTCCTCTGGTAGCCTTGCTGCTCAAGGTATTCTTCGTTCGTGATGTCGCCCCCTGTAGACGTTCAACCTGAGTCGAGTCGAACCGTTCGACTTTGAGGTTGAGTAGTTTGAGTTTAGCAGCGGGGATCGACACCAAGAACATGACGTGACCGTTTTGGACGGCGCGCAAAGCGGGAAAGCTGATAACGCTCATGGCGTTTCCTTTTCTATCACCCTACCTGGTTTGCAAACCCCTTTTGAGGGGCTCAACGGCATTGTTGAGCACTACCTACTTCGAGTCTGCGTACCACGCGATTCTTCACGGGCGACCGTCCGCGGCACGAGGGTTTGCCCGCTCCAGATCCTCGAAACGACGGCGGCCTGCGCAAACGATTTGGCCCGCGTGGCGGTCTCGGTGATTTTGTGCTGGAGGTCGGGACTATACCGGCGTTCGTTGAGTTGCCATTGCGGACGCTGAGGGAAAAAAATCGCACCGGCATTCGATGCCATGAGCGGCCGGTTCGTGGCAAGCGACCGGCCCGTCGGCAGTGAGGACGGTGCGTTTTTTGCGAGTCACACGCCAAGACTGCCGGCAGTTCGGACAGAGCGCGTGATCCGGGGCTTCGTCGGCGTGGGCCGCCAACGCCTCGGCCGTGAGGCGGGCCGAAATCGCCATCGCCATGGCGTGGGCCGTCCGTTCGATTTGCAGGAAGGCCATGGCCTGCGGTCGAGCGAGCGGATGGTTCTCCTGCTTGCGGAGAACGGCCAGCACCTCGTTGGCGACCCGTTCGAGTTCTTCCGGCGACGGTTTTGCGAAGGGCACGGGCAGCCTGGGGTAAGATTTTCTAGCCGTCTCACGACGACAAAAATGAAAATCCCGCCCACTGGATACCACCTCCCAA
>JANXWE010000166.1 GCA_025351325.1 Fimbriiglobus sp.
GCGATCATCAGCTTCCACAGCGGCGAAGATCGCCTCGTGAAAACGACGTTCCGCGACAGCCAACGAATGGGTATCTACGCCGCCGCATCGGGTGATCCGATTCGCCCGAGCGAAGAAGAAAAGCTGGCCAACCCGCGCTCGCGTTCCGCGAAACTCCGGTGGGCACGCTTGCCTCGAACCGATGAAGTTGTCCCCTCCCCCGAATCCGAGGATTGAATCATGGGCCACGGTACCGAAGTCGAAATTCCACACGGTGAAAATGATCCGTTCGTCCGAATGGTGGCGTTCAGCGTGGCAATTTTTGCAGTGATCCTTGCGTTTACCTCGTTCGGCGGACACGACGTCAGCAAAGAAATGATGCTGTTGAAAGCCGATGAAACGCTCGAGTCCAACAAGGCTCGCCAGGAGGAGTTCAACGTCTGGACGCAGTTCCAATCCAAATCGACGCGCGAAGCGCTCTACCGGAACGAAAAGATCCAATTGTCGGCCGAGAAAGAAGCCACTCCAACTACGTTCCCCGCATTCAAAGATAAGTTGCTCTCGCAGTACACCGACGAAGAAAAACGAATGAAGAGCGATAAGGATGAACTCGCTGCCAAGGCCAAACAGATCAAAGACGACGGCGAAGGCAAAGTGAAAGAAATCCTCGACAAGATGCACAAACTCCAACAAAAAGATCACTACTTCGATTTTGCGGAAGTGGCCCTCCAACTGGCGATCGTCCTAGCGTCCGTCACCATGCTCTCGAAAAAGCGGTGGGCCTTTCTGATGAGTTTGGCCCTCGTTGCCGTCGGCTTGCTCTTCACGGTCAACGGCTACACGCTCCTGATCCACATCGGATTCATGGAAGGGCATTGATCGGCCCCCGAGGATTGACCGTGCTGTTGAACGTCGCTTGTCCGCACTGCGGTGCCCTGCTCGATGTGACACCCGAATGGCTCGGTCAGCAGATCGAGTGCGGCGGCTGTTCGAGCGTCTTCGTCTGCCCGGAATTCGCCGAGGAACCCCCGCCGGACACGGTGCCAAAACCGAAGCCGGACAAGAAGAGCCGCCGGGAACGGGAAGATCAACGTTGGGACGGCTACGGGGATTACCACCGCGACGACGATCCCGATTCCTACTTGGCGAAACTCCGTGGCCCCGGCTACGCCACCGCATCGATGGTGCTCGGGATACTCGCCCTCACCGTCGGTTCGTTTTTCACGATCGGCACTTGCGGATTCGGCGGCTTCATCCAGACCATCATGAGCGTCGTCGGCCTGATTCTCGGCTACATCGGTCTCCGCTCCGACGCCCGTGGCAACGCCATTGCCGGCATGGTCATGAGTGTCCTCGGGGCGATCATGTCCGTGTTCTACATGGCGTTCATGGGCGTCTGTTTCTCGCTGAAACCATTCGGCCCACCTGCACCACCGCCACCGACGACATTCTCAACGGTCAAGCCCGCTGGGACTGGAAATAACCCACCACCGAAATTCAAAAAGTGAAACGGTGCATCACGGGGGAGACGGCTCCCAATCTCGGGGCATCACGGTGTAAGACACCGGGTAAGGTTTGATCTGGTTCACGCACTTGTACACGCGGACGATCCGGAACGGTTTCCCGTTCCGCGTCATCGGAAACTCGACCGGCGTTTCGATCCGCTCGAAGAACCGCTCGAATTCGGGCCGGATGATCTTCTCGCTCGGCTCGTCGGCGACCACGAAATAGCCCGTCCGCCCCAGGTAATCGTACGGGTGCGACCAAAAGGCGAAGCCCCGAGCATCGAGCGAGTTGTAACACGTCGTCGGTCGCTTCCCGCGGATGGCGAAGGCCAATTGACCGCTGTCGTACCAGCGATTCGTGAAGAAGAAGACGTTGTCTTCCTCCAGCCAACCGCGGGCGCGGATCTCGTCGCCGACCGATTCCCAACCACTCAAATCGGCCGCCGGATCTTTCGCCGGTGGCGGGAAGCTGAGCACTCCGACCCGCGCTTGCGCGAAGATGAACCCCAGCAACACCACGAGGCTCACCACCCAAAAGGTCAAGAACGCCCGACCTGTTTTCGGGTACTGGCCCTTCAAGCGAATCCAGTTCACACCGACGAGTAGATACATCGGGACGAAGCCGACGAGGGGCCAATGCAGCAGCACATCTTTCGAGCGCAACGACACGACCAAGAAGAAGAGCAACGGCGTGATGCAGAGGCAAAACAGCAAGCGGTGGATCGGTTCGAGCCGGCCCAAGTTGCGGACGCACCGCACCAATTCCACGGCGAGCCAGAACCAGATCCACGGCAGCAAATAGAGAATCGGCCCGACGAACCATTTGATCGGTCCTTCGTGGAACAGCGGCGTCGGATTCAACGGGTCGCTCTTGGCCCGACCCCCTTGGAATTTGAACGACGCCCAATCGTGATCGATGTTCCAAATCAACACCGGCAGAAAACCCAGGAACCCCATGAATGTCGCCCAGTACGGCCCCGGTGTCCGCAGTACTCGTCGTTGGCCGGGTGTGATCAAAATGTACAGCACCGCCCCGGCGGGCAGGAAAATCGCATGGTACTTACTCAGCATGGCCCCGGCGAAGCCGACACCGACCCAGAGCCACGCCCACCGCGATTCGGCCGGCCGAACCAGGGCCTCGCACAGTTGCCAATAGGTGAGCAGTGCGAAAAAGAGGAACGGCCCATCCGGCAGCGCGAAGGTGCCGGCGAACGCCGTGTAATAGCCGGAAAGATTGAGTGCCAGCAACGCGGCGAAAGCCGCCCGACCACCGTACCAGCGATCCGTCCAACGGTACAAAATCCACTGCGAACCGGCGAAGAGAAGCACGAATGCCAGGCGGATTGAGAATGGATGCACCCACCCACCGCAAAGGAGCAACCCGGCCTTCACGAGCAGCATCGTCATCGGCGGATGGTCGAAGAAACTGAGATCCGGGTAGACCGTGTAGAGCCAGTGATAGCTCTCGTCGTTGCTCGGTTCGAGCGCGGCCGCCCACATCAGCCGGAGCAGGGTCGTGAAAGCGATGAGCCACAGTGCGGCTCGCCGCGAATCCATCCGCATAAGCATCACTTTTTCTTCCGAGCGATGGCTTCCCGCACAGCGGTGCCCAAGTCGGCCGGGGTCGCCGCGACGACGATGCCGGCCTTTTCCAGTGCCGTGATCTTGTCGGCGGCACTGCCGCTGCCGCCCGAGATGATCGCCCCCGCATGGCCCATCCGCCGCCCCGCCGGGGCCGTTTTCCCGGCGATGAACGCCGCCACCGGCTTGGTGACGTGCTTGGCCACGTATGCCGCAGCCAATTCCTCGGCCGTGCCGCCGATCTCACCGATCATCAGGATCGCTTCGGTCTGCGGGTCGTTCTGGAACAGCTCGAGGCAATCGATCTGATTCGTACCGATGATCGGATCGCCGCCGATGCCGACGCAGGTGGTTTGACCCAAGCCCATACCCGTGAGCTGGAAGACCGCTTCGTAAGTCAGGGTGCCCGAGCGGCTGATGACACCGATGCCGGTTTGCCCCGCCGCCACCGGCTTGTGGATGTAGCCCGGCATGATCCCGATTTTGCACTGGCCGGGCGTGATGACGCCGGGGCAGTTCGGCCCGATTAACCGGCAACCCGGTTTGCTCTGCACGAAGCGTTTGGCCTTGGCCATGTCCAGCACCGGGATGCCTTCGGTGATGCAGATGATCACCGCAATCCCCGCATCGGCCGCCTCCATGATGGCGTCCGCGGCCCCACCCGGTGGCACGAAGATCATCGTGGCGTTCGCACCCGTCTTGGCGACCGCTTCGGCCACTGTGTTGAACACCGGCAGGCTCTTCCCGGAGTCTTTGCCCGTCCAGGTGGTGCCACCCTTTTTCGGGGTCACACCGCCGACGAACGCGCTGCCGTATTCGAGGCATTTATCGGTGTGCAGTGTACCCGCCGAACCCGTGATCCCCTGCGTGATCACGCGGGTATTTTTATCGATCAAGATGCTCATGAAAACCGATCTCGAAGTAGATGGAAGGGGGTTGTTATTTTTGTTG
>JANXWE010000197.1 GCA_025351325.1 Fimbriiglobus sp.
GGAATTTGGGCATTGGCAACGTTACTTTGTTCCGTCGTACCTGCCGAATACGGGAAGCTGATGATGACAGGGGACGTGCTGAGATTGGCGGTGCCGAACTTGGGCCCGGTCGCCAGCGTACCGCTTTGATCCCCAATCAAATAGGAACTGGTAATGATCTGGGGATTGTCGGCATAACCGGACGGAAGTGAGATGGAAAGGTTGCGGTTGGTGCTATTGCCGTCCGGAACGAACTGAACCGAAGTACCACTGCCTTGGGGTGGTGGTGCGACATTCACGCCCTGTGGCCCGGTGAAATTCCCCGTCGGGACATTCGAAAATTCGAGGCGATAACCGCCGGTTCCGGTCGCGGCGAGCGTGTATGTTCCATCGGCGACGGTAGTAGCAGCTCCCTGCAACACATTCGAGGAATCGTACGCCTGCACGACGACCGCCGCGACACCTTTGTCGGTCTGACGGGTGTAAGTACCGAAACCGTCATTGTTCAAAGTGGTCGAAGTGTCCAACAAGCCATTGGAATTGAAGTCGAGAAAGACCTGACCCGTGATCTGGCCGGCCGGAACGAGGCGATCTTCAAGCTGGAGGAGTTCCAGTTTTTGGGCGGCATCCGCTGCCTTGGCTCGAGCTGCTTTTCGTCCAGCGTTTTGGTTCGATGAAGTTTCAGGCTGTTCGACAATAGGAAACGACATTGATGAACCTCAAGAAAGCAGAAGGAGAGAAATCGAATGAAAGCGGAATTCACGCTGCGGGCGAATAATGACCCTAGAGGCGAATACTACTCAATGTAACCAATTCTTCGGCCGGAGGAACCGGTCGAGTTGCACTTCGTAGCCACTTCTTACCCAACTTGACTAATTCTCGGACACAACCACCGGAACGTTAGTCATTGCCATTAGTTACCGCAAAATTAGCGTTGCGGAAAGTTAACATGGTGAGAATGGGTATTTTGTAACTGATTTTTGGGCCAGATTTGCCAATCCTCCCGGTTTGCGCGGCTTCCCACATCGTGATTCGGACAGCCGGAGTCGATAACGACACTTGTCCGGATGGATCCGGCCCCGTGAGTTGGGTCGAAAGTGCCAAAAAAATCGCTTTCCCCAGATCCCCGCCTCCAGGAGGAGCCCTAATGTTGACACGCTTTTTAGGCGGCCTAGTGGCCGTCCTCGGTACGGTCGGCGCATTGCAAGCACAAACGCCGAATGGCCAGTTTCGAGCGAAACCGGCTTTTGCACCATCGAAACCGGCTGCGGCCGCTTCCGAGATCCAACAGATCAAAGCGGATGCGCCGGCGCCCGCTTCGCCAGTTCAGACGTTGCCGGCCGTCGGGGCAGCCACGCCTACGGTGGCAGGTTGCAATCTGGAAGCGGGCACGCCTTGCGCCGCCGATGTGGCCGCGGCTTGCGGGGATACCACCAGCGCCTGCGATTGCCTGTGCGGGCCTCCCGGCCGGTTCTGGATCGGCGGCGAATGGCTCTATTGGACGACCAAGGGCAACAAGTACCCTGTGCTCGCCACGGGTGCCCCAGCCGGCACAGCACGGAACGTCGCCGGTACGCTCGGTGGCCCTGGCACCACGAATTTGATCAATCCGGACAATGCGAACAGCGATTGGCGCAGCGGCTTCCGGGTCTACGGCGGATTGTGGCTCGACGAATGCCAGCGCTTCGGCATCGAAGGCAACTTCTTTTACCTCGGCAATAGCAATCAGAAGTATTCGGCCGGATCGGACGGTACCAACATCGTGACGCGGCCCTTCACGAACAACGTCCGCCGGAATACGGATGGCACGTTCACGACTGTCAGCCCGTACCAAGACACGCAGTTGGTGTCGTTCCCGAACGTCCTTTCGGGCACCATCAACGTCGAGTCGAAGTCGGAGTTGATCGGCGGCGGTGCAAACTTCGTCCGCAACCTCTGCTGCTCGCCATGCGGTCGCCTCGACGTCTTGCTCGGCTACCGCTACATCGGCTTGACCGACACGTTGACGATCCGCGAAGACCTCACCGGTCTGCAAGGGTCGCAGTTCCCCGGCTTCCGATTCCAAGTAGAAGACCGCTTCCGGACGGAAAACCACTTCCACGGCGGCGTGATGGGCCTCGCCTACGAACGCCGGTTCGGCAGCTTCTTCGTGGGTGTGCGGTCGACCGTCGCCTTGGGCGTAAATCACTCCGTCGTCGACATCAGCGGTTCGACGACGGTGACCGACCCCGCCGGCAACCAGACGCGCTACGCCGGCGGCCTGTTGGCCCAGCCGTCGAACATCGGCCGGTACACGAAAGACACGTTCTCGGTGGTGCCCGAAATCGGCCTGAAACTCGGTGTACAAGTCACCGACCACCTCCGAGTCTACGGCGGGTACAACTTCTTGTACATGAGCAGCGTGACCCGCCCGGGCGACGTGATCGACACCCGCGTGAACAGCAGCCAGATTCCTCCCCGGACGAATCCAACCGGCGAACTATTTCCGAAGTTCGAGCACCGCTCGAGCGACTACTACGCCCACGGCGTGATGGTCGGCCTCGAATTCCGCTACTGAGTTTTGAATCAGTTGGTCATGCAAGCGGCCGGGGGTTGTCCCCCGGCCGCTTCGATTTGCGCGGTGGAAGTTGAATCCTCTATTTTTTTCTATCGCCCAGTCCTAAGCCCTTCTTGATACCTTGAACCGCGCCGCTGGTGGCTCCTCCGGAAATCGCTTCGGTCAGTTTGGTCGCTTCCTCGGTGATCGAACTTTCACCGTGACGTTTGGAACGGTGAACCACGAGGTCGTCGCCGTTCTTGGCCAACCCATCCGGGCCGACCGACCGGACTTCCAAGTTGTAATTGAGTGTGGTTTTCTCGATGGTGAATACCACGGGACGCCCGTACGAATCCGTGGCGGTCGTGACGAACTCTTTGCCGCCCTCCCATCGATCCGCCTCAAAGTTTAAAGTCGATATCGTCTGCTCCCTCAGTTCGCGGGCACTCGGCCCGCAACCGGCCATCGTAAAGATCGCGAACAGAAACAGTGATGGTCGCATGGAACTCCCCTGTTAAAAAGAGCCTAAATTCTGGTAACTCCACTGACGCTTACCAGCTGTAATTGTTGTATCCGACAACTAGGTCAACTGACTTGTCGTTCAAAATTCGCCAGCGATTTTATGTTGATTGCGGTATTGAGTTGGGCTGACTCCGAATGTCTTTTTGAACTGCTTGGAGAACTGGTAGATGTCTGGGTAGCCGACGATTTTGGCGATCTCACCGGGGCGGATGTGAAGGTCGTACAGCAACCGTTGGGCGATCGACATCCGCTTGCGAACCACGTAACTGCTGATGGTGGTCCCGAAGTGGTTCCGGAATTGATGACACAAATGACTGCGCGACATTCGGGCAATGCGGGTTAGTTCATTTAGCGGTGTCGCTTCCGTGAAATGGTCATCGAGATACGCTCGAATTTTCAAAAGCGATTCTGGGATGCTGTGCTGCGGATCACGTGTTTGAAGGTATCTGGCAAGGGAACGTGCCCAGTTTTGAAACAGATTCTGGAGTATGATCCGATCGATCCGTTCGTGTTGATTCATTTCATTCATCAGGAATTGCAGCGTATTCGTGATCAAAGTTTCCGTTTCCAACAAGATGGGGATCGCCGTGGGAATCCGATTGTCTTCGACCTGCTCGCCGACCCAGGAGCCTTCGAGGTGCATCCACGAATGCGGTTCGATATCCGCGGACTGGCCCCAACTGTAAAACTGCTCCACGCCGGGTGGCCAGAGGATCAACGTGTTCGGAGTTGCCGTGGGCTTGAGATTGAACCGTTCGAGGCGTGCGGCTTTGTGAAAGAACATGATGAGCCAGTCGCCCGTCCCAATGGGGCGATGCACGTTGGCGTTGAACATCGGTTCGCAAATGCCGACGCCACGGACCGTGAAGACGGCGTGGGGATCGAGTTCATTCCCGTACCACTGACGCAGCCAACCCGGCGTTTGACCGAGTGGCATCGATTTCCACATGACAAACTTCGGTGGTACCACAGAGGTGTTGGGCATGGCGTCAATCGGTGGAAGTCGCCGCAGTGCAACCTGTGACAAAATAATTGCAACACAAACCATTTTATTCGAATTTCACCAGTTTACACTCACAACATCTAACAAAGGAATGCAAGGAGTCTAATTTGTGAACCACCGCCTCTTCCTCTGGTCGCTGGTCTCGGCCCTTGCTGGCTTCCTGTTCGGCTTCGACACGGTCGTGATCTCCGGTGCCGAAAAGACGATTCAAGCGTTGTGGGGCCTCAGCCCTAAATTGCATGGCGTCGTGATCGGGGCCGCGTTGTGGGGCACCGTGCTCGGTTCCCTTGTTGGCAGTTGGCCCACGGATCGATTCGGGCGCAAGAAGACTCTTCTGGGTATTGGCCTCCTTTTTTTGGTTGGTTCGATCTGGTCGGCCTTGGCAACGGACGTGTACAGCTTCATGATCGCTAGGTTCCTGGGAGGAATTGCCATCGGCGTTTCGACGGTGGCGGCCCCGCTGTACATCGCGGAGATTTCCCCGCCCGAACAACGCGGTCGACTCACGGGGATGTTTCAGTTCAACATCGTCTTCGGCATCCTCATTGCCTTCGTTTCGAATTCGATGCTGGCCGGGATGGGTGAAGATGCTTGGCGTTGGATGCTCGGCGTCATGGCGGTGCCATCGCTGATCTACACAGTTGCGTGCCTTTGCATTCCCGAAAGCCCACGTTGGCTGCTGTCCCGCAAGGGTGATCGAGCCGGTGGCCTGGCAGTATTGAAGCTCATCAGCCCGAATGCTTCTGAGGCGGAATTGGAAGCCGGCGCGGATGCCATGATCGCGACGAATCGCGAAACCGGTACCGCACAAGGATTCTGGCGGAGCGGTTTACGCAAACCCATTCTGATCGCCTTCCTCGTGGCGTTCTTCAACCAACTGTCGGGGATCAATGCGATCCTGTACTTTGCACCGCGAATCTTTGAACTGACCGGACTCGGGCAAGACGCGGCGCTGCTGCAATCGGTCGGCATCGGCATTACGAATTTGGTATTCACATTCGTCGGGCTGTGGCTCATCGACAGACTCGGTCGGCGGACTCTGCTCACCATCGGTTCGTTCGGGTACATCGTCTCGCTCGGACTCTGTTCCTGGGCGTTTTTCACCGGGCATTACAGCATCGTCCCGGCGTGTATCTTCGCGTTCATCGCGGCGCATGCGATCGGGCAAGGGGCTGTCATCTGGGTGCTCATTTCCGAGATCTTCCCGAGTCAATACCGGGCAATGGGCCAATCGCTCGGCAGCTTCACGCACTGGATCTTCGCGGCGTTGTTGACAACGCTGTTCCCGTACCTGGTGGATGCCGTCGCACCCGGTTTCATCTTCCTGTCCTTTTGTAGCATGATGGTTTTGCAGTTGCTCTGGGTGTCCTTGATGGTGCCCGAAACCAAGGGCCGCAGCTTGGAGGAGATCCAAGTCGATCTCGGAATCCGATGATAAAACCAGTCATTCTCTCGCTCGGGGAAGTGCTTTGGGATCTGTTTTCGGATGGGGAACGATTTGGCGGAGCACCGGCCAACTTCGCTTGCCATGCAGCGATTCTCGGCGCCGATGTCTCCATCGTCAGTGCCGTGGGCAATGACCGACGGGGACGGGAAGCATTGGAAATACTGCGCGGCTTGGGCATTGATGTCGGTCTCGTTCAGGTCATTCCCGATTCTCCGACCGGTACGGTGACAGTGGCCTTGGAGGAGGGTGGTAAGCCGACGTACACGATCCACAAAGACGTGGCCTGGGATCGCATCGGCTGGGTCGACGAACTGGAACGAACGGTTAAACGGGCCGATGCAATCTGTTTCGGCACGCTCGGTCAACGTTCCGAACTCTCCCGCAGCACTATCCGCAGGTGCATCGAGATTGGACGCGATTCGGGGATACCGCGTCTAATCGACATCAACCTTCGACCGCCATATTACGACTCGGCCTGTATTGCAGACTCGATTGCGCTGGCGAGCATACTAAAACTGAGCGACGAAGAGTTATCTGAAGTCTGTCAGGCCTGTGGGATTACGAATGGCGAGTCCGAGGTCATTCGCCTTCAGCAACTGCGTGAATCCCATAACCTCGACATGGTCGTGATGACGTGCGGGGCCAACGGAGCGGTGCTCGTCACGCCCGATGAAATGATTCATCAACCTGGAATCCGAGTCGAAGTCGTCGACACCGTCGGAGCGGGCGATTCCTTCGCGGCCTCGTTTCTCGTCGGCTTGCTGTGTGGCATGCCACACGGAGCCAACCTCTTGAAAGCCTGCGAGATCGCCGCCGCCGTTTGTGCGTACTCCGGAGCGATTCCTAACCACGTCGATCGATAACCCTCAAGGTGCTCACCCATGAAACCATTTTTGAACGTGTACCTGCTGATTCTCATGGTCGTCGTTGTGGCCGGGAGCAACGTCGCCCGGTCGGACGATGTCAAACGTGCCGAGATTCTAATCGCGGATTTCGAAGGCGAAACCTACGGCGATTGGAAAATCACCGGCGAAGCATTTGGCCCCGGCCCCGCCCGTGGCACGCTGCCGAACCAGATGAACGTCGAAGGTTACAAGGGCAAAGGGTTGGTGAACTCTTTCCACAAAGGGGATGACAGTACTGGAACCCTCACCTCGGCCACTTTCAAGGTCGAGCGAAAGTCCATCAGCTTTCTCATCGGCGGCGGGGGTTGGGCCGACGAAACGTGCATGAACTTGATCGTCGATGGCAAAGTCGTGCGAACGGCCACAGGGCCGAACACGATCTCCGGCGGAGACGAAGCTCTCGCGCCGGCAGCGTGGGACGTCACGGAGTATGAGGGTCGAAAAGCGACGATCCAGATCGTGGACGAGCGCAAAGGGGATTGGGGACACATCAACGTCGATCACATCGTGCAGTCCGACACGAAAGTGGCGGCGCCGATGCTCGTGGTCTTCAAAAAGACACTCTTGGTCGATGGCACCCACCTCATCGTCCCGGTCTCCAACTCGGCGAAGGCTTCGCTTTTGGGGATCTACGACGGCGACAAGCTGGTTCAGAGCTTCACCGTCGCGTTGCCTCAAGGCGAAGATCCATTCTGGCTCGCGGCGTATCCGCTCGATCATTTCGGATTGAAGACGAAGAAGATTGTGGTCGCCACGGTCGATGCCGCGAAGATTCCAGAATCGTGCCAGGCCGCGTTCGACCGCATCAAAATCGGCACGGCGGCCGATGCGGTCCAAGCCGACGATTATCGACAACCGTATCGAGATCAGTTTCACGTCAGCAGCCGTCGCGGTTGGAACAACGATCCCAACGGCATGGTCTTCCACAACGGGAAATACCACCTGTACTATCAGCACAACCCTTTCGGCATCGGCTGGGGGAACATGCACTGGGGGCACTTCGAGAGCCAAGATCTCATCCATTGGGACGAAAAGCCAATCGCACTTTTTCAAAAAACTGTCCGCGACATGATGTTCTCCGGTGGCGGGTTCATTGATGCGAACGACACGGCGGGGTTCGGCAAGAACACGCTGTTCGTCGCGTTCACCAGTACAGGTCGCGGCGAGTGCTTGGCCTACAGCCGAGACGGCGGCACGACATTTACGGAGTTGAAAGAGAATCCCGTCGTGAAGCACAAAGGGCGCGATCCCAAGATCATTTGGCACAAGCCCGAGCAAAAGTGGGTCATGGCGGTTTATGATGAAACGGCCTGCCCCGAGACGGACGCGACACCACCCCAGAAAGGAAGTCCCAAGGATCTGATTGGAAACAACGTTGCCTTCTGGGAATCGAAGAATCTACGCGAATGGAAGCGTACCGGCGCGTTCACCGATCCGGATCGCCTGGCCGTGTTCGAATGCCCCGAACTGTTCGAGTTGCCGATTTCGGGCCGGGCAAAAGAAACTCGGTGGGTTCTCTTCGGGGCACAGAACCGCTATTTCTTAGGCCGCTTCGACGGCAAGACGTTCGCTAAGGAATCCGGCCCGCACGGCGATTCGCGCGGGGCGATGTATGCCGCCCAGACTTTCAGCGACGTGCCCGACGGTCGTCGCATCCAGATGGGCTGGGTTCGCACCGAACCGATGGGTAAGAAATACCCCGAGCAAATGGTCAGCCAGGGATTCACGCTCCCGCAAGAACTCACCCTCCGAGAAACCGCGTCGGGCCTGCGGATGTTCTTGGAACCGGTCAAAGAAGTTGAAACCCTCCGAGACAAATTACTGGCCGAAGGCGCCGATGCGTTGAAGGCCTGTCCCGGCGAGCTGAGCGAAGTTCACATCGAGTTCGAGACGGGCGGCCGACACGAATTGATGATCGACGGTATCGATGCTTCGTTCACGGGACGACGGGCTCGAATCTTCACGGATCGCAATTTCAACGAAATCTACGTTGACGGCGGGCTTGGTTACACATCGACACACCGCGCACCGGCCAACGTGGATTCGACTGAAAGTAGCGTGAAAAAAGACACCGCCAAATCGCTCCAGGTCTATCGCCTCAAATCGATTTGGCCGACTCCGCCCAAATGAATCGACTGACCAACGAAAAACACCCCGGAGTACCGGGGTGTTTGCAAATCGGCGTCGGTGACCCTACTTCGGTGCGGCCGCTTTTTTCTTGGCATCGGCTTCGGCTTTCAAGAACGCAGCTTCTTGCTGGAGCACCGTTTCGCGGATCTCTTTTGGCACGTAGGCCAGCGGCCCGCCGAGTCGTTTTTCAAACTTCGCCCGACGCTTTTCCCGCGCCTTGAGACGCATGCCAGCTGGATTACCCATTTTATCGCTCTCGAGTGTTCTTCGAATTTGGCAAAAAGATATCCTAGCGACCTGCTTGTGCTTTTCGACCTCAAGCTGCTTTTTCCGCGCAAGTTCTGCGTGCCCCATCGCTCCCCCGATGGAAATACCCAAGAAGTTGCAACTTACCCGAAGGGCCTGCCGATATTACCGGCAGACCCGGCATGGATGCCCCAAACAGAGGTGCGACATGGTTCGTCGCTTGACCCGATCCCCGGCCACACTTTCGCCGGCATCGTTTTCCACTCGTTTCCAAATGCGTGCCGAGCTACTCGAACGCCGGGAAGTCCCCAGCGCCTCGATGGGTTACGATGCATTCCCGACGCCCGCCCCCAGTTCGAGCAATCCTGGCGATGTGCAACCACCGCCGATTTTACCGGCTCCGACCGAAACCACTGTCCGGCCCCTTCTGCACGAACCGCGTGGTCGGTACGCCATCGGTACCTCCGGTGGTGGCGTGGCCCAGGTCAACGTCTACGATGCCAAAACCAACGCCCTGCTCGGGATATTGAACCCGTTCGGCAGTCGCTCGACTCTCGGCGTCTCGGTGGCAACCGGCGACGTCAACGGCGACGGCGTCGAAGATGTCATCGTGGCAAGCGGGCGCTACGGCAAACCGGTCGTCAAAGTCTTCGACGGCCAAACGCTCAAAGAAATCGGCTCATTCGAAGCCTATTCGACGACCTTCACTGGTGGTGTCAGCGTCGCCGTGGCGGACGTGAACGGGGACGGTAAAGCCGACATCATCACCGGGGCCGGCGTCGGAAGCGCCGCCCAAGTGAAGGTGTTCACCGGAGCCGGCCTGTTCAATTCCCAAGGGAAGATGATCGCCAAGCCGGTCGCCGTGCAAAACTTCTTCGCCTTCGAGACGAGTTTCCGCGGTGGCATCACGGTCGCCGCCGGCGATGTGAATGGCGATGGCAAGGCAGATATCATTGTCGGCAAGGGTGCGGGTAGTACGCCAGAAGTCAAAGTGTTCAACGTAGCGAACGGGGCCATGATGTACGACTACTACGCATTGAACCCGAACTATTCGGGCGGTATCAGTGTGGCCGCCGGGGATATCAACGGCGACGGTCGTGCCGATATCATCGTCGGGGCCAGCCAAGGGATGACGTCCCAAGTGCGAGTCTTCTCGGGTGATAACCTCCTCGCTGATTATTCCGCCTTCGGCAGTAGCTACCACGGTGCCCGCGTGGCCACCCAAGACATCGATGGCGACGGAATCCGTGAAGTGATCGTGGTGACGGGGCCGAACAGCCCACCGCGGATGCGAATTCTCAACGGTAAGACCGGCGTCGTCCGCCGCGAATCGCCCGCCATGCCCGGGTTGTACACCAAAGGTCTCGCCGTCGGCTGATCTTGAAACGTGCCGAATGCGGAGTGCGGAATCGTCGAAGGTATCACCTTCCTCG
>JANXWE010000242.1 GCA_025351325.1 Fimbriiglobus sp.
AAGTCATCTGGTTGACTGTTTTTCCGCCGAGATTTCATGCGGTGGCGGACGTTGGTCATGTTGATTTTGAAGAACGCGACGGTGCAATCCCGGGCGATCTTCGGATCCAGATTGCGCATCAAATTGCGGAGGATGAGCAGGGCCTCGTAGCCCGTTTCGCGCAGGAGGATCCGCTCGGCTTCGCGGAGCAGCTCCTTCCAACGCGGCAGTTCGTCGTACGCGAGCTTGCGCAGTTCCTCCCCCGTCATCGTCTGTTTCTTGGCGGCGGCCTCCCAAGACAGGCCGCTGACGCGTGCTTCGGCGGCGAGAAAAAGTCTGTCGTTGAGGAGTTCGGGTCCGGTGAGAACCATGGGATTGCCCCCGGTTTTTGAATAGGCGTACAAGTGTACAAGAGGATATAAGCTCCGGCTCGGATGCTGTCAAATGATTCGGGAAAGATTTTTTGGAAATGATCTTGGCGAGCCGTACCCCGTGAGGGGTCGGGTGAAGGGAAGCGAAAACACCCGACCCCTCACGGGGTACGGCTCGCCCGGAGCGGCTCGCTCGGGAACACCCGACCGATTGAAATTTAAAATGCTCTAAGACATAACTTGCGGTAGTCTCATGATCACCAGTTCCCAAGGACGATTCCATGCGATTCTTATTGGCGCTGTGGCTGACGTTTGGTTTGGCGTCCGTCACCCAGGCTCAATCGAAAACTCAACTGGCAGTCGATGCGAGCATCGACGCCGAACTCGCCGACTTGGTGAAGTTGTATAAGCAGTTGCACGCGAATCCGGAGCTGTCGCTCCAGGAAGTCAAAACGTCGGCGACGATGGCCGAGGAGTTGAAGAAAGCCGGTTTCGAGGTGACCAGCAAATTCGGCGGTTACGGCGTGGTCGGCGTGTTGAAAAATGGCACCGGCCCGACCGTACTGGTGCGGGCCGATATGGACGGGTTGCCTATCATCGAAAAAACCGGACTCGACTACGCCAGTCAGGTTCACACCCGGAACAAGGAGGGCGTCGAGGTCGGCGTGATGCACGCTTGCGGGCACGATGTTCACATGAGTTGCTTCATCGGCACGGCACGGACATTGGCGGCAAACAAAGCCCAGTGGCAAGGCACCCTGCTCTTCATTGCCCAGCCGGCCGAGGAAGTGGTGGCCGGGGCAAGGGCCATGCTCGACGAGGGCTTGTACTCGAAGTTTGGCAAGCCCGATTTCGCGCTGGCGTTGCATGCGGACCCACTCAAACCCGTCGGCGTGGTCAGCTACACCGACGGGTTGGCACTGGCGAACTCGGACACCGTGGACATTTTGGTGAAGGGCAAAGGAGGCCACGGGGCCGCGCCGCATTTGTCGATTGACCCCATCGTACTGGCCGCCCGCATCATCCTCGATTTGCAGACCATTGTGAGCCGGGAGGTCAACCCGCTCGACCCGTGCGTGGTCACGGTCGGTTCCATCCACGGCGGCACGAAACACAACATCATTCCCAACGAGGTCAAGCTGCAACTGACGGTGCGGACGACCAAAGCCGAGGTGCGAAAAGACGTGCTCGCCGCGATCGAACGGATCGCCAAAGCGGCCGCCGTGGGTGCCAAAGCACCGGAACCGGAAATCGTTGTTAGCGAGACGCAATTCACCCCGGCCACGATCAATGATTCCACTTTGGTGAAACGGACAACGAAAGTATTGGGCGGCGTCCTCGGCGAAAAGAACGTCCAAACCCGTCCACCGCTGATGGGAGCCGAGGATTTCGGCCGCTTCTCGAAAGGGGGCGTGCCGATCTTCATGTACTTCTTGGGGACGGTCTCCCAAGAGCGTTACGATGCGGCCCAGAAACCGGGTGCCCCGGCGTTGCCGGGGATGCATACCGACAGCTACTTCCCGGAGCCGGATCGGGCCATCCGCGCCGGCGTCCGCACGATGAGTGCCGCCGTGATCGATTTGTTACAGGTGAAGTGAGATGGGGAACGAAGTTGTGGCGACACGTTTCTTAACGTGTCGTGGACCGACCGAGTGTAACTTTCACCGACCGGCGAACTCTCCCGACACGTTAAGAAACGTGTCGCCACATTGTATGGATCACGCCGCCGCCATCGCCGGCTCACCGGCTTCCACTCGGTTGGGTTCCGGCACCTCCATGACCACCGCACCGATGACTTCGTTGGCCAGGGAGGCGTAGTCGGTCGCTCCGGGGCAATTGGGGGCGTACCGAAAGATCGATTGGCCGTGGCTGGGGCACTCGGCCAGTTTGACGTTGCGACGAATTCGGGTGTCGAAGACGCGGGCATCGGCCCAGGGCACGTTGGCACCGCGCGACTTGTCGAGGAAGTTGCGCAAGTCGTTGACGACTTCATGGGCGAGCTTGGTTTGCGAATCGTACAGGCAGACGACGACGCCGGTGACTTTCAAACGCGGGTTGATGCGCCGGCTGACCAGGGCCGTGGTCTCCAGCAATTTACTCAAACCGTGCAATGCCAGGAAATGGGGTTGAAGTGGAATGAAGACTTCGTCGGCACTGGCCAAAGCGTTGAGCGTCAGCACGCCGAGGGACGGCCCGCAATCCATGAGCATGAAGTCGAAGTCGGTACTGTCCTGAGTGAGTGCTTCTCGCAAGATTACTTCCCGACCGACGACCCCGGCGAGTTCGACTTCGGCCGCGGCGAGATTGATATCCGAAGGGCAGAGCCAGAGATTCGTATCGGCCTCGCGGCGCACATCGGCCAACGGCTTGGAATTCACCAGCACATCGTAGAGCGACGGCAACGTGCCGTCGGGTTCCAGGCCGAGGTGGGTCGTGGCGTGGGCCTGCGGATCGAGATCGAGCACGCAGACGCGTTTCCCGGCGTTGGCGAGGGCGGCCGAGAGGTTGACGGTCGTCGTGGTTTTCCCGACGCCGCCCTTTTGGTTGAGAATGGCAATCCGTCGCATCGTCTGACTCCGCATTGGTTTGGCATCGAATCTTGCCGTTCGGTTGTCCCCCCTTATAACCTTGGTATCCTCTCCCGGAACAGCCCAACTGCGGCAGCCCAGCGCTGCTCTCCCGCCCCCAGTTTGGCTGAGTCAATTGCGGTGCGGGGCACTGTTCTAACCCCTCATTTTCTGGGAGTTCACACGCGGATGGCTACCTCGAACGTTCGTCAGCAGGCCCTCACGGCCATCGCCACGACCACGCACACATTGAATCGGCTCGATTTCCGCAAGGAGCACCTGAAGGAGCTCTTCGGCGCGAACGTCTTCCACGAAGAAGAGCAAAAAGCTCGCCTACCGAAACATGTTTTCAAAACTTTGCAAAAGACAATTCGCCTCGGGGTGCCGCTCGATCCGAGCGTGGCCGACTCGATTGCGAGCGCGATGAAGGATTGGGCGATCGAGCATGGGGCCACGCACTTCACCCACTTGTTCCAGCCGATGACCGGTTTGACCGCCGAAAAGCACGATTCGTTCCTCAGTCCGTCGGGCAACGGCAACGCCGTGTCGGAGTTCAGCGGCAAAGAACTCGTGAAAGGTGAACCGGACGCCAGTTCGTTTCCGAGCGGTGGCATCCGGGCGACTTTCGAAGCCCGCGGGTACACCGGTTGGGATCCGACCAGCCCGGCCTACATTCGTGAGTCCCCTAACGGCGCGACGCTGGTCATCCCGACCGTGTTCGTGTCGTGGACGGGCGAAGCGCTCGACAAGAAGACCCCTCTGCTCCGTTCGATGGAAGCGCTGTCGATCCAGGCGATGCGAATCCTGAAACTCTTCGGCAATACCGAAGCCAAGAAAGTGTTCACGACCGTCGGGGCGGAACAGGAATACTTTTTGATTGACAAGAACTTCGTCTATGCCCGGCCGGACTTGCTCACGGCCGGTCGCACGGTATTCGGCGCCAAGCCGCCGAAGGGCCAAGAACTTGAAGATCAGTACTTCGGGACGATCCCCGAACGTGTGATCGCGTGCATGTCCGACGCCGAAGCGGAGATGTTCAAACTCGGCGTGCCCGTGAAGACACGCCACAACGAGGTGGCCCCGAGCCAGTACGAAATCGCCCCGATCTTCGAAGATTCGAACCTCGCCACCGACCACAATCAGCTGACGATGGACATTCTCCGCCGCACGGCCGAGAAGTACGACCTCGTCTGTCTGCTGCATGAAAAACCGTTCGCCGGGATCAACGGCAGCGGCAAGCACAACAACTGGAGCATGTCCACCGACGCCGGCGAGAACCTCATCAACCCCGGCGAGACGCCCCACGACAACGCCCAGTTCTTGGTCTTCTGTGTCGCCGTGATCCGGGCCGTGGCCAAGTACCCGGAGCTGCTCCGCGTGACCGTGGCCAGCGCCGGTAACGACCACCGATTGGGAGCGAATGAAGCCCCGCCCGCGATCATGAGCATTTTCTTGGGGGATCAACTCCAAGACGTGATGGAGCAACTCGAAGCCGGGGCACTCAAGAGCACGAAGCAAGGCGGCTTCATGGAAGTCGGCGTCAGCGTGCTGCCGAAGCTGCCGCGGGATGCCGGGGACCGCAACCGCACCAGCCCGTTCGCCTTCACCGGGAATAAGTTCGAGTTCCGCGCGGTCGGGAGCTCGTTCAGCATCGCCGGGCCGAACACGGTGCTCAACACCATTGTGTCGGAGTCGATCGACTTCATCGCCACGGAGTTGGAAGCGGCCACGAAAGCCGGCAAGACGCTCAATAAAGCGATTCAAGACCTACTGCCCGGGATTTTGAAAGAGTCGAAGAAAGTGATTTTTAACGGCGACGGTTACTCGGAAGAGTGGCACTCCGAAGCCGAGAAGCGCGGCCTGCCGAACTTGAAGAACACGGTCGATTCGATCCCGGTCATCATTCGCAAGGACTCGGTCGAACTGTTCGCCAAGTACAAAGTCTTCACCGAGCGCGAACTCCAAGCCCGCTACACGATCTTCTGCGAAAGCTATGTCAAAACGATCAACATCGAAGCGAATTTGATGACGATGATCGCCAAGACGATGGTGTTCCCAGCCGCGCTCCGCTATCAACTCGAAGTGGCATCCGCAGTGAACGCCACCAAAGCCGCCGGCGTGGATAACGCGGCTCAACTGGGGCATTTGAAAGATCTCACCGCGACGATCACGACCTTCCAATCGGCGTGCACCGCTTTGGAAACGGCCCACCACCACGAAGCCCATGGCGACCCTTACGCCCATGCCAAGCAGATGCGTGACAGCGTGCTGCCGAAGATGGTCGAACTGCGTACCGTGGTCGACAAACTCGAAACCATGATCGCCGACGACATCTGGCCATTGGCGACCTATCGCGAAATGCTCTTCCTCAAGTAACCGTTCGAAGTTAGGTTTTTCGACGACGTCCGTCAGCTTGCTGGCGGACGTTTTCATTTCGTAGTAGGATTGAATAAGCAATCAACGTCAGGAGAGATCTTGGCCAAGCCGTTCGACGCGACGCTGAATGCTTTGATCGACCTCCGACCGGCGGACTGGGCGAATGGCTTCGCCCGTCTGGTCGGCATTCCACCGGGGCCGAGCGTGTCGCTCGACACGGATCTGGCCACAACGTTGCAAGCGGACAAGCTCTTCCGGATCGATGGCGAACGCCCATCGCTACTGCATTTGGAGTTGGAAGCGAATCCACGGACAGGAATCCCCCGTGAATTAATGCGGTACAATACGTTGGTCGATCATCAACACGGGCTACCCGTGGAAACGGTGTTGATCTTGCTGCGTCCGAAAGCCCAGGCCAGCGACCAAACGGGCGAATATCAGCGACTGGGCGTGAATGGGAACATCATCGCCGAGTTCCGCTACCGCATTGAACGGGTCTGGGAACGACCGATCGATTTCTGGTTACAGTCCGGTTTGGGAATGGCTCCCCTGGCGTTGTTAACCGACGAAGCCAGTCATCAACTCGAAACGGCGTTGGATCGCTTTCAAATTTGCATGAAGGAGAACAATGTCGATGCAACGACTACGAAGACTCTTCTAGGCTCATCGTTCGTGTTGTGTGGACTGAGATACAATAAGACCCGCGTTTTAGAAATGTTCAGGAGCATCAGCATGTTGATGGAAGAATCGACGACTTACCAAGGCATCTTGGAAAAAGGGATGGAAACAGGAATGGCAAAAGGCCGAACCGAAGGCCGAACCGAAGGCCGAACCGAAGGACTGATAGTGGCACTCGTTCGCCTGGGAACCAAACGATTCGACTCACCCGTACCTTCTGTATTGACCGAGTTGCAGCGCATCACCGATAACGAACGCTTAGAACGGCTCACGGAGCGCATTCTCGAAGCCGTCAGCTGGGACGACTTGCTCGCAAGCGATTGAAGCCACCCTCTCCTACTCTTTCGGAGTTTCTCGATGTCCCCATCCCGTCGAAATTTCGTCGCCGCCGGTTTCGCACTCCCCGCGGCGTATTGGCTCGTCCCTGGCGCTTTCGCCGAAGACTTGACTAAGACCCCGAAGCAAACCGAAGGGCCGTTCTACCCGGATAAACTCCCGCTCGATACCGACAACGACTTGATCCTCATCAACGACAAGCTCACACCTGCCGTTGGAGAGATCACCCACTTGACCGGCAAGATCCTTGACGCCAAAGGGAATCCGCTCAAAGGGGCTGTCGTGGAAATCTGGCAGTGCGATGGCAACGGCGTCTATCTTCACACCGGCGACAGTGGCGAAAAACAAAAACAACAAGACAAGAACTTCCAAGGCTTCGGGCGATTCCTCACCGGCAAATCCGGCGAGTACTACTTCCGCACGATCAAGCCGGTGACCTATCCTGGCCGGACACCGCACATCCACTTCAAGGTCAAACAGGGCAAGAAAGAGCTACTCGTCACGCAGATGTACGTCGCGGGTCATGCCGGCAACGAAAAGGATGGAATCTGGCGCAGCGTCACCGATAAGAAAGCCCGCGAGTCGATCACGGTGGAGTTTGCCAAAATGAAAGAATCGAAACTCGGCGAGTTGACCGCGAACTTCGACATCGTCCTGGGAGTCACACCGGAAATGGATTGATCCGGAGCTGAACCACGAGACGGAGTCGAGGCGAGCTGTGCCCTTTGGTAACAATCCGAAGTTTCACAGGCCGCACTCGACTTCGCCGATAAACTGGCAGCTTCACTCCCGTTACTTCCGGAGCTTCTCCCAGTGGCCAAGATCAAAGTTTCGAACCCCGTTGTCGAGATGGACGGCGACGAGATGACCCGCATCATCTGGCAGAAGATCCGCGAAACGCTCATCCTCCCGTACCTCGACATCGACCTCAAGTACTACGATCTCGGCATCGAACACCGCGACGCCACCGACGACAAAGTCACCTTCGACAGTGCGGAAGCGACCAAAAAGTACGGCGTCGCCGTCAAGTGCGCTACCATCACCCCGGACGAAGCGCGCGTCAAAGAGTTCGGCCTCAAGCGCATGTACCCGTCGCCCAACGGCACCATCCGCAACATTTTGGACGGGACCATTTTCCGCGAGCCGATCGTCTGTTCCAACGTCCCCCGGCTCGTCGGCCACTGGGACAAACCCGTCGTCATCGCCCGGCACGGCTTCGGCGACCAATACAAGGCGAGCGAAATCCTCTTCGACAAGCCCGGCACGGTGAAGCTCACGTTCACCCCGGCCGACGGCGGGCCGACCATCGAGAAGGAAGTCTACAAAGCCCCCGGTGCCGGTGTGACGCTGGCCATGTACAACCTCGATGCGTCGATCCAAGGCTTCGCACGGGCCTGTTTCAACTACGGCATGGGTCGTGGATTCTCGGTCTATTTGTCGACGAAAAACACCATCCTCAAAGTGTACGACGGTCGCTTCAAGAACCTCTTCCAAGAGATTTTCGATGCCGAGTTCCAGGCGGCATTCGACGCCAAGAAGCTGACCTACGAGCACCGGTTGATCGACGACATGGTGGCCAGCAACATGAAGTGGTCCGGGGGCTACCTCTGGGCGTGCAAAAACTACGACGGCGACGTGCAAAGTGATACCGTCGCCCAAGGCTACGGATCGCTCGGCCTCATGACGAGCGTGCTGATGAGCCCCGACGGGAAGACCGTCGAATCCGAAGCGGCCCACGGCACAGTCACCCGGCACTACCGCGAACATCAAAAGGGAAACAAGACGAGCACGAACCCGATCGCATCAATCTACGCGTGGACACGCGGGCTGATCTACCGCGGAAAGATGGACGGTACCCCGGACGTGGTTCGCTTCGCCGAGACGGTCGAAAAAGTCTGCGTCGATCTGGTCGAATCCGGGAAGATGACCAAGGACTTGGCCATTCTGATCCGACCGGATGCCCCGTACCTCACCACCGACGAGTATTTGGAAGCAGTGAATGTGGAACTGAAGAAGCGCATGGGGTAAACAATTTACCCCCACGTGATGCGGTACACCACACCCTTGGTTTTGCTACCGTGCGGGCCGACTTTTTTCGGCTTGAGCTTCACCGTCATGCCGGCACTTTCGAGCATTTCGCGGAACAGGCGTGCGGAAACGCGATCCGGGTCGGCGATCAACGCCAACCCGTTCGCCGGCAAATGGGCCATCAAAAACGACACGGCTGAGCCGGTCATGTCTTCGTCGTAAAGGACGTCCGCCCCGAAGATGACCGGGAACGAAAGCGTTGCCGGGGGCGAGCGGAAGTCGAGGGCGAGGATGGCGGTGCCAGGGTAGCCGTTCAAGGCCGCGTTCTCGGCGGCGAGTTGGCAGGCGCCGAGGTCGATGTCGGAGAAGGTCACTTGCAACCCGCGTGACAATGCCACGATGCCACTCAGGCCCAACCCGCAGCCGATTTCGAGGGCACGACCGTGTGTCGCTAAGTCCCACGGTTCATCGAGGATCTCGCGTGCCAGCATCTGGGCGGCGGGCCAAAGGTCGCACCAGAAGGGGATGTACAAATCGCTGTTGTAGGCGGCACGCACTTGCGGGTGGTCGAAGACGAGGTCGAGCCGTTCGGGACGATCCAACAGGAACTCGCGGCCATCGAGAACGATGGTTTCGCGGACGCGATTGCCAAATGCTTCCTTCGGCGTGTGGTGCAATTTGGCAGTCATGGGGGATCGTAACCGCCTGGGAAGAGTGGATTGCAGCGGCAGAGTCGCCACGTGCCTTTGGCAGCTCCGACGACCGGCCCGTACTTCCGACAGGCAAGAATCATGTAGTCACTGCACCCCGGTTCAAATCGGCAGACCGGTGGTAGCAGCGGCCGAATGAGGTACTGGTAGCCACGCACCAGCAGCGTGATCGCTTCGGTGAGCAGCCGGCCCGGCGTGCGATAAAGCCAGCGGATCATGCCGGCCTCGGGGTCAATTTCCGGGCCGCATCGCGGGCCAGTTTCACGAGCGATTCGCCCAGTTCCGCGACCGTCGGTTCGCGGGGCACGTTGCGCGGAATCATGATCAGATCGAACCCGACCGGCAATTCGTGCTGGCTTAAACGGTACGCTTCCCGGAAGAGTCGCTTGCAACGGTTGCGGGCCACGGCGTTGCCGATTTTCTTCGACACCGACAGCCCCACCCGGCTATGCGACAGCGTGTTTTCCTTGGCGTAGATCACCAACAGGGCGTCGCTGACCGAACGCTTGCGGTCGTACACGGCCTTGAACTCGTCGGGAGTTTTCAGGCGGATCGATTGGGGGAAAGTCAGTGGCGGTGACATCGGGTTGTCATTTCAATCGTTTGACGGAAACGTCGTCGAGTGCCGGCCCGCCGAACTCGTCGGCCTTCATCGTCGTCGCGATCTCGATGACCGTTTCATCCGCGTCGGCTTTGAAGTCCCACGACTGTTTGATCCACCCCATGTCTTCGATCGATTTGTCGGTGCAATCGAACTCGAACCCCTTGGTTTGCTTGTTGGCCCACACGGCCAAGGTCATCTTTTTCGAGCCGACGTTGGGGTTCCCCGCCATCTGAAACGTCACGCGGTAGGTCGCGCCCTTATCGGTTTTGATCGTCTGCTTCACCCCGCCGTAGCCGGGGGAGCCGTGGAGATCGAGGCTCCGTTTGCCCTCCGCCGCTCTCCAGTGCGAGCCGCAGTAGTCGATTTGGCCGCGCGTGACGATCCAGCCTTTCATCGCGTCCGACTTTTCATCGAGCGAGGTGTAGACCTCGACTTCCGGCCCGTCCTCGAAACCGCCGTTGACAATCAATTCGACTGCATTGATTTCGACCGGCACTGGTGCGGCCGAAACAGACACTATCAACAGGACTGTCGCCAACAGAGCCAAGGTTCGCATCGTACCACTCCCAACACGGGGAAAGAGACTCTTTCAGAGTAATCCAATCATCACTTCCAGGCCACACCCGCACGAACATCGTGTGGGTTGTGCTCCGCGAATTCCTCGAGCAATTCCTTGGTGCGCTCGTCGAACGTCGTGGGGACTGCGATTTTGAACACGAGGTACTGGTCGCCGCCGGCGACCCCTTTGCCGCGCAACCGCAACCGCGAACCGCTCGAGGTGCCACCCGGCACTTTCACCGTCAGAATCGAGCCGTCGAGCGTCGGCACATCGACCTTCGCTCCCAGCATCGCTTCCGGCACCGAGATCGGCAGATCGAGCAAGATATCGAGACCTTCCCGGCGGAAATACGGGTGCGCTGCAATCTTCACCTTCAAATAGACGTCGGCTGAACCGGTGGCACTCGCCGGCACGCGGAGTTTCTTACCCGATTCGATGCCGGCCGGAACTTTCACCTCAATGGTGCGACCGCCCACCGAAATGCTGATGGAACCGCCGAGGGCCGCCGTGTTGAATGGCACATCGATATCGGTTTCGACATCCGCCGCTTGCTGAGGTTTGCTACGTGCCCCGCGACCTTTCCCGCGTTTGGCCCCGCCGCCGAACATGCCACCGAGATCGAAACCTTCTGGCCCGCCGCCACCGCCGCCGAACATATTGCGGAACAGCTCTTCCGCTTCCGCAGGATCGACGTTGCCGCCACCGGGAAAGCCACCGCCACCCCCGCCACCGGGGAAACCTTGCGCCCCGGAATGCCCGAAGCGGTCGTATTTGTCCTTTTCCGTCGAGTCCGACAACACGTCGTAAGCGGCCGAGAGTTCTTTGAACTTTGCCTCGGCTTCTTTGTCGCCGGGGTTGCGGTCCGGGTGCAACTGCCCGGCCAATTTGCGGTAGGCTTTCTTGATCTCCTCCTGCGAGGCCGACCGTGGGACGCCGAGGATTTCGTACAAGTCTTTGGGCATGGTCTTTCTTCAGATGTTCCGTGTACGTTGCATTTTAGCCCACACTCACCCCACCAAGATGCCCATCCGGGCGACATTCCCCAAGGCGGCGTCCAGGATCGATTCGAGGGCCGCGCGGATCTGCGCCGGGTCTGTCAGCGGGGCATCGTGTTGCCGAACATTGATCGCTCCGGCGAGGGAAGCCTCTGTCAGTTTCGTCACCAGGGCCGCGCGGTCGTTCGAGCCGTCGAGCATTGGAATCAACTGGCGATCCAGCTCGTTCAACTTCACCACTTCATGGCGACGGTTGGCGATGATCCCCGTCTTGGCCGCGTGGATGCGGGCCAATGCCAACGCCAACGGGTACGCGCCCGCCGAACGGGCAAACGTGATCGGCATGCCGTAGAGTTCGATCAGATCGGAACTCATGTAGCAGTTCAACAACCCAATCGCGACAAGTTGTGAATCCTCGGCCATCACCCTCTGGCTGTTCTGATCGTCCCCACCGACCAGTTCGCGGGCTTGCTTGCGGAGAAGGTCGAATGGGATTGAAGCCGGGTAAGCAGTCTGCAGCAGGTGCATCGCCACCTTGAGAAGTGGGCGGCTGGTCGCCATGGTCATGCCGGCGGGGCTGCGGTACGTCACGGATTCGTCGGTCAAGATGTTGATCTCGGATTTGCCTTCGGGCATCACGGGCTTGGCCGACGACGCGACGTGCAGTGCCCGCAAGGAATCGGGAGCCACCGACCAACTGATCGGGTGCTTCTCGGCGCACAGCAGCGTCTCGCGGAACATCCGATTCCGGAGGAAGTCCATGTACTGCTCGGCCTGAATTTGATCCGAGGCGAGCATCTTCAGAGTCTTTTCGATTTCCGCGCCGAAGTTCCCCGTCACCATGGTGCCGACGCGGGCTTCGCCCAAGTATTTCAGCCCGCGATTCTTCGCCAGCTCGATGAACCGATGGAAGTAGACCGGCTCGTTCACCTCTTCGAGGTGCTCGTGGTACAGGTAGTGGTCGGCCTGATTCTGAATCGAATCGGCCTCTTGTTTGAGCAGTTGCGGGTACGCTCCTTCGGCACGGATGATCTCGGCGAAATCGTTCAACTTCCCGCGCGTCGCCCCGGCCGCAAATTGGATGGCCGTGGCGTCGAACGGCTCGGCGGAGGCGGCCGCTTGCAAGCTTTGCATCTGCCGTTGCAAACCATCGACCGGAAAGAAGTTTGTGAACTCGGCGACGGCTTCCGCCGTTTGATTCACACGGGTCGGGATCTGCGTCGGATTCATGCGGCCGCTCGCCAGGGCGTCTAAATTTTGACCCACCCCATTGAGGAGTTCCGGCAAGCGCGGGTTCGCCCGGTTCACCGATTGCGTCAGGAACTTTAGCAAAGCCCGCGCTTGTTGGATGCGGTCTTTGGGGGCTTGAAATCGCGCGGCGTGGAAGCGCATCATGTCGCGGATCATGCCGCGCATGTGCCAGCCGGGATACGTGTTGTACGAGACGTAGGCGATGCCGTTGGGCGTGAGTTGCGTCCCGCAGATTTCCAAAATCTTCAGGCGCACGTTCTCGGGCACCCACGAAAACACCCCGTGGCAGATGATGTAATCGAATCGCCCGTAAGCGGCGTCGATGTCGAGAATGCTGGCGTGCTTCAGCGTGATGTTTTCGAGGCCGAGTTGCCGGATGGTATCGAGGCCATCTTGAATCTGGAGGGCGGAGTTGTCGATGCCGACAAATTGACTCTCGGGCAAGTAGTCGGCCATGGGGATGAGGTTGCCGCCCGCCGCACAGCCGAGTTCGAGCACCCGGCACTTCTGCACCGGCGTCGGCCGCATCCCGAACAGCGTGCCTATGCTGAAGAGCCGGCTCGGGTGGGACTGCGCAAACGGATGGCTCTCGTAGGGAACATCGTCGTACGAATTGTCTGGGGGCAGCTCGGCCATACGGAACCTCGGGAGCACGCGATGCACAATAGAAGATACTGTCGATACGGAAGCAGAAAGGTCAAGGGGATGCCAGCTCAAACGAAGCGAGGCGACCCGATTCGGGTCGCCTCGTGGTGTTCAGTCGCCGCTAACTTACCGCGCGGTCGGGGCGTGCGGCTGGCTCATCACTTCGGCCATTTCTTGCACCGACATCCCTTCCGGGAGGTAGCCGGCGGCACCGGCGAACAGGGCGAAGCGTTCGTGCTCTTCCTCGGCCGGCCCCACGAGCCAGACCCGCGTCTTCGGCATGGCGGCCACCAGCTTGACGCAGGTCAAGAATCCGCTTTCGGCAAACTGGCTCACCGGTAGCACCACCACGGCCGCTCGGCAGCGCTGAGCCGTCGCCCGCGTCTCGGCGGCGCCGTTGGCCGCACTGACGCGCCAGCCCATTTGACGAAACGCATGTTCAAGCTTCAACGCCATCGTTCCGGTCAGCCCCACGATGATCTTCGGCATCTTCTTCCGATCCTTCTCCGTACCCATTCCAGTGTTGTCCAAAATTGTGCAAGTCGGTTCATTGAGGTTCATGGTGATCTCGACCCTCTCCTTAACAGTACTACCGGCACCGACACGACTCGTTGCTAGAAGTTCGCCAATTCGCACTCGAACTTGCGCGCCGAGCCGAAAAATCGGCAACTTCTATCGCAATTTGCCAAACGGTGGACGACGTCTTCCCAAATTCAAGCCGTTGCCACGCAACGACTTACCACCAACAGATCGCCCGAGGCAATCCATTGGAGGAACACTGAGGATAGAACCCGATTGACGGGAAGTCCAGGTCGGTTGCGAAGTGAAAATTCGCGGGTGGGGGTCAAGTCAGCATCATGCTATTCTACGAAATTCCCTATTTCGGCAAGGCTTCATACCAAGTTCGCCACAGGGCCGCCGCTTTGACCTTGGCTTCGTCCGAGGCACCGCTGACCGGCCCGAAGTCGGCTTGGCTGATCGACTTAAGCGATGCCTTGGCCGCGCGAACCACAATTTCGGACGGATCGGTGATCCGTTCAATCACGGCCAGAATCAGCGACTTCTCTTCCCGCATGGCGACGGCGAGGCAGGCCGCCCGGCGCAACTCGGCGTCGGCGTCGTTGAGTAACTCCCGGAGCGTTTTGGCGGTCATCCGGGTCAACCGCTCCGCGAGCGCTTCGCGGGCCTGGAGGAGTTTCTCCGCTTCGAGTTGATTGCACGCCTTGGCCAAACCGCGCGTCCACTTGGCCCCTTTTGAATCGCGGGCTTCTTCGAGCTTCACTTTCCAGGTCTCGTCGGTGGCAGTACCGAGCGCGGTCGCCACTTTCTCGATCTCGACCTCTTCGTTCAACGGAAGGACGGCCGGAAGGGTGAACCCCGGCCCGGCGAGTTTCGGATCGGGTTTCGGTTCGGTTTTGGCACCTTCCTTGGGAGCCGGGGCAAAGAGTGCCGGTGCTCCGCTGCCCGCACCGGAGCGGAGTTCGGTCTTACCCGGATCGCGGACTTTCCCTTTGATTTTGTTCGAAAGATCGCGAACCGAGTTCGACTTGGTCAAGAACAAAATGGCGAACGAAGTATTGATCGCATGGCCGTAGCTCTCCATTCCCCAACTGCCGTCTTGCCCTTGGGCCGGCAACAAGAAGCCGCAGCCCCAGGCATACCAATCCACACCACCAATGGTGTCGAGGGCATAGGCCATCGCCACGCGTTCCACGGACCAGAGCAAGTAAAATCCGTTGCCGGCCCCGACGAAATCCTGCAGCCCGCGAATCCCTTGCGGGTCGGCCCCACCGCGTCCGGGTGCCGGCGCCGCATTCGCCCGAGTCGCTCCGAGAAACTTCCCGAGTGACGAGAGTGCCAGTTCCGCCGGTCTGCCGATTCCCTTGTTCGGTTTATCGGGCTTGGCTTTGGGATTCGAGAAGGGGTCATCGTCCGTCGGCTTGGCCGGATCGACCGGTTTGTCTTTATTTTTCTCAGCTTTCAACGAGTTTCGGGTGCCGGCTCCGACCGCGAGTCCCAGCAAACCCGCGCAGGTCATGGCCGGTGTTGAATTTCTCACGCCCGGCATCGAGTTGTAGGACCAGCCCGCGTCGTTCGCGCTTTGGGTCTGTAAGAAGCGAGCCTCGATCATGGCGAACGCATCGTTCACCGTCAAACCGTGCCGAGAGGCGACCCAGAGTCCGATCAGGCCAAATTGTGTATTGGAATTGTCGTCGCCCATCACGGCAGAACGGCCACGAGCCTGGATCGTTTGTTTCACCTGGGTCAGTAATGTGGCCGCTTCCGGGTGGAGTTTGCCATTGCCAGCTTGAACCGGCGCTTTTGTCGTTCCCGGCTTCAAAAAGCCGTCATCTGGCTTTTCCGATTTCTTAGGCTCTTCCACCGGCTTCTCCGGTGCTTTGGTCGAGAGTTCGTTTTTCTGGAGAGCCGCCGACAAGCGTGTCAACTCTTGAGCACTGACCGCTTCCCAAGTGTTGTAACCCCAACCTCCGCTGGAATTCAGCCCCGCGTATAACCGGATTCCCAAGATCTGGATGATCCCCTCGTCTACCGAATCACCGGTCTTCTCAGCGAGCTTATCGAAGTACAAAATACAAAGGGCGACGGGGTAGGTTTCCGTTTGGGCCAACGCGACTTCACGAAGTTGTTTGGTAATCGCAGCCACACCGGGGGAATCCGGTTTCATCCCGGCTTCCAACAACGCCATGCCGACCAGTGCCGACCCGCCCACTTTGTACTCGACTGTGATGGCACCACTTTTGATGGCACCTTCGAGGTACTGCGCCCCTTTTTGAATCGCCGCATCGGTGTCGGCAGCTTTGGCCGGAACCGAAGTAAACAGCGTTCCAAGGATCACCAACACGATGCACGGGCGAATCGGGGACATGGTTCTACCTCGTTTGGCAATCTTCATTTCACAAGGACTTCGACCGGCACCAAATGATTGATCTTGTAACTGCGCCGATCCGGATCGCGTTTGTCCGGTTGGCGATTTCCCTTTTCATCCGTGCATCGTACCACCAAAGAGGCCGGGCCGCGAGCCGCTGGCGTCCAAGAATATTCCCAGAACGCCCAAGCCAGCGAACTCGGTTGCTCTTGAACCTTAGCACGCTCCCAAGACTTGCCACCATCCACGCTCACATCGACCTGCCCGACTTTCTGTTCCCCGGCCCAAGCCGCACCGTGGATTCGGTACGCTTGACCGACAGGTACCACTTCGCTCAGCGACGGCTTGGCAATCACCGCTTTCGGATCAATCGCCGTCACTGGCACCAAACTCGGCATCCCACCGTCACGCCGTTCAAAGTAAGAGTAGTCCAAAGTTTGCCAAAAACCTTGGTACGGTTTATTCACCACGATAATTCGATTGAGCCACTTGATGCTGGCCATGCCGAACCAGCCGCCGATCACGCCGCGCAGTGGGTAGCCGTGCGATGCGGGAAGATCTTCCCCGTTGAGTTTGTGCGCGAACAGACAATCGCTTTTGAGGACTTTTTCGAGTGGAATACTGCGGTCGTAATGAATCGGCCCCGGCGAACTCGGGTCGGCCGCGATGTTCCCTTGATCCGCCCCGACGAATATGACTTCGGACGCACCCGCTTTGACTCCGGCTTTCTCCAGCACCGCTGCCATCGGAACCCCTGTCCAACTTCCGGTGCTGACCCCGCCGAAGCCCCACTGCAATCCGCGCACTGCCGGGGTGAGAAACACCCGCCCGTTCCCGGCACACTCCAGCGTGATCGGCTTCGTTTCCGATTTCATTTTCAAAATGTCGTCGTACGACAGTTCCAGCGGATTCTCGACTTGCCCTTCGATCTTCAATTTCCACGTGGCCATGTCGATTTTCGGTACCGCGAAGTGACTGCGTACGAAGTGCTGATCCGTCGGCGTGGTCGTGTCTTGGAGGGCCGAAATCGGGAACTCGAGGTTCTGCGGCTCCTGCATCCGCACCACCCGGCCGGGGAACGGGGCCGCAGTCGGCGGCTCGGCCCCCTGCCCGTTCGAATAACCGGATAACCACGGCACCGCCAGCAGCGGTGTGGCCTTCAACAGTTCCCGGCGTGTCGGTGCGGACATGCTAAAATCCCTGTCCTTTGGTGGTCGTCTTCACTCGAACCAAATTTTTATCGGCCGTGATGTACAGCGTGCTGCCGTCGTCGCCGAACCCGACGTTCGCCGTCGGCACACCCGTGGCCAGCGTGCCCAGATGCTTGCCGGTTTTGTCGAACACGAACACGCCGCCGGGGCCGGTCGCAAAGATGTTGCCCGCGATGTCCACCTTCATGCCATCGGGCAATCCCGGCTTTTTATCCTTCACCAATTGCGTCGTATCGAAGAAGACTTTGCCGGCGTCGAGTGTGCCATCCTCTTTCACCGGGAACGCTTTCCAGATGGCCGAATCCGGGTCGGAGTTCGCCACGTACAGTGTCTTTTCGTCCGGCGAGAAAGCGATGCCGTTGGGCCGCGTCATCTCTTTAGTGAGGAGCGTCAGTACGCCTTTTGGGGTGAGTCGGTACACGCCTTGGAAGTCGAGTTCCTTGCCTTTGTCCTTCATCTGGTCGGGCAGGCCGTAGGGCGGATCGGTGAAGTAGATGTCGCCGTTCTTCTTGAACGTCAGATCGTTCGGGCTGTTCAACCGCTTGCCTTCGAACTTGTCCACGAGGGTGACGAATTTGCCATCGACCAGGCGCGACAAGCGGCGATCCCCGTGCTGGCAGAGAATCAATTTACCGTCTTTATCGAGTGCCAAGCCGTTCGAGCCGGGTTCCTTGCCGGTGAATTTTTCGGTCCCGGTATAACCGCTCGGCTTCAGAAATTCTTTGAGGCCATCTTTCGCGCTCCACTTCCAGATCATGTTTTTGGGGATGTCTGAGAAGAGCAAATGGCCACCGTCTTTCTCGGGTACCCAGACCGGCCCTTCCGACCAATCGAAGCCGCCGGCGATGATTTCGAGACTGGCCTCCTTGGGGACGATGGCATCGAAGGCGGGATCTTTGCGCTCGATCACGCCGAGGATCATTGGCTTTTTATCGTCCGCAAAGGCGGGAATCGCCAGACTCATCGATAGGAAAATGAAGGCGAACCTGGCAAACATGGGGGAGGCTCCGAACGGCGCGAATGGGCGGGAAGCGGTGGGAATCGAGCGATTCTGTATGTACTGTACCGTACTCGTTGGCCGGTACAAGCGGATTCGTTCAGCAAACTCTTTTTGAACTTCTCGGAATTAGGGCTGACGTTTCATGGGATGTACTGTTAAATTCGCACATCCGCCGTTTGGCTCCCCATCGGCCCTCTCGTATCCGTCCGCCCACCGACCGAGGGTTCGCACTTGTCCTCAGCCACCGATACCCGCCAAGAAGATTACGCGATCCCACCCGATGCCCCGAAGGGCCATCCGATCGGTTTCTGGTTCTTCTTCTGGGGTGAGTTTGCCGAACGCTGTTCCTATTATGGCATGCGTGCGATTCTCGCCAAATACATGACCAGCAGTCTCGGCGTCGATGAAGGGGACGCCGGGCTTTACATGTCCATCTTCATGGGTGCTTGCTATTTCTTCCCCCTCGTCGGGGGCTATCTCGCTGATAACTACTTCGGCAAATACTGGACGATCGTCGGTTTCTCACTGCCCTACGTCTTCGCGCAGTTCCTCGTCGGCTTCGACAACCCGTACGTCGTCTTCGTCGCGCTGTCGATGCTGGCGATGGGATCCGGGGTCATTAAACCAAACATCTCCACGCTGATGGGCTTGACCTACGATCAGCAGCGTCCCGGGCAAAAGCAATTGCGGACGAGCGCCTTCAGTTGGTTTTACGTGGCGATCAATATTGGCGCGGGATTGTCGCAATTCACGATGCCGTGGCTGCGGAATAAATACGGCTACCAAGTAGCATTCTTATTCCCCGCCGGGCTGATGGCCGTGGCATTAGTAATCTTCGCTCTCGGCAAGCGGTTTTACGCGATAGAAACGATCAAGCCGAAGATCGCTGACCCCGTGGCACGGGCCGAAGATCGCCGGCTGAAAATCGTCACGCTCAAGAGCATCGGGGCCTTGTTCGTCCTGATCATGTTCTTCTGGGCGATCTTCGACCAGTCCGCCAGCACCTGGATTTTCTTCTCCGACACTTACATGGACAACACCCTCTTCGGCGAGCGGGACGACGGTACCACGCTCTTGCTCTCTCCCTCTGCGACCGAGTCGGTCACGGGAGCCGGGGCGAGAGTGATTAATGCCGTCACGGGCATTTTCGGCGGCAAGCCGGTCGGCCCGACCAAGTCGTTCGGCATGTCGGCCGACGCCATTCAAGGATTCAACGCGGTATTCATCGTCCTGTGCGTGCCGATCAGCATCTGGTTCTTCAAATGGATGGCCCGCCGTGGGATGGAAGTAAAGGCTACCCGGAAATTGTTGATTGGATTCATCCTCACAGCATCCACGATGTTCATCATGAGTTTCGCTGGTACGCTCGCCGGTACCAAGCAAACTGTCTGCAAGATTACTTCGCCAGCCGGGGAGTTTCTCTTCCCGGCTTCGCAGGTAGCGTTGAAAGAGATCGAAGCCAAGGACGGGAAAGCCGAATTGAAATGCGGGGACTCGACAATTTTAATCGAAGGCTGGACTTACGACCCCAAAAAGAAGAAAGCCACGATCACCGGGCTGAAGAGCCAATCGCTCGTATTCGTAGGATCGGCAGTCGATTTCGAGAAATCAAAGATCGTCAACGGGAATCGACTCGTCATTCCGGGAATCGTAGCCTGGACGTTCACACCAGGGGAATACTCCAAAGGCGACGGTAAGATCGTGGTCTCGGAAAACAATGCGTTCGAAGCCAAGCCCGCTGAAAAAGTGCTTCCGAAGACATTGAAGGAAGGTGAAGAAGCCCCGAAGATCACTGTCGAAACAATCGACTGGGTGGCACCGTCCGAACGCGTCACCATGTGGTGGCAAGTCTTCGCATTCTTCATCATCACGGTCGCTGAAATCTTGATCTCGGTCACTGGCCTCGAACTCGCCTTCGTCGCAGCGCCGCCGTCGATGAAAGGATTCGTCACCGCGATGTTCCTGTCGACCGTCTTCTTGGCCAACATCGCCATCAACGCGCCGATTACGAAACTACTTTGGCCGATCATGGATCCGTCGGCCTATTTCGCCATGTTCGGCGCAGCCATGTTGATCGTCACCGTCATTCTGGTGCCCGTGTCACGACGATTCGACCAGATGATGGCATCTCGGCCGAAAGTTGCGTAATCCGCCTCCGGAATTCTCAAAAAAGCGCACTTGCGGGCCACCACTCATTTGGCTATTCCCGGCGGAATGGGTGGACTGCGTGGCGGTTACTATTTCGGAATTCTGCTGCTCGTGGCTCTGGCACTGAGCGTGGGATGCATTCGACCGCGGGTGATACCGCCGGTCGATACCGGTGGCCCGGGCAAATGGTTGCCAGTCGCTACGCAGCCACCGGATACCATTCCCGACGACCCTGGCATTCGCCAAGTTGAGTTCACCGAACCGACCGACGACCGCCCGAAGATTTCCCCCCTGCCCCGCCGACCGCAACATATCCTCGCCCTTTCGGGTGGCGGTATGTTCGGTGCCTTCACGGCCGGGGTACTCGGTGGTTGGACACGCACCGAAAAACGACCCGAGTTCGACGTCGTCACCGGAATCAGCACCGGGGCACTCATCGCCCCGTTGGCGTTCTTGGGGCCTCAATACGATGGCCTCATGGAGCGCTTCTACACCCGAATTACCCGCAAAGATATCTTCACGTACCAATCGTGGATCACGGTGCCCTTCCGCGATGCGGTCGCTTCCACGGCACCGCTGCGCGACATTGTCGAATCGAGTATGACGCTCGCCATGATCGACGACATCGGCAAAGCCCATCGCAGTGGTCGGCGGCTGTACGTGGGTACCACGAACTTGGACACGCGTCGTTTCGTGACCTGGGATCTGGGCGCCATCGCCAACGTGACTGCCGCGACGGAACCCGAACGCCAGAAGAAGCTTAAGGAAGCCAAGAAGCTGATCGTGAACGTGCTGGTGGCTTCGTGCACGATGCCGGTGGTCTTTTCGCCGGTGCGAATCGAGGTCGAAATCAACGGCAAGAAGTACACCGAGTTGCACATCGACGGCGGGGTGACGGCCCCCGTGTTCGTCCCGCCGATGGTCCTGGATGCGGCCGCCCCAGACCCGCGCAAACCGGCGAAACTCCAACCGCCCGCGAACCTCTATTTGGTGCAAGCATCGAAGTCGTACGTCGAACCGGCCCCTGTCGAATCCCGGGTTCTCCCGGTACTGAGCGTCTCCACGGCGACGATTCTCTCGGCCCAAACCCGACGCGAAGCCTCGAACCTGTTTCACATGTGCCGGGTAGCCGGGGTGACCTTCAACATGACGGGGATCCCCGCCGAATTCCCCACGCCACTCGGCGGCTTGGAGTTTGATCGGGCCGAAATGAATAAACTGTTTGAAAAGGGCTTCGAATTCGGAGTCGCTGGCCCGAAATGGTGGAGTTCGCCACCGGAACGGGGGCCGGGGGAATCCGACCCCATCCGCGGTGGGAACAAGTTCACCATCGAGAAGCTCTCGGACTTGGCCAAAGAGTAACGATGAGGCACCACCATGCGACGCAACCCCGTGAAGGCCAAACTCCGCGCGGGCCTGCCGGCCATCGGTACTTGGTTGTCACTCGGGAACGTCACGGCGGCCCGATTTATGGCCCGTAGCGGCTTCGACTGGCTCACGGTGGACATCGAGCATAGTTTGGTGAATATCGAAACGGCGACCCACATGCTGGGCGCCATAGCCGATGCGGGTTGTGTGGCATTAGCACGTGTGCCCAGCAATCGGCACGATCACATCAAACGCGTCCTCGACGGTGGCGGACACGGTGTCGTGGTGCCAATGGTCAATACTCCCCAAGAAGCGACCGACGCCGTCAGTGCGTGCCTGTATCCGCCCATTGGGAATCGGAGCGTCGGTGGCAGCGTACACGCCCTCAACTGGGATGCCACGCCCAGCGACTATTTCGCCCAAGTGAACGACGAACTGCTGGTGGTGCTCCAATGCGAGCACATCGACGCCGTGCGGAACTTCGAAGCCGTGTTCGGTCGACCAAACGTGGACGTTGTCTTCGTCGGGCCCAACGATTTGGCTGCCAGTATGCGAACCGCGGATGGTCAACCGCCACCCACGGAACTGTTTCAAAAAACGTTGAAAGAAATTCTTGCCAAGTGCAAAAGTTTAGGCGTCGCAGCAGGAATCCACGCCGCGAGTGCCGATGAAGCCCAACACCGCATCACTGAAGGTTGGCAATTCATCGCAATTTCGAGCGAATTGAAGATGATGGTCGATGGAGCTAATAGAATGATCGCTAGTATTGGCGGGCATCGGCCGTTGGCCGAGCTAGCAAAGTACTAATTCCTCTTCTCATTCTGGTAATAACATGTCGATCGTCCAAGAGTTCAAAAAGTTCATTCTCCGTGGCAATGTCGTCGATCTCGCTGTCGGTGTCATTATCGGTGCTGCTTTCGGCAAAGTCGTGGCTTCATTCGTCAGCGACATGATCATGCCACCCATCGGTTGGGCATTGGGTGGCGTCGATTTTTCCGATCTCGCAGTCGATCTGCCCGGCAAAATGAAAGATCCTAAAGACCCGACCCAGATGCTTCCCGTGAAGCTCAAATACGGTGCGTTCATCCAAGCAATGATCGATTTCCTCATCATCGCCGCTTGCCTCTTCGGCATGATCCAGGTGATGAACCGCTTGAAGAAGAAGGAAGCGGAAGCCCCGGTTCCTCCGACGACCAGTGAGAAGCTCCTTGCCGAAATCCGCGATTCTCTGAAAAAGTAATTTACTACCATGCTGGTGCGAGAACCGTCTCGCATCAGCCGTTCGAACTGAAACGAACTCTCCAGTGATTGCATTTCTCAACGGTCGGTTGATCCCCCAGCCGAAATTGGTGCTCGCTTTTAACGATGCCGGTTTCGTTTCGGGTACTGCGATCACCGACTACAGTCGCACATACGAACAGAAGTTATTCCGCTGGGCGGAACACCTCGTCCGGCTCCGGCACGATTGCGAAATTTGTGAAATCGAGCTGCCGTATACCGATGATGAACTCAAAACCGCTGCCGAGGCAATCCTGTTGGCTCAGCAGCGTTTGTATCCTGCGGGCACTGAGTTCGCGCTGATTACCTACGCCACACCCGGCCCCTTTGGGTTCATGGCCGGTGATCCCGAGAACGGCCCGCCCACGGTCGGGATGCACGCCTTCCCCGTTCCGCTGCACCGTTACCAACGCTTTTTCGACGCCGGTGCCGCCCTCGAAATCGTCGGCGTCCTCCCGCAGATCGAAGGCGGCATCGTCCCGCACAGCATCAAGCACCGCAGCCGGTTGCATTGGTCGCTGGCGGCCCAACTCCGCACGGAACCGAAAAACGTTCCCGTGTTGGTCGATCAGTTCGGAGATTCCCCGGATACCGCTATCGGCAGTATTCTGGCGGTGGTCGACGGCGTCGTCACACGTCCACGCTCCGGCACGATTCTGGAATCGATTGGCTTGCAAATCGCAGCTGAGAAGTGCCGAAAGCTCGGTATCGGATTCACCGAGTTCACCGGCAACTGGCGCGACCATTTCACCAAGGCTTCTGAAGTGCTCATTTGCGGCACGGCCTTCGGAATCGCTGGTGCTCACCGAGTCGATGGCAAAGAATTTATTTGGCCGGGGCCGGTTCTGACCGCTTTGAAACCCGTCTGGTGGAAGTGACGAGCGTCGTTCAAAACTTCAAGCCGAGCGTCGTGAAGTACGTCAAGTCGTTCCGCTTGGCATTGCCGGGGTCGCTGTCGTAGCGATCTTGGATGCCGAACCGCAAGACCGTACCCGTGTCCGGGTCGATGACCCATTCGTACGCCACGCGGGCGCGGATTCGATACTGGCCCCAGTTGTCGATGCGCGGGTAGAAATCGAGGATCGAAATCATCGAACTGTGTTCCGTGACCCTTTGCCGGAAGTCGTACCCGAGAAGTCCTTCGGCGATCCACCGGCTGGCGGAGCCGTCCGACCCGAGTTCGCGCACGGCCCCGGCCCCGATCCGCGTGCGCAATGTGGTCCGGGCGTCGTCGAACACGGTGTACCCGAAGCCCGTGTACACCCCGACGCGGAAGCGGTAGGCCCGGAGTTCGTCGTATTCGATTTGGTTGGCCGCGAAGAGCGACCATTTACTGCCGGTGAAGAGGATTTCGTCCCGGGTGTTGAACAGCGCTTGCTGGGTGTTGGTCTTGGAATTCTGAACCGAATAGACGTAGAGCATGTCGGAAGTCAGGACGTTCGATTCGGTCTTCCGGCGGACGTTGTAGCTGCCGCGAAAGTTGAACACGTCCGAATTGCCCGCGGCACCGTTGATGCCGAAGTCGGCCCCGCCCGACCACGGTTTCGGCAACCGCAGCGGCAGTAAGCTCCATTCCGGCTTCGTTTCGACCTCGACCACCGCATCCGGATCTTTCACCACCTCGACACGTGGCGACGGTTTCAAATTCGAAGGCGGCGGGAAGACGGAATTCGGCGTGAACGTTTCACTGAGTGGCAGGCCGGACGAGGATCGGCCAATGAGAGGCGACGGCGAGGCGATCGGTTGCGCGAAAGCGATGCCAGTGGTGGACACGAAAATGACGAGCAGCCACACCATCCGCGCCATCGGGAAATTCCCTTCCGATTCGGTTCCGAGAAGCCGCCATTGGAAGCGGATAGCAACCGAGTCGGGATCACGCAACCGGGAAATTTCGGCGCCATCGGGTCAATCGAATTAGCCGCAAGACGTCCGTCGAGCGCGGGAATCGGAAACTACCTCCCACGCTCGCGCTCGACGGACGTCTCGCGGCCAAATGCTAATTCTTTACCAATCCGCCATCACCTCCCCGCGGTCGCGGGTGACCGCCGACCAGAACAGCGACGGATCGATGGTCGGGCTGATAGTCCGCACGCTGCCGTCGAAGAGCAGAGTCGGCAGTCCGGCAGCATACGGCGTCTGCGGCACCGCCGACCACGCCGCATCCGGCTTGGGGCGCACTTGAAACGTTTGTCCCGGCACGGATGGGCGAGTCACAACCTGCCCGTTGATTACGCTCGTGATAGGAATCACTTCGCCCCTGTAGCCAGCATCGGCGAAGGTCGCTCGACGAGAAGCTTCGTAGTAGTAATTCGATGCGCTTCCGGGAAGAACTTCCGCGTAACTCGTCCCAGTTTCCCATTCCGCCCCGGAATGGGGAGTACTAGTGTCACTGAGCATGTACGATATAATATATCTCTCCGTCGCGGCGATGGTCTGGCTGGTTCCGTCCGGGAAACCGTTCGTTAAATTCGGCCGGCCTTCCAACGCCGACATGTTCAACCCATAGCTGCATGGGCCTTGAATCGCACTCCCATTGCTCAAACCCTGGGAAGTAAAAGTCGGATCGGCGGGGGCGGTGAGGACCTTCAACGCCGGGTAACCATCCTCCGGCCGAAGTTTTACCTCAGTGTATGGGATCAGTTGGAGCATTGGCGGCACGTCGGCATTCGGGTCATCGCCACTGCCGCTCGCCAAATAAATTGGGTCGACAGGCGTCACCTTGCGGGCGTTGTTTACCCCGGGCAGACGGCCTTTGACATCGTTGTGGGTGTGCATCGCCAAGCCGATTTGCTTCAGGTTGTTCGTCGACTGCATCCGGCTCGCGGTCAGCCGCACCATCTGAATCGCCGGTAAGATGAGGGCGACTAACAGCAGGATGATCGCGACGACGACGATCAGTTCCAGGAGCGTGAATCCGCGACGGCGTTTATGGTTCGACATGATTCGGTCCTCGAAGTTCGGAGAGGGGAGGTGGTGGGAGCTACGGCTTTGGGACGGGAATCCACTCGCTGCCATTTTCTGTGTACGTGTGGATCACTCCGCCATTTTCCGTCTCGAAAACTATTTTCATATCGTAGTTGTATTTGGCAATCACATATCGAGGGTAATTGACAGTCCCAAGGTAGGTACCGTTCTGCGGTTTTGCTGGTTCACGAGTAATTCCAGCTTGTTGATTGGGTGGAGTTGGAGTTGTTTCTGTAACGAGAGGTGCGTTCTTTGTTATGACAGAGCCTCCAAGTTTTGGATCCGTTTCACGAAGAGTTACACGGATTCTGAGTTTCGCCGGTAGATCTTTGAAACCACCGAAGAAGACAAAGTCATACGTGGTGATGTTCGTGTTGGGATTGGTATTTGCATTTGGGGTTAGCAGTGCAGCAGTGAATGAGGGTGGCGTGGGCGCCTGAGCTTTCAGACTCGAACTGCTAGCGAGAAACGCGAAGAGAACTAGCGCGAGCACCGAGCACCGAGCACCGAGCACCGAGCACCGAGCACCGAGCACCGAGCACCGACAGCTGAGTCATTTGCATCTGTCCGACTCCACTGGAGAGAAATGTTGCCACAGGGGAGTGTGGCCAATCAACGCAGGCATTGTGTGCCAAGAACGTTAATTAATAACAAACTACTGCCTTGGGATCATGGCTGTCAAGCGAATTCCCGATTGTTCCAGAAGATTTATTTACCTCTGAAAGCGACTTACCACAGTCGCCCCTTCTTTCAGTTCGAAGCGGTACCCGTCGGCGAACGCTTCCGCGAATTCTTCTTGATGGCTCACCAGCAAAATGCACTTGAGTTGCCCACGCAGATTCTGCAATTCTTGGATCATGACCTGGCGGCCGTTGCGGTCGAGGCAGCCGAAGCCCTCGTCGATGATCACGCTCTCGATGGGGCGGTGCTGCCGGCTGGCGTATTGGCCGATGGCCAGTGCCAAGCTGACGGCGACGCGGAATTTTTGGCTCCCACTGAGGAACAGAACGTTGATCGGTTCGCCGCCGGTGGTGCGGTTGAAGCAGTCGAGGTCGAGCGCTTGATCGGCACTGCCGTCGTCGCCGCTGGCCAACTTCAAATAGAGCTGCCCGCTGCTGAGACGGTCGAGCACGGCGTTGCCGTACTCGACGATCTGACGTTCCGCTTGGCGGACGAGGTGCCGTTGCAGCCGATCGCGCCCCAGCAGTTCGGAGAGGATCTTGAAGCGGTTGAACTGGCCGTCGGCCTCCTTGAATTGGAGACCGAGTTTCGCGCGCGATTCGCGGTAGCCGTCGAGCTTCAGTTTTTCTTTGTGGGCAATTTGCAGCGCAGCGTCGCAGCGGTCGTATTCCTGTTGTGCGACTTTCACCAAGGATTGCAGCTCGGCCACCGGTCGGCGGACATCCTCGGGGAATGATTGCGATTCGGCATCGAGCCGTTCGACTTCGAGCCGCAAGGTGTTCAAGCCGTGCCGGGATTGTTCGAGCTGTTGGAAGCGTGTTTCGGTCTTCGCTTCGATCAAATCATCGAGTTCGGTCTTCCATTGCGAGTAGTGTTCCAGACCCGCTTTCTGTGCGGGTTCCAACCAGGCTGGTGGTAAGTTCCGCAACCACTTCTCGATGGTGTCGGCGCAGTGTTGCAGATTCAATTTTTCGGAGTTGAGCTTCCCCGTGAGTTCCGTGAGGTACTGGGCTTCGTTGGCCGCGTCGGTAGCGAGCTTGTCAATCGCCCGGTCGAGCGTTTCGAGCGCGGTTTTTCCGCCTTTGATCTGGTTCGTCAGCACCGTATCTCGACTTTGGGCGGTGGCGAATTCTTGACGCAAAGCCACCACGTCGGCGTCGGGCAGGTTCATTTTCAGGCGGTCACGCGATTGTTGAGCGGCATCCAACCGCGTCCGCAGGTCGTTGATTTTCTTCAGTGTTTCCTCGGCCGTGGTGGCCTGTCGCCGCGCGGCATCGAGGCCGGCAATTTCTCGCCGCATCGCGGTGAGTTCATCGCGCTCGGGAAATGTCGATTTCGCCCAGTCCTTCGGTGCCGAAGCTGCGATCTGTCGTTGGTAAGGGTTTGGCATCTCGGCGTAACGGAGATCGAGCGACTTCGTCAGCCGTTCGATGTCGCGCACGGCTTGCGTCGCGGCCGCATCACGGATCTTGTATTCTTCCCGCAACGTCACCAACCGTTCGGTCTGCGCGGCATCGGCGACTATCGCCGTTTCTTCGTGCTGCTGGGCTAACTTCACCTCGGCAGAAAACTTCTTCACCACGGCGGCGGTCAAGGCCACGGCTTCGGTGCGGCGTTTCAGTTCCTCTCCGAAATGCGCCGGGGTGAGGGGTTGTCCGCAAGCCGTGCAACTCGACGCACCTTGGATCGCCTGGAAGTCCGTCAGAGCCGCCTTGGCCTGTTGCTGCTGGGCTTTGGCCACGGCGAGCGCACTCTCCGCCTGGCCGCGCGTCAATCGTGCTGCTTCTAAATCCAACTTGGTTTTGGCGGCGTCTTCTTTCGCTTTCGCGCCGGTGGCTTTCAACTCTGTCACCGATTTTCGCGCGTCCGATTCGGCGATTTTGAACTGGGCAAGATCGTGCCGTTCTGTGGAGAGCCGCTCGAGAATTGGCAGAACCCGGTCAAGCGTCCCCAGCCGTTCCACTTCGGCCCGGGCCGCCTTCAGATCCGCGTCTGGGTTCTTCGGCAGTTGCTGCAGTTCCTCGGTGAATCTTTTGAGGTTGCTCTCTTCGACTTCGACCAGTCGGATGGTCTGCAATTGCCCCGTCAAAGTCCGAATCTGCGCGTTCAGTTTGCCGTAGTCCGCTTCGTGTTCGTCAAGTTTCTTCTTGTCAAGCGTGCGTTGCCGGCGCTGGCCATCCAGGCTCACTTCGGCGTTCGATTTGCGGAGCAACGTCTCCTCTTTCTCCGTGGCAAACTTGGCGGTCTTCTTGGTGGCCTCGACCGACTTCGCCCGCGTGGTCACCACGATCTCCACGGCGGGCAAGACTTGCCGGAGTTCGGTGAAGCGCTGATAGGTCGTTTGAATCGTCGCGGCTTCGCCGAGCAGTGCTTCGCTCTGTTTGAGCTTCCCTTTGGCGACGCTGCTGCGCTGTTCCGCTTCGGCCCAACGCCGCGACGCTTCCACGCGCTCTTGCCCCGCGCGGGCCGATTCCTGCACTTCGACTCGGGCCCGTTCGCATTCGTCGATTCGAATCAGTGCACCGGCGAAGTCCACGTCCGCCACTTCTTGCACGCCGGCCATCTGGGTCGAGTACGCATCGCGATCGGATTTCAGCTTCAGCTTCTGGGAGTTGGCCCGTTCGTACAACCGTTGGTACCGATCCAGATCGACGATGCCCGCGAGCACTTCGGCGCGGCCGCTCGGCTTGGAGTCGAGCAACTTTTCCGCTTTGCCTTGGAGCAAAAGGACACTCGACGTGAAGATGTCGTAGCTCAGTCCGATCTTGGCGGCGATCCACTTGTCGAAGTCGACTTTTTTGTTCGTGTCGGGCACCGCTTCCCAGTCGTGGGTGGTCTCCACGAACACTTGCTGCGTCCCCACGGTGTTCCCTTTTTTGTTCCGCTTGAGCGTGCGTTTGATGCGGAACAATTGATTGTCGAGGTGGAAGTCGAACTCCACCGCGAGCGCGTTCGATTCTTTGTTGATCAGTTCGTCGGCATTTTGGCTTCCGCCCCGGTGGTGACCGAAGAGCGAATACGTGACCGCGTCGAAGATGGACGACTTCCCCGAGCCGTTCGTGCCGGTCAGCATCCAAAGCGGCGAGCCGGCGAAGGTGATCTCCTGCGCGTCCTTGTACGACAGAAACCCGGACAGTTGAACGCGGTGCGGAATCATGGGGATGATCCAATCGGATGATATAATTGACAACGACCGAATCAGTTTTCTGCGGAGGGTGGCACCATGATCGCATTCGACGGCACCGAAACCTTCCCACTGCCCCTCGCGGTGATGTTCGCCCATCTCGGCGATGCCGGTTTTCTGGCGGGCTGTCTGCCCGATACCGAAGTCGTGCGGGCGACGCCGGACGAAGCCGAGTGGAAATCGAAGCCCAAGCTCGCGTTCTTGGCCGGGGTCATCGATACGACGGCCAGGGTGACCGAGCGCCGGGGAACCGAGTTTTTGAAGTATACCCTCACTACAAAAGCGCTCGGCAGTGGCAGCACCGTCGACGCGAGCTTAACGCTCGAATCGACGGCGGACGGCGGAACGCTGGTACGCTGGTCGGGGGCGATCACGAGTTTCAGTGGACTGTTGAAGTTGGCCCCGAAGGGGCTGATTCAAGCGACTGCGACCAAGGTGATCGCCGACGTCTGGGTCGCGGTGCGGGCCAAGCTCGTCCCCGCGGGCTGATCGAGTCGGGCATTGGCAGCACGTTCGGCCATGATCTTGCGAACCAAGAAGAAGCCCATCACGGCCATGATGATGACCAACACTCCGAGCACGACGAAACGGATCGGGGAATTCTTGTACCCACCAGCCTTTTTCTTCTTGGATCGGGGACGTTCGTCCTCGTAATCTTCGTCGTCGTCCTCATCCCGACGACATTTCGCCACCGTCTTTTTTGATTTCGGGCGTGGTTTTTCTTCTTCCTCGTCCTCGTCCTCGTCCTCATCGTCGTCGATGACCTGAGGCTTCACGGCTTTTGGTGCGAGCTTCACGGGGGCGGGAGCCGGCTTCGGGGCACGGATTTTGAAGGGTCTCTCGCACTTGGGGCATTCCACTTCTTCGCCGATGTCGAAGCCATCGGGGCTGGACAGCTTGGCCCCGCATTCGGGGCAAGTGGCTTTGGAGATGGGCATCGGTGGATCCTCGGTGTGAGTTAGCCGTTGAATTCGGTCGCTTCTTCCCAGTGCTCGTACAACTCGGGCAATCGCGCCTGAGCATCGGCAATGTCTTGCATCAGTTCTTGGACGCGTTCCCCGTCCCGGTACACTTCCGGGGTCGTCAACGAAACGTCCATCTCCATCATCTTCGCTTCGAGTTCCGCGATCTCGACTTCGAGCTGTTCCGGTTTGCGATACGGATATTTTCGTTTGCGCTTGCCACCCGGTGCGACCTTGGCCACGACCGTTTCTTTTTTCGGCGCTGCTTTGTCCCCGGCCTCTTTCGCCGCTTGCTCGCGGTTGGCCCGGAGTAGTTCGTAGGTGTCGAAGTTACCGTAAACCATTTCGACGCGGTTCGGCTCGAACACGATCAACAAGTCGGCAACACGGTTCAGAAAGTAGCGGTCGTGGCTGACCACGAGGCAAGTACCTTCATAGTTTTTCAATGCCTCTTCCAAACTATCGCAGGCCCAGAGATCGAGGTGGTTTGTCGGCTCATCCAGAATGAGCACATTGGTGCCGGCGACCGTGAGTTTCGCCAGTGCCGCCCGGCTCCGTTCGCCCCCGCTGAGTTCCTTCACCAATTGGTCGCAGGTTTCGCCGTGGATGCCGAAGCTGCCGAGCAAGTTCCGCATGGTCTTTTCAGTTTGGGCCGGATCGGGTTCCGGCCAGACGGCACGGATCACCGTTTCGTTCTCGTCCAGCAATTTTAAATGTTGATCGAGGTACCCTGGGAACACCAAGTGTCCGCGCTGGATGGTTCCGGAAGTCGCGGTTTCTTCGCCGAGGAGCATCTTCAGCAGTGTGGTTTTGCCGCTGCCGTTGGCCCCCATGATCCCCAACCGCTGGCCGCGTTTGATATCGAAGTTCAAACCGGAAAAGAGCTTCTTGGTACCGAACGACTTGGCCAATTCTTCGACGTGGAACACCACGTCGCCCGAGCGCATGACGTCTTTGAATTGAATGTGCGGGCCGCTCACCTTGGTCGGCTTCTCCAAGCGATCCAGCTTGTCGAGGGCCTTCACCCGCGATTGCGCCTGCTTCGCCAATTGCCCGTACGCGGCCCGGCGGATGTAGTCTTCTTGTTTCCCGACGAACTCCTTTTGACTCTCCCATTCTTTCAACTGACGGTCGTAGCGTTCGTCGCGCAGGCGGACGTACTGCTTGTAGCTGCCGGGGTAACTGGTGATCTTCTTGGCGTGGAGTTCGATTGTTTTGTTGGTCACCTTTTCCAAGAAGTAGCGGTCGTGGCTGACGATCACCATCCCCTGCGGTTGGCGGGACAGGTAACCTTCGAGCCAGCGCGTCGTGTCGATATCGAGGTGGTTACTCGGTTCGTCGAGGAGCATGATGTCCGGCGCCGACAGCAGCATTTGCGCGAGCAAGATCCGCCGCTGTTGGCCACCGCTGAACGAGGCGATCTCGCGGTGAAAATCCTTTTTCAAGAAGCCGAGCCCGGTGAGCACATCGTCGACTTTGTGATCGAGCGAGTAGGCGTCGTTCGCCGCGAGTTGTTCGTTCAAGCGGTCGAATTGATCGGCGAGCTGCTTTTGTTCGAGCGGATCGTGGCAGTGGGCCATCTTGTCGGCGACAGTGTGCAGCTCCTCTTGCGTGGCCAGTAATTCATCGAAGGCGCTCTTGGCTTCTTGGAAGAGCGTGCGGCCCGGGGCGAATTCGGCGACCTGACGGAGCAAGCCGAGTCGTGCCCCGGCGTGCAGTTTGACAACGCCCCGATCCGGTTCATCGATCCCCGCGAGAACGTTGAGGAGCGTCGTTTTGCCGGCGCCGTTAGGGCCAACGAATCCAATCCGTTCCCCGGCGTGCAGTTCGAGCGCGACGTCATCGAAAAGCGGGGTGGCGTCGTAGCCGCGGGAAATGTTCGTGCAAGACAACAGCAACATAGGAAAACGAACCGGGTGAAAGGCGGAACACCGAACAATACTATTGTAGATGCAACTCCGCGAACTGGCTTGATCCGAGCGAGTCGCGCGAGCAATGCCATTCCAACGAGTCGTTTTATCTCCGGAGTTCGCATGATGAAAGTTCAACTGGCGATTCTCACCGCACTCTTCATGACGGCTGGCCTGCGGGCCGACGACTGGCCGCAGTGGATGGGGCCCAAGCGTGACAACATCTGGCGGGAAGAAGGCGTCGTCGAGAAGTTCCCCGAAGGCGGGCCGAAGAAACTTTGGAGCGCCCCACTTTCGGGTGGCTACGCCGGCCCAGCCGTTGTCGGGGATCGCGTCTTTGTAACCGATTACGTGAAAAAAGAAGGCGACACGGACGAAGGCAACTTCGAACGCAAACCGACCAGTGGTACCGAGCGCGTCTTCTGCCTCGATGCGAAGAGCGGCGAAGAGATCTGGAAGTATGAATACGCTGTGAAGTACGCCATCAGTTATCCGTCCGGCCCGCGCACGACACCGACCGTCGATGGACAGATCGTTTACACGCTCGGTGCCGAAGGGAATTTGACCGCGTTGAATGCCAAAGATGGCAAAGTGGTTTGGACGAAGGAACTCAAGGACGTTTACAAAACGAAATCGGCACTCTGGGGCTATGCCGCCCACCCGTTGATCGACGGTAAAAAGCTCATCACACTCGCAGGCGGCGAAGGCAGCCACGTGATCGCTCTCGATAAAATGACCGGTGAGGAAATCTGGAAGAGCCAATCGCAAAAGGAGCAAGGATACAGCCCACCGACAATCATCCAAGCCGGCGGAACACGTCAGCTCATTGTTCCTGGACCAACCGCCATCCGATCGCTCGACCCCGAAACCGGCAAACGCTACTGGAGCGAAGCCTACGATGCCACGAGTGGCTCCGTGATCATGACGCCCCTGCTGTACAAGGATTTTTTGTACTTCGGCGGCTACCAGGCGAAGAATATTCTTCTCAAACTTGATTCAACAAAGCCAGCCGCGACTGTCGAATGGAAGGACAAACTGAAAGCCGGTATTTCGGCTGTGAACGTTCAACCGTTCCTGCAAGAGGGCACCCTGTACGGCTTCCACGACGACGGCAACATGTACGCCATGGACGTGCCCACCGGCAAACGTTTATGGGAAAGCACCGACCTCGTCGGTGGCGATGCCAAAGGTTCCGAGACGGCGTTCCTCGTGAAAAATGGGGATCGTTTCTTCTGTTTCACCGAAAAAGGAGACCTCGTGATCTGCAAGCTGACCAAAGAAAAATACGAAGAGATCGACCGGGCCAAGGGGATTGTGGCGGCCACGAACACCGCGTTCGGCCGAAAGGTCGTCTGGTGCGCCCCCGCCTTCGCCAACAAGCGGATGTATGTGCGAAACGACAAGGAAATTGCTTGTTTTGATCTCGCGAAGTAAGCTCGTGTCGGAGTTCAACTCTTCGGTTGAACTCCGATTTTTGCAATCCGCAGCCCACTTCCGTCGAATGACTCCTTGTGTTGACTGTTCCAACTGGGAGCCTGCCGTGCAAGAGCTTCTGCAAGCGTCCGGATACGCGGCCCTCGTCTACCTTTTGTTCAGTTACCTGGTCACGTTCGGTAGCGGCCGACCACTCGTGGAGTGGATCAACCCCGGTCGGCGCTTTTTACCGATGATGTCCATCGGGCTTTTCGTCGCGGCCTATTCCCTGCTCCTTCGAGCAGTTTGGAAATATCAAGGGACGCACATCGAGCTGCTGATGCAGCTCGTGAACGAAGAGAAGGCCAAGGCCGAAGTGGTCGGGGCCATGTCGTTTGCTTGTTTCGCCATTTCGATCTTGATGCTCTACTTTTGGACGTGGTGGAATCTGCCGCGCGATCCACGCACCTTCTCGGCGAATCCGAACAACCACATCGCGGAATACCGCCGGGCACTCCGCCACTACGTGCGTTGGGCGGGTGGCATCGACTACGCTTTCCTCGCGGAGGTGCGGAACGGCACGACCACGATTATCGCCGAGGGTGCTTCGTACCGTGATATCCGGCGAGGATTGCTCCGTCTTCCCGACGTGCCAAACGAATTGATTGAACAAGAGCCACAAAAAGCGGTCGAAGAGCAGTTGTTCCTTTGGCAGAAGGAAGCCGACCTGCTCTTCCGCGATATTCCGCGGTTCGATGAATTGGTGCGCTCAGTTCGCCAAGGATCGAACGTGACACTCTGTTTCGATGTGCAATTCGGCGCGTTTTACTTCGAGCTGATCGAACGGGATCAGGCTCGCCCGGAATCGCCGACGTGCCTGTACCTGTTTGCCGCGTCACTGAACGAACATGAAGTGTCGACCATGACCGCCGGCCGGCATTTCTACAGCTTGGCGGAAGCGATTCGATTCATCCGCCGCGGTGTGACCAAGCGTTAACAGTTCAAAGTAATTCGGAATCGGCGAATTCCACGAGACGTTTCTTGCGATTGTCTTCTTTGAGCTTTTTGATACCCCGGGCTTCGATCTGGCGGATCCGTTCTCGAGTGATGTTGTACCGCTTGGCCACTTCGTCGAGGGTTCGCATAGTGCCGTCGAGCAGCCCGAACCGGAGCTCGATGACTTCGCGTTCACGTTGGGCCAACGACTTCAACACTTCGGTGATCCGTTGTTTCAGCAAGCGGGCATCGGCGTTTTTGCCGGGTGTTTGAACGCTGGCATCGCTCAAGAAATCTTCGAGAGCACGGTCGCCATCGCCGCCGATCGGCTCGTGCAAACTAATTGGCTGACGACCGATGGATCGGAGTTGACGGATCTCATCGAGTGGAACTTGCAAGGCAATCGCGATCTCTTCTTCGGTCGCGTCGCGGCCCAACTGCGCCGCCATTTCCGTCTTCTTACGCTCCACTTTGGCAAACATCCCGACCTGATGACACGGCACGCGAACCGTGCGAGCGTGATCGGCCAAGGCGCGTTGGACGCCTTGTCGGATCCACCAGGTCGCGTAAGTCCCGAATTTGTACCCGAGGCGATGCTCGTATTTATCGACGGCCCGCATTAAGCCGCGGTTGCCTTCTTGGATCAAGTCGTTGAACGGCAACCCGCGGTTCCGGTAGTTCTTGGCAATACTGACCACGAGACGCAAGTTCGCTTCCGCCAGTTCTCGACGCACCTTTTGGTAAGACTTCTGCCGGGATCGTAAAATCTTGACCGCTTTCTCGAACTCGGAATGGGTCATGTGCAGTTTGTTTTGGGCGTCCGTGAGGAGATCCTGCTTCGAGGGATCCTCGGTAACAGTGGCGACGATATCGCGCAGCTCGCGGGCTTGGTCGACCAACGTGAACACCCAGCGCTCCAGCGCCTCCGTTCGCGGTGACAACTCCTGCATCAATCCACGGATTTGCATCAACCGTTTCAATCGTTCCCGACGCCACTCACTCGACTTTTTGGTGCTGAGGACGCCCAGGCCATCCGCAAACCGTTTCGCTTCGGTCTGAAGCAGCAATTTGATTTTCGGAAGATGCTCGGCGAACCGGGCCAGAATCTGTTCCCGGCTGAGCTTCAACTCTTCGCAAGAGTAGACATCAATCGTCGGATCGACGGCCGCTTTACCCGCTTTGACCCTTTGGAATACCGCCGAAGCCTCACCTAAAACGAACGGGCAGATCAAAGCGGCCGCGCGGAAACGCGCCCGGCCCCGCTCCAAACGCACCGCGAGAGTCCGCTCGTCGTCTTTGTTCAGCAATCGAATGGCGCCCATCTGGCGCAAATACAGACCCAGCGAATCATCGGCCCCGGTCGAAGGTTCTTCGACAAGGGCCGCGCCCTCCGTCGGCAGTGGTTCGTCGTCTCGGAACGTCTTGGCGACCGGTTTCCCGGCGATCAGTCCGGGTTCCGATGCTTCTTCTTCATCGTCGACGCCTTCGGATGCCAACGCATCCAGCTCCTTGAGCCGATCTTCGACCGAAGACGTGCGCGGTTCAGTATCGTCCGAGTTCAACTTCCGGCTCATCTCGATATCACCGTTCTGTGTTCTTGTGAATCCGGCTGTGCGGAAGCAGTTTAGGGTGTTTTGTCAGGAGAATTCGACACCCGGTGAATACGGGCATCGAAGCGAACTTGCCGAACTGGCAAGTCGGACAACACAATTGCAGTGATCCAGCTAGTGTAAGTTGTTCGTGACCCGAAAGCCTTGAGCCAGCACGAGACTGATCGATCTACCCTGAAAGAGTCTTCGGCTGCTATCCTACGGTTCAAGCATACCACCGACCAGACTCCGATGCGGAGTCGAATTCCGAAACGGGTTCCTAATTTCGGGAAAGCTCAAGAAGTTCATTAAAGTATACCCTCCCCAATCACTCAAGCTAATAAAAAGTGGCCAGGGTGGAATGAAACCGGTTCAGCAAGGGGAAAATCCATCAACGCTTTTACGCAGTTCTCGAACCGATTGCACGGTCGCCGACCCTACGACTGTCGCCCGTCGGATTCACCCCGTCGGATGAAAGATCGCGTGCTGGAACCGCTCGGAACCGGACTCGCTGTCGATTCCAATTCACGAACTTTGGTGCTCGCTCGACTCGAAGCCGCCTTTTTCTTGGCGGAAGAACCGCTGACGCTTCGCCGCCTCACGGAAATCGTCGGTGCGAAGCACTCAACTGAAACTCGTCAACTGGTAGCCCGCCTGCGCGAACTGTTACAATCGTCCGAATCGGCTTTCCAGATTGAGGAAATCGGGGGCGGTTTTCAACTCTTGACGCCGGAGCGATATCTGCCCTGGCTCAGTCGACTCCGGAGGCCTGGTCACGGCGATCGACTGACACCCGCCCTTTTGGAAACACTCACGATTTTGGCGTACAAACAACCGATGACACGGGCGGAATTCGAAGCGATTCGAGGGGTCGATTGCAGCGAACATTTGCGCATGCTCGTCGAAAGAAGATTGGTGCGCACCCTGGGCCGACAAGATTCGCTGGGTCGCCCGCAACTCTATGGAACATCCAAAGAATTTTTGCACGTGTTCGGTTTCGACACACTCGACGGGTTACCGGCTAAAGATGGTTGAGTTGCGATCATAACTCGGGGGAAGTCGCAGATTGTATTTTTAGAATTTAACATAATAATCCAATTTCTTTCGAGACGGTTCGGTATCGTTTCCTACTTTGTATCCAACCGCTCGTCTCGAGCGGACAATACGCCCCTCGGGCCTGGAGAATCGAAATGGCGAAGTCGAAATCGGAAGACGGTTCGTTGAACAAACGGCAAATGGTGCAAGCGGCATTCGAAGCCAAAGGGGATATCGGCCCCGGCGAACTGCAAGCCTACATTTCGCAAACGTACGGTCGAGAAATCCCGATCAACATCATCTCCTCGTACAAATCGCAGATCAAAAACAAACTCGGCCTCGGTCGCAAAAATAAAAAACGGGGCCGTCCGGTCGGTTCTCTCAAGGTGCCGAAAGCGGCCGGGGCTTCCAAAATGGTGAACCTCGACGACCTCGAGGCCATCAACGCCTTGGTCAAGCGGATGGGCGCCGACAAAGTCATCGCGATGGCGAACTTGGCCCACAGCTTCTCGAAATAATTCCCCCGACCCGAGTCGAATACCGACTCGGACTGCGGGCGAGTGGCGGAATGGTAGACGCCGGGGACTTAAAATCCCCTGTCCGTAAGGATGTGTGGGTTCGAGTCCCACCTCGCTCATTCTCAACTTCGGCGACCGTCTGAAAGCGGACTCCTTTGCTGGACACCACGATTCGCCGCTGCATCGATCCGACGTTGAAGCGCGTCGCGGCTGGACTTGCTTATTTGGGCCTCAGTGCCAATGCGATCACAATCCTCGGCTTCGGATTCGGACTGTCGAGTTGGGTCGCACTGGCGTTCACAGAATATTCGCCCGCGTTGATTTTCATCATCGCGAACCGGATATTCGATGGCCTCGATGGTGCACTCGCTCGCAGATTGGGATCGACCGACCTCGGCGGCTATCTGGACATCACACTCGACTTCATTTTTTACGCGGGCGTCCCGTTCTTTTTCGCGGTCGGACAACCCACTCTCGCACTACCCGCCGCATTCCTCGTGTTCAGTTTCGTCGGAACCGGGAGTTCCTTCCTCGCGTTCGCCAGCATCGCCGCCAAGCGCGGGTCGTTGAATACGACCTCCAAATCAAAAGCGATCCATTACCTCGGCGGTCTCACGGAAGGAACTGAAACAGTTGCCCTATTTATACTGATTTGCCTCATTCCGGAGTGGTTCGCCTACTTGGCGTGGGGCTTCGGCGGGCTATGCTGGCTCACGACAGCCGCCCGCATTTATACGGCGTATCAAACGTTCCGAGAGCAGCAAGCATGACCCCGAAAAATCGCCGCCAATTTTTAGGCACGAGCGCCGCCCTCGCATTGGGATTGGGCTGCGGAAAGAAATCCAACTCTGGCCCATTCGCCGGGCGCGAGCTGAATATCTTTGCGTATGGCGGGGGCCACGAAGCGACGATGCGCGGGGTGTTCGTGCCGCATTTTGAAGCGCTCACGGGGGCGAGTGTGACGATCCACGCCGGCTGGCGGGATAGCATGGCCCGGTTGAAAGCCTCGCCGAAAAATGCTCCGCCATTCGATATGATGATCACCGATGCAATTGAAGGGTACCCCGCGGCCCGCGAAGGATTGTTCGCACAACTTGATCCCCTCGCCATTCCGAATCTCACCAATCTCTACCCGGCGACACTCGACAATTGGATTGTGAAGCAAGGTTATGGAATCACCTATCCGGACTCCGTGCTGACATTCGCGTTTCATAAAACCGCGGTTCCCGATGCCCCGGTCACCTGGGCCGATCTCCTGCGGCCCGCACTCGCCGGGAAACTGGGACTCTACAAAGAATTTTACATGTCGCTGTACACATTCGCGTGTGCTCTCGCCGAACTCGAAGGGAAGCCCGGTACGGCACGACAGTTGATCGAAACAAACATCGATTCCGTCGTGGCTTTTGCCAAGTTGCATCGCCACCGGGTGAAATATTGGTGGCCGACATCCACGGCGATGATCCTGAGTTTGGCCAACCGCGACTGTGCTGCCGGAAACATGCACAGCCCGGAATATTTGCAGGCCCTGCGGGAAAAGCCCGAACTCGGAGCCACCATCCCGCTCGCGGATCGCGCGTTCGTGCAAGTGTTCTGGGCCGTGACGGCGGGAAGCCCGAATCGCGACCTCGCCGAACTCGCGATCAACGAACTCTTTTCGTACGAGATGCAACTCGGGTTTTCCCAACGGGGCCAAGCGACATCACGACTGGACGTCGCGGAAAAAATGGCGGCGGTCGATCCCGTTTGGAAAAGTCTATATCCTCACAACCGGCGACAATTTTCCGATCTGAACTATTACCCCTACGACACTTATGCCAAGCAGTGGAACGACCTCTCCGACCGCTGGGATCGCACCGTCCTCCGCGACGGTTGACGCCGTCCGTCTCGAGGATATTCATTTTCGTTATGGCCGCGAAAGCGTCCTCCACCGAGTGTCGTTGGCTTTGCCACGTGGTTGTTTTTTCACATTGCTCGGCCCGTCCGGTTGCGGCAAAACAACCCTCCTCCAACTCATCGGTGGCTACCTAAAACCCACTGCCGGCACAATTTGGTTGGGTGGCAAAAATGTGACGAGCACTCCACCGGAAGCTCGGAACGCCGGGATGGTCTTCCAAAATTATGCCCTGTTTCCGCACCTCACGGCCGAGGAAAACGTTGCGTTCGGGTTGCGGGTTCGTGGCGTTTCCAAATCCGAGCGCACCCAACGAGTTTCGGAGATGTTCGACCTCGTCGGACTCGGGCCGGCCGAACGGTCCCGGAAACCGGACGCACTCTCCGGTGGCCAGCAACAACGCGTGGCCTTGGCACGAGCACTCGCATTCCGTCCGGACGTACTTCTCTTGGATGAACCACTCGCGAACCTGGATCGGCAGTTGCGAGATCGCATGAGACTTGAACTCCGACGCATTCACAACGCAGCCGACAGCACGACTCTCCTCGTGACGCACGATCAAATAGAAGCGTTGGCACTGTCCGATATCGTCGGTGTCATGAACGGGGGGTCACTCTTACAAGTCGGCCCACCCCAACAAGTGTACGACCACCCGCGCACGCCATTCGTCGCCACGTTCCTCGGGGACGCGAACTTGCTCGATGGCCCACTCGTCGGTAGAAGCGAGAATGAATTGGTCATGGTTCGCCCCGAATCGGTTCAGATTTCAACCGAGCCATTGCCGTTGCGTTGGAACTGGCCGGGCCGGGTGACCCGCAGAACATTTCAGGGGGCGGATGTGCTGATGGAAGTTAATTGCGAAGGGTTCAATTTAAATGTGCGCGCACGGCGCGAACTATCCAACTCCGAG
>JANXWE010000260.1 GCA_025351325.1 Fimbriiglobus sp.
TGAGCTTATGCGGCGAAATAACCTATGAGATTCAGCGTTAACCCGATGCGCAAGCATCGGAAACCAGCAAGCAAATGATTCACCACCTCGACCCTGACCTTCGACCAGAAAAACAAGATGCAGTCTACCCGTCGTTCTCCATCGCCGATGCTTGCGCATCGGGTTAACCTGTCAGAAGAAAACTCAGTCTTACCCGTGAGAACTATCTGTCGGCGCGAATTATTTACTGAGGCCTTCGAGCAGCTTCACCAGCGGCAAGAAGAGCGAGATCACGATGCCCCCGATGGCCCCGCCGAGGAAGACGATCATAATCGGTTCGAGCAACGAGAGCAGGGCCTTAACGGTGTTGTCGACTTCTTCGTCGTAGAAGTCGGCCACCTTATAAAGCATGGTGTCGAGGTCGCCGGTCTCTTCGCCGACTTCGATCATGTTCACCACCATCGCGTCGACCAAGCGACTCTGGCGGAGCGGGTCGGCGATCGTGTCACCTTCCCGAATGGACTCTAGAACACGCTGGAACATCTTTTCGAAAACCGCGTTGTTGGCGGTATCGCGGACGATGCTGAGCGCCTCGAGAATCGGAACCCCCGAGCTGACCAGGGTGCCCAGTGTCCGCATGGTGCGGGCGACGATGGTCTTTTCGATCAGCGTGCCGACGACCGGGATCCAGAGGGACATCCGGTCGAGGGCGTAGTTCCCGGCCTTGGTCAGGCGGATCAGCTTCAGCATGATGTAGATGCCGAGCGGGAACAGCGGGATCCAGTACCAATAGCTGGCCGTCCAGTTCGAAATATTGATGAGCGTCTTGGTGGCCCAAGGCAGTTGCAGGCCGAACTCCTCGAAGATCTTTTTGAACTTCGGGATGATCATCACCATGATGAACACCAGGATGGCGACGGCGACGAAGATGACCACGGCCGGGTAAATCATGGCCCCGATGATCTTCTTCTTCAGGCTCTGCGACTTCTCCTTGAACTCCGCGAGGCGCTGCAGAATCACTTCGAGGGCACCGCCGGCCTCGCCGGCGCGCACCATGTTCACATACAATCGGTCGAAGCACTTCGGGTGCTTGGCCATCGATTCGGACAGCGTCATGCCCGATTCGACGTCTTCGACCACATCGATGAGCGAGTTCTTGAGGGCACTCGGTTTCATCTGCTTTTCGAGGATCCGCAGGCTGCGAAGTACAGGCAATCCGGCGTCTTGAAGCGTCGAAAGTTGCCGGGTAAAGATCGTCAAGCCTTTCTGAGATACGCCGCCCATGACGAAAGTCTTCCGCGACTTCCCGGTCTTTTTCTTCTTGCCGCCCTTGGCGCCCTTCCCCTGAATGGCGGTGAGTTTGGTGACGAAGTAGCCCATCGCCTTGATTTTTTGCGAGGCTTCTTCTTCGTTGCCGGCCTCCACCGAGTCTTTGACTTCGGTCCCGGTGGTGTCCATCGCTTCGAATTTGAATAACGGCATGATTTGAAACCGGTGCGGAGTGCGGAGTGCGGAGTTGGGAATGGAAGAGAAGAAATCCCCTCTTATCATCCCCGGGTTTGGCTCCATCATCCGACAGCTTGCAATCCTGGTCCTCTAGGTGATCGTTCGGTTCGGGTCTAATGATTCACTCGGTTCGACTTATTCGCACGACTCGTTTTTATGGACGAGACGATCATGGCTGTGATCTCGTTCGCTTCTCGGATCAAATCTCTCAAGCGTTCTTCTGGCATCGCACCCGTTTCGATCAGCAACTCGAACCAGTAGATCGATTCGTCCGCTTCCTCTTCCACGATGCCGAGTTTGGCGACGAATTCGGCTTGTGATCGCCCTCGGCATGCCGCCCGGTAATTCGCTCCGACCGAGGTCGCACATCGGAGCAATTGGTGACCCATAACCCCAGACGCCCGCGTGTTCGGCAACGCATCGACCAATTTGACCACCCGCACCGCGAACGCTCTTGTGCGTTGCCTCAAATCGGGTTTGTTAGCCGTGTTATCCTCGGTTAGCGAATCCATGAACTCGCTCCGGATTCAACTGGCCCGCATTTAGTTACACTTCGCACTCCGCATTCCGCACTCCCACTGACACGCTCCGGATTTCTTACATTCCGCACTCCGAACTCCGCATTCCGCACTTCCCAATCATCCTTCATCATCCAGCACCGTCTCCCGCACCACTTCCTCGAGGCACGTGTGCCCTTCGTACAGGGCGCGGATGCCGGCGTCGCGGAGGCTGGGGACGCCCTTCTTGCGGGTGTAGGCCCGCACCTGGTCGGTGCTGGAACCGCGGCTGACCATGTCGCGGATTTCGTCGTCGAGGATGAGCAATTCGTACAGCCCGGTGCGGCCCTTGAAGCCGAGGTTGTTGCACTTGTCGCAGCCCTCGCCGAAGTAGAATTTGCGCCCCTTCAAATCCTCCGGCTTCAAATTGATTTCCATCAATTGGTCGCGGGTCGGCTCGTACGCTTTGCGGCAGAACATGCAGTTGCGCCGCACCAGTCGCTGGGCTTCAATCGCTTCGACAGTGGCGGTGATCATGAACGGCTCGACGCCCATATCGCGGAGCCGGGTGATGGAACTCGGGGCGTCGTTGGTGTGCAGCGTGCTGAACACCAAGTGACCGGTCAACGACGCTTGAATGGCGATGGACGCGGTCTCCAAGTCGCGGATTTCCCCCACGAGAATGACGTCCGGGTCTTGCCGCAAGATGGCCCGGAGGGCACTGGCAAAGGTCAGGTCGATCTCGGCGTTGATCATGCACTGGGTGATGCCGTCGATTTCATACTCGACCGGATCTTCGGTGGTGATGATTTTGGTTTCGATGTCGTTGAGTTCCGACAGAGCCGAGTACAGCGTGGTGGTCTTGCCGGCCCCGGTCGGCCCCGTCACCAACACGATGCCGTTGGGCTTGTGAATACATTTGCGGAAGTCGACCAACATGTCGGCGGGCATACCGATCCGTTCGAGGTCGAGGCCGACGTTCGAGCGGTCGAGCACCCGGATGACGACACTCTCGCCGAACATCGTCGGGAGCACACTCACGCGCAAGTCGACGGCGTTGCCACCGACGTTGAGCTCGATGCGACCGTCTTGCGGCAGACGGCGCTCGGCGATGTCGAGGTTCGACATGACCTTGATCCGGCTGCTGATGGCGGCGGCCAAGTGGCGCGGCGGCGGCACCATCTCGTAGAGCACGCCGTCGCAGCGGTAGCGCATCTTGTATTCGTCTTCGAACGGTTCGAAGTGGACGTCGGACGCGTGGTCGCGGATGGCCATCAGCAACACCATGTTGATGAGTTTCCGCACGGGGGCGGAGTTGGCCATTTCGTTGAGGTCGTCCAAGTCGATACTGGTTTCGCGCTTGGTCGACTTGTTGTGCAGATTCTTGTCGGCCTCGAGCTGCATGATGATCGTGTTGATCGACTCTTCGGCGCCGGGGCCACCGTAGGCTTTCTTCATCAGCGCTTCGACGGCCGAAGCGGGGGCGAGCACGGCGTTCACTTGGCGGATGCCGAGGAAGTTGCGGATGTCGTCGAGGGCCTGCAGGTTGTTCGGATCCGACAGGGCGACCGTGAGGGTGTCGGCATCGAACGACAGCGGCACGAGCTTGTACAGCTCGGCCATGTTCTGCGGCACCACCTTGATCGATTCCGGGGTCGGCTTGGCCTCTTCGAGGTTGGCGACCCGCATCCCGTGAGTTTCGGCGGTGGCTTGGAGGAGTTGATCCTCGTTGACCAAGCCGCGCGTCACGCAGATTTCACCGAGCTTCAACTCGCTCGTCCGCATCTCTTCGTAGATGCTGTCGAGTTGCACGTCGTCGACGTAACCCAAGTCGACGAGTTTCTGGGCCAGTTGCCGGGTGGACGTATCGACGTGGGTGTGTTTGGGCCGAGGTTTCGGCGCCGGCTTGGGTACCGGCTTCAGCGTAGCAGCGGGCCCAGGCGGCTTTTGACCGGCCGGCACCGGCGGCCGTGGAGCACCGGGAACCGTTGGTTTGACCCCCGGAACCGGCGGTTTGGATGGCTGACCGGGCACCGACGGCTTCTGCCCGACCGGTGGCACCGGCGGCTTCCCCGGCACGCCCCCGGCTGGGGTCGGCGGAACCGGTTTCTTCGGGTCGTTCGGTATCGGCGTCGCCATAGAGAATTGCCTTGTGTGCGAAAACGGACCCCGGATCAGAAGACGAAACTAAGTGTTCCAGTTCCGCCTCGTACCAACCTACCGTCGCCTCTTCTGTGGCGCCTCGTCATCATCGTCGTCGTCGTCGTCATCATCCTCATCGTCGTCATCTTCTTCGTCATCGAGTTCGTTCCGTTCCGCTTGGGCGATCTTGGCGGCCAGTTCGTTTGGCTTCGACGACTTCAGCAGCACTTCTTCCTTTTCGCACAGGCCGTCTTTCCAGAGTCGGAACAGCGATTCGTCAAGCAGGAACATCCCCTCTTTTCGACCCGTTTGCAGGGCCGAGTCGATGCGGTACACCTTGTTTTCACGGATCAAGTTCTGGATGGCGGGAGTCACCACCATCATCTCGTAGGCCGCGATGACCCCTTCCGGTTTCTTCGGCAACAACGCCTGCGACAGCACCCCCATGAGGGCCGTGGACAGCTGCGTGCGGACTTGGTCTTGCTGATCCTTCGGGAAGACGTCGATGATCCGGTTGACCGTGGAAGCCGCCCCGGACGTGTGCAGCGTCCCGAAGACCACGTGACCCGTTTCGGCCGCTTCAATGGCGGCGTGGATCGTCTCCAAGTCACGCATTTCACCGACGAGGATCACATCCGGATCCATCCGCAGTGCCCGGCGAATTCCCTCTTTGAAGTCGGGAACATCGGTGCCAATCTCGCGCTGGTTGACCGTGCACTTCTTGTGCTTATGGAAATACTCGATCGGGTCTTCGAGGGTGATCACGTGCCGGTCGTAGTTGTCGTTGATGAAGTTCACCATCGACGCCAGACTGGTCGTTTTCCCCGATCCCGTCGGCCCGGTGACGAGGAGCAATCCCCGTGGCCGGACGATCAAGCTCCGAATCGCCTCGGGCATCCGCAGCATTTCGAAGGTCAAGAACTGGCTCGGAATCCGCCGGAGTACCATCCCGATGGAGCCACGCTGTTTGAAAATGGCGACGCGGAAGCGTACCCCATCGACGTACTCGATGGCGAAGTCGGCCCCGCCCTTTTGCTGAAGCTCTTGCTGGCAGCGATCCGGCGTGATCGATTTCATGAGACCGGCGGTGTCGTCGGTGTCCAGAATTTTCGCTTCGAGTTTGCGCATCCGTCCGTTGTGCCGCACCACGGGCGGTTGACCGACGCTGATGTGCAAGTCGCTGGCCTTCAGTTGGATCACTGTGGACAGCAACTTCTCCATTGCCACAGCCACGAGAAAGCTCCTGGTGTTCGGGCACGGCGAACGCCGACGTGAGTTTGGACAACCCATTGTCACGAAGAACGTCGCAGAACCAAATTTAAGAAACGAGTTTCGGAAAGTCACCGTACGGCGTCCAAGGGCGCGGTACTATTTGACACGATCCGCGGTGGTTTTTATTGTCAGCGTCCCAGTCGAAACGCTGAAATCTCAGGGTTTAAAAAACTCACGCGTCGGAGCCGACCATTTCCGCGTGGCACGTGCTGAGCACTTCTTCGAGGGTCGTATTCCCCTTAAGTGCTTTCTGGATACCATCTTCCAGCAACGTTCTCATGCCTCCGGCGCGTGCTTTTCGACGCAAATCTTGAGCCGGTGCTTGGGCAAATGTCAGCTCTCGCAGAGGCCCGGTCATCCGCATCATCTCATAAATGCCAATTCGGCCTCGGAACCCCGATTGACGGCAGTGATTGCAGCCGCGACCTTTCATAAACGTAGCCTTGGCAATCATTTCCGACGACACCCCCGCTGAACGGATCTGATCTTCGTCTGGGCTGATCGGTTCCCGGCACTTCACACAGTTCACCCGCACCAACCGCTGGGCCATAATGGCGATCACGGAGCTGGCAATCAGGAACGGAGCCACCCCGATGTCCACCAGCCGGGTCACAGCACTCGGCGCATCGTTCGTGTGAAGTGTGCTGAATACCAAGTGTCCGGTCAAAGACGCCTGCACTGCGATCTCGGCCGTCTCCTTATCGCGGATTTCTCCGACGAGGATGATGTTGGGGGCTTGACGCAACATCGCCCGGATAATTCGTCCGAAGTTCAGCCCAATGTTGTGCTTCACTTCCACTTGGTTGATGCCCGGCAGGTAATATTCCACCGGATCTTCCGACGTGATGATTTTCCGGTCAGGTCGGTTCAACTCGTTGAGCGCCGCGTATAACGTTGTTGTTTTTCCCGAACCGGTTGGCCCGGTTACCAGGAAGATTCCGTTCGGGCGTTTGATGATGTTTTGAAACCGGAGGTAATCTTCCTCCCCGAATCCTAAATCTCGAATGCCGACCATGATGTTGGCCCGGTCGAGAATCCGCATCACCGCGGACTGCCCGTGAACCGTTGGCAGCATGCTGACACGCAAGTCGTAGTGCTTGTTCTGAATGTTCATCTTGATCCGGCCGTCTTGGGGCCGGCGTTTCTCGGAAATGTCGATGCTACCCATGACTTTGATACGGGCGAGCAGTGCCGACAGCAGCCGCCGTGGGGCCGAATCGCGCTCGATCAGGTTGCCGTCGATGCGGTAGCGAATCCGGACGCGATCCCCGAACGGTTCGATGTGAATATCCGACGCCCGGAGCTGCACCGCTTCTTGGATGATCAACGTAACCAGTTTCACGACCGGGGCTTCCGAGTTACCCGCATCGGCCAGATTCGTTGAGGAATCGAGCTGAGTTGAGTCGATCTGCGTGCCCGTGAATTCCGCTAGCATGGAGTCCATCGACTCCGTTTCGCTCTGGCCGTAGTTCCGGTTAATGGCATCGGTGATCTGTTCTTGTACAGCCAGCACCGGCTGGATGTCCTTGTTCAGAATGAATTGCAGCTTCTGGAGCGTGTCGTAGTTCGATGGATCCGACGTAATGATTTTGAGGACAGTCCCTTCCAGCGACAGCGGCAGGATCAAATTTTCACGAGCCACCGACTCGGGAACCAGTTCAATCACCGACTTCGGGATTTCCACGTCGGTCAAGTCGATGAACTGCATCCCGTGGAACTCGGCCATCGCCTCCATGACTTCGATGGAGCTGGCGTAGTTCAGTTTGACCAGCGCATCTTGGAGCTTTAACCCCTGCCCAAGCGAGAGGTTGCGGGCTTCGTCGAGCTGTTCCGAACTGAGGGTACCCTTGCGGATCAGCACGTCCGTGTAATCGCTGGCGGCCTTGGCCATGGTGGTCACTCCGATAAGGGCATGTGTTGGGAAATCGGTGCTGTCAACGCCGGGGACACGGGCGGAGAATCCGCAAGGAAACGTGCCGGGTCAAGGAGGATGGCGAGCGTATCGGAGAACAAAGAAGGATCAGTCACACGACGAAACCGCGAGAAAATAAAAGAACTGATGAATAAAGTATCGGCGACGCCAGCAGCGTTAGCAATGGGAAACTGGCAGCATGTGAGAAATTTTCGCAATCCCCGATGCAATAGGCTATTTATGCCAGCCGGATTCAAACTAAATAGGGCGGGCCAAATTGGCACGCCCCCTATTATCGATGTCCGGTTGACTCGTATTATGGGAAGAGGATTTTAAGGTCGAGGCTCTCCTTGCCCCGCAGCACAGTGACTTTCGCTTTGGGCGAGTCCATCATGGCGTAGCGGAACAGTTCCTCGACTTTGTCGAGCGCTTTCGCGCGGCGCGAGTTGACGAGGCTGAGGACATCGCCGGCCTGCATTTTGCCGGCCTCGGCCGGGGAGCCGGCCGTCACGGATTCCACGACGATCGATTTGTCGGCGGCGAGTTTGCAACTGATGCCGAGGTCGGCCAGTTTGAAGAAGGTCAGGCCGGTGTCGGCCGTTTTGCCTTCGCCGTAGAAGGGCGTCAGGTTGTTTTGCTTCGCGTACTCTTTCGCCGTGAGTTTGCTGTTTATAACAGAGATATCGCCGCGAGAATACACGGGATCTCGGTGACCGGCGAGATCGACCCGGCCGTTGGAGATGGTCAAGCTGCGGGTATTCGACGTAATTGACACATCCGATGAAGCCACAACCACGGAGCTATTGACGAACGCATGCCGTGAAATGGAGTCGCAGAGGAGAATACAATCGGTCACCACCATCGACGTGTCGATTTCGCCCGCCACAACCACTAACTGAAAATCTAGTTGAGTGAAGGCGTTGTTCCCTTCCGGCCGGAAGAGATTCTTCGGGGGGTGCTTGGCGTAAAGGGTGTTGAACCGTTTCCTCTCGCCCTGATTCAGGTCGACGTAGCCGCGGTGTTCGTACTCCGGCCACTCCAGTGGCAAGCCCATCGTCTTTTCTTGGTAGACTGCGGAGCATTCTTTATGGACGTCGAGCATGAGCGATATGATCGCCCCTCGGACGTCGTCCCGGACATCGTCGTTCGGGGCCTGCAGGAATTTGGCGCGGAGCTTGTCGATACTTCTGGACTTCACGAGCAATTCGAGTTCGGTCGGCTTCGGGGCGGGTTCGGCCGGCTTGTGAGAGACATTTGTCCCAAACAACGCCAAGGCCACCGCGAGAAAGGCTGTCATACGTCACCTGGGTGAAATAGGGAGTTCCTCGTTAACTCCGGATCGAAAATCGAAATCCTTTTATCAATATCTTCCCGGTCAATCGCCACTCTGATAATCTCGACGTTCCGTCTCGCGGGATCTAACGCGAATTGTGAAGATCGCTCGGAACTTCACGTCGTCTACACAATAGTCCCATACTTTATCCCTATCGCTGAATTTGGGATGACGGTGCAAACAGCAGAGGTGCCGCGACGTGTCTCGTATGTTCTCGGACATCATCAGCTCACGGATCAAGACCGGCCCGGCTTCCGGCGGACTGTCGAAACCCGACTTGGCCATCCAACGCACCAAGATCGCCGTGCGGAGTGTCAATTTTTGGTACGGGCCCAAGCAGGCTCTGTTCGACATCAACCTCACGATGCCCGAACGCTCCGTCGTCGCATTCATCGGCCCGAGCGGGTGCGGCAAATCGACCCTGCTTCGACTCATCAATCGGATGAACGACCTTGTCGATGGGGCCAGGCTGACCGGCGAGATCACGCTCGACGACAAGAACATCCGCGACGGGAACGTCAACACGGTCGACCTCCGTCAGCGTGTCGGCATGGTGTTCCAAAAGTCGAACCCGTTCCCGAAGACGGTCTACGAGAACGTCGCCTTCGGCCCGCGTGTCGCCGGCGGGGCGAACAGTTCCCGTCTGGATTACCTCGTGGAACGGAGCTTGAAGCAAGCAGCCCTTTGGGACGAGGTGAAGGATCGCTTGCACTCGTCGGCATTGTCGCTGTCCGGGGGTCAACAGCAGCGACTCTGCATCGCCCGGGCATTGGCGACCGACCCCGAAGTGCTGTTGATGGACGAACCGGCCAGCGCCCTCGACCCGAAATCGACCTCGAAGATCGAAGATTTGATCTTCGAGTTGAAGACGCAGTACACCATTGTGATCGTCACGCACAACATGCAGCAGGCGGCCCGCGTCTCGGACACCACCGCCTTCTTTTTCGAAGGCAAGTTGATCGAATCGGGCACCACCGAGCAGATGTTCACAAAGCCCGTGCAGAAACAAACGGAAGACTACATCACCGGGCGCTTCGGATAAGTGCGGAATGCGGAGTTCGGAGTGCGGAATGGAAGAGCATCGATCCGCAGACTCTCGCCGAATCCGCGACCCATTGAACTCCGGATGTTTTGATTCCGCACTCCGAATTCCGCACTCCGCACTTGGAGACCGTATGCCTCAACCTCGCATTCTGATCATCGAAGACGAGCGTGGCCTCGTCCAATCGCTGAGTTGGTATTTCTCCCGCGAGGGGTACGAAACGCTCGTGGCCCACGACGGTCAAGAAGGGCTGCGCAAAGCCCAGCAGATGATTCCCGACGTGCTGTTGCTCGATGTGATGCTGCCCGGGATTGATGGGCTTAGCATCTGCAAAGAATTGCGGATGGGCGAGCGCACCCGCGACATCCCGATCATCATGATCACTGCGAAATCCGAGGAAGCCGACCAGATCGAAGGCTTCGCCAAGGGTGCCGACGATTACGTGACCAAGCCGTTCAACAACAAGATTCTGCTCCAACGGGTGAAGGCATTACTGCGGCGCGTTGAAGATCAAGGCGACCCTGCTGATGTCGTCGAACATATGGGCGTGAAGATCGACCGCGTCCGTCACCGGGTCACCGTCGGCATCAAAAAGCTCGACCTCACGCCGACGGAATTCCGACTTTTGGAATGTTTGGTGCGTCAACCGGGGCGGGCCTTCAGCCGGCACCAACTCATGGACTCGGCCATCGGCGAAGGGCAGATCGTGCTCGAACGCACCATCGACGTTCACATCAAAACGCTCCGCAAGAAGCTCGGGGCCTTGGCCGGCCACAGCGACGACACCGAACTCATCGAAACCGTCCGCGGCGTCGGCTACCGCTTCCGCGAAGCGAAGCTCGAGTTGGTTTGAACCATCGGCAGGGCGGATCAAGTTGCCGGAATCTCCGGAAATCGGCACAATGTCCGCTTTAGCCGAGATTGCGTCGCATGCGCTCCCGACTCCGAACGATGGTAGCTCGCGTCTACCGACGGTTCACCTATTACACTCGTGGCGAATTCCCCCCGCTCTCGTTCGACATTTGGAATCTCGGTCGACTCAACCGGTTGCTGGTCGCCCACGGAGCGCAGCCGGTCATGGTTGATGCCCGCGAAGCCTCGGAATCCGTGACCGGCGCGATCCGCTTCGTGTTCGCCACGGCCGCGCAGAACCCGAAATTGCGTCAGCGCTTCCCCGATCTATTTCACGCCGGCCCGGACGGTGCCGGGGCGAAATGGTTCGTCCAGGAATTCACGCAATCCCCCGAAGCAGCCGAGAACATCCGGGCCGCATTTGCGAGTTACCCCGGCGAGCAAGGATTGCGGGCCTACGAAATCCGCGCCGACCTGCGTGCGGAGTACCCGTTCGCTGTTTGTCCGAAACAGCGCGGGGCCTTCTTGCGTTGGGCCGCCGTCTGCGGCGAACGCGATTACGGCTTAGCCATTGGGGAGCTGCTCTGGCTGCTCGCCGAGATGGACGCCCGCCCCGACCGTGGGCTGGCGACGACCTACCGCTTCCAAGCGGAGTGGCAAGCGGCCGTGCCCGACGCACTGACCCCGACGGGCTGGCCGAAGCTGAAACAGTATCTGCGGGCACGGTATTCGATCCGGAATCGCTGGTTGGCGAATGCGGAACTCGGCGACGCCGTGGAACCGCCGGTGTCACCCGAGGATGCGCGGCGCGGCGTGAATGTCCATGGGCATTTCGAGTACGTCAGCGGTTTGCAAGAAGTGGCCTTGGGATTAGTGCGTGCACTCCAGAATGCCGGAATCCCGACGACCCGGCGTGATCTGCCGGTGCTGCCCCGGGTCAATCGACGCCCCGACGAACGGCGCCACGATCTCGAGCGTTACAACACCACCATCTTCGTGGCGGGCTTGCACACGTGCCCCACCGAAATGTACCGGATGACCGGGCTGCACGTCCGCCCCGGCGTCAAGCGGATCGCCATTTGGTATTGGGAATTGGAAGAGGTGCCGCCGGACATCGTGAAGCTGATGGACTGGCCAGATGAAGTCTGGGCACCGACGCACTTCATCGCCGAGACGTTCCGCAAATATGTGAAGGTACCAGTGGTGACGATGCTCCCCGGCGTGGAGTTGCCGCGATTCGCACCGAGACCGCGCGCGTTCTTCGGGTTGATGCCTGGTCGCTTCGTGTTCCTGTTCACGTTCGACATGTTCAGCACGACGGGCCGCAAGAATCCGTATGGGCTGATCGACGCCTTCCGCCGGGCATTCCGGCCCTCGGAACCGGTCGATCTGGTCATCAAAGTGTCGCGCGGCGACAAGGTGCCCGAGGAGTTTCAGAAGTTGCAAACGTGCTGTACGGCCGCCGGAGTGCTGCTGCGGAACGAAGTTCTGCCACGCGAAGATTTGCTGGCGCTCATGGACTGCTGCGACGCCTACGTGTCGCTGCACCGCTCGGAAGGGTTGGGCCTCGGCCTCGCGGAGACGATGCTGATGGGCAAGCCAGTCATCGCCACCGGCTACTCGGGGAATCTGGACTTCATGACACCCTCCACGAGCTATCTCGTGCGCTACGAGCGCCGGGCTTCGGTGGTCGAACATCCACCGTATCCCAAAGGGGCGATCTGGGCCGAACCCGACCTCGATCACGCGGCGGAACTCCTGCGCTACGTCGTTGATCACCCGGCCGAAGCCGCCGCGACGGGGGCACGGGCGAAGGCGGAATTGGAACGGACACTTTCGATGGCAGCTTACTCCGCACGAGTATTGGCACAATTGACGGGCGCGAAGTTCGCAGGTCAGACCTCACCCCCCGGCCCCCTCTCCGAAGCGGAGAGGGGGAGCAAATCAGTCGATTCCGGTTCCCCCTCTCCGCTTCGGAGAGGGGGCTAGGGGGTGAGGTCTCCGGCCAGTTCCCGTCGAAATGCCACCATCAAATCTTCCAACCACGGGTGGCCGGCCGGTTCAAATTCCAATGTGTGCTGGGCCTGCGGATAATCGATGATGGCGATGCGGCTTGAACGGGTGAATTTCGCCAGAAGTTTGCGCGTGGCGGCGTTGTTCAAGATGCGATCTCGCCCAGCGAGCATGAGCAACACGGGGCAGGTCACTTTTCGATATTCCCGCCGCAGGAAGCGGTCGAAGCGGAAACTGTTGAACAAGAAACGGGCCGTGGCCTGCCGAAGTCCGAAGCGATCCGCGTCGATGAAGCGCTGCCATGCGGGCGATGCGGTGAACAGTTCGGGTTCGTTCAACGGGATGGGGAAGAGCTTGGTCGGGCGGAGTCGGCTAGCGAGCGCGATCCGCAATCGTGTCGTCCACGGGGGTTGCACTGCTGGTTTCAAACCGGGGCAGAGCAAGGCAATTCCACTGAAAATGGTGGGGTAACGGGCAGCCAGTGCCACCGCGAGTTTCCCGCCCCACGAAATCCCGACCAGGAAGAGTGGCAGCCCGGCCCGGGTGCGCCGCAGTTCGAGAATGAACTCGGCCACATCGTCGATCAATCGGAGGAAGCTCGGGCAGTCGCCGCGCCGGGCTGTGTTCCAACCGGAGCCACGCCGGTCAAGAAAGTGAACGTCGTATCCGTCGTCCGCCAGTTTCTGGCAACTTGCTTCGTACCACCCCGCGTGGCTGCGGATGCCATGCAGCACCACGACACGAGCCACGGTCGGCCCGGACGGTCGGTACCGATGTACGTAGAACTCGTAGCCATCGGTTGCACGGAATAACGAGACTTCAGCCGCCAAAGAGCACCTCCCGGCGGACGGTCACGGCGTCGAGCAGAACCGGATCGAACGTCACGCCGAGACCACTGCCGACGAGCGCCGGGGCCCAACCCCCGCGGCCGAAGGTGAGATCCTCCTGGGCGAGGGAGTGCCAAACAAGGTGCCGGTCGAAGGAGCCTTCGAGATGGCGAATGCCCTTCACACTGGTGGCGAAGTGCCGGCCGGCGGCGCTGAGGATGCCGGTCTCACCGACTTGGCAGCCGAGCTGATAGCCCAAGCCGTGCTGTTGCGCGTACTGGGCCAGCCGGAGGGTCGGAATGAAGCCGCCACACTTCGAGAGACGCAAGTTGAACAGGTCGCAGGTTCGATCGTCCACCGCGCGCTGGGCATCGACCATCGAACAGAGGGATTCATCCAACATGATCGGAACTTTGGTCCGTTGGCGCACGGCGATGAGTGCGGCGACATCTTCATGCGGAACGGGCTGTTCGACGCTGGCAATTCCGAACGGTTCGAGCGCTTGGATCCGTTCGAGGACTTCGCTCGTTGCCCACGCTTCGTTGGCATCGATCCGGATTTCTCGGTTCGCGCCGAGCATCCGCCGCAGCACCCGCAGTCGTTTGGCGTCGTCCAGGCCCAGAATGCCGACTTTTACTTTGATCTGCCGGAAGCCCTGCCAGCGGTACGCTAGCGCCATCAAGCGGGCTTTCCAACCCTTGGCGGTGAGGATGATGCCGCTGTACTGGACGCATTCGCGCGGCTCGTACAATTCGGGTGCAAGTGCCCGCGTCACATTCATCAGCGGTTCCCCGTACATCCGCCCGTAAGCGTCGAGCAGGGCCAATTCCACGGCACAGCGGGCGGCATTTCCCCTGCAAGCGCGGTCGTCGCCAGGAATGGGTTTGAGGTGGAATCGTTCGGCTTGAGTCAGGACATCGGCAAAAGTCGCGCACGGTGAAAACTGCCCGGCCAGATCACTCGCTTGCAGCAGTGACATCGCACTGTCAATCGTTTCTCCCGTCACATATTCACGTGGCACGCCCTCGCCGTACCCGATCGACCCATCCGCTAGTTTGCAGACGACCACGACGTTGTCGGTTTCGGTGCGGGCGTACGAAGCATGTTTGACAGGTCGGCGCAAACGGATGCGAACGTGCCGGACTTCCCAGGAGACAATCGACATGCGACCCTTTCCAGAACTTCAAGAATTCACAGCATTCAACAGTTGATAACCGTCACGCAGGAACCAGATTCCCAAGCCGATCAGCACCAAAGCGCTGGCCACGGGCAGGTAGCGGAACCACGTTTGCCCAGCGAAGCGGCGCCCGCCAGCCCGGTTTGCATACACCACACCGACGCCCAACAACACGAGCACCAAAGCGAGACCCGTACTGAATGCGAGCAGCAGCGGGATGGCGACGCCGATGCGTCCCTGGGCCATCGCCACGAGGAACAGCAGCACGGCGTCCCAACAGGGGATGATGCCGCCGCCCAACCCCATGAGTACGACACGCCACCATCCGACGCGGCGTGAGGGACTGTCTTGGAACAAATGCACGTGATCCGCGTGCCCACGAATGCGCTGCAGGAAGAGCCAAGAACCGACCAAGAAAATCAGTAATCCGCCGGCCATCATCAGCCCGCCCTGGGCGGTGGCCGGGGCGGCGTTGCCGTAGATCGCGTAGATCGCAACGGCCACGGCGATGACCGAACCGGTGTGGGCTAACGTGGCCGTCAATCCAAGACCGATGGCATGGCCGACGGTGCCACGTTCACCGACGAGGTAGGCCGCGACCAT
>JANXWE010000325.1 GCA_025351325.1 Fimbriiglobus sp.
CATGTAGCCGACGGTGCCGAGGAGCGTGCCCGGTTCCGTCAGGGCATGGCGCGGGTGCAGGGCCAACCCGAAGTCGAGGAGCTTCGCCTGCCAGTCGGGCGTCACGATGATGTTCGACGGTTTCAAATCGCGGTGCACCAACCCGTGCCGGTGGGCTTCGGCCAAACGGGGATCTCGGCCATCCACGGTGCTTCGGGGACGATCCACGTCCCGATGGCATCGGACTGGGCATTCCGTACCATCAAACTCGATGACTTCGAGCGGGCTTGGGGCAGTGCCTCGCCCAAATGCTCGCCGCACAGAAACTCAATTGCACTCCGGACATGCCCGTGTAAGGCATGGCGACCAACGGCAACGTCTGGCAGTTCGGCCGGCTGGTCGGGCGGATCTTCACCCAAGATCCGAGTGCGATTGCTTTAGCGACACTCGAGGAGTTGAACCAACAAATGCACGCCTACATGCGGGCCTGTCAAGCACTAGCCGCTCAATACAAGCAACCGGTGACAACCCCATGACCCCTGCCGAAATCATCGAGCGACTCGACACTACTTTCGGGGCTGCTATTTTGAGCAAACAGTTCGACGCCTTCGATCCGTTCGTGGTCGTCGAATCGGCGAAGTTGGTGGACATCAGCCGGTTTCTACGCGACGAATTACAGTTCGATATGCTCAATAACTTGGCGGGCGTCGACTACCTCGAAACCGACCCGAAGAAGGTGGCGAAGGCCGGGTTCGAGCCGCACTTGGAAGTCGTCTACCACCTGTCGAGCTTCGCGGTTCCCGGCCGGCGTTTCACACTGAAAGTGCGGCTGCCGCGCTGGTTGAACGATGTCGTCGGTGAACTTCCCGAGGTGCCGACGGTTACCGGGGTTTGGCGTGCCGCCGACTGGCACGAACGCGAAACTTTCGACCTGTTCGGCATCCGCTTCCTCGGCCACCCCGACCCGCGCCGCATTCTCCTGTCCGACGATTGGGTCGGCTACCCGCTCCGCAAAGACTACGAATTCCCACTCGAATACCACGACATCCGCTGCCGGTAAAACGCACCATGAACCGAATCAGTCAATACTTGTCCGACGATGGTCACCCACTCGACTCCCCCGAAATGGTAGCCCGGCAGAAAGTGCTTCGGTTGCTCTGTCTCGGCTTGATCGGCTTCTTAGTCGTCGTCACCATCGGGGTCATGAGTACCGTCGAGTTCGCCCTCGGCGGCCGGCCGATCAGCGGCAACGCCGGTCGGCTCATCGGAGTGCCGATTGTCACTGTCTTGGGGGCTACGCTCACACTCTCCGCCGTGGCGATCGCACGGTTTCTGGTGCCGTTCCTCTGGTCGACTGGCCTGCGCCGCGTGGCCACCGAACCGCCGGAAACCCCGGAAGAGGGCGTTCCCCCGGAAACAGAATCGGAACGAATCTGGCACGTCTACGCCACCGGCAAATTTGCCGAATTTGCCATCACGGAAGCGGCTGCGGTGGCCACGGCGGTGCTCTACCACCTCACCGCCGACTGGTTCATGATCGGCTTCGTCGGCGGTATCATTTTGTTCCAGGTCCTCCGATTGCCCACAATCCCACGCAACCGCGCATGGTACGATGATGCCCTGCTCGAACTCGGTATGATCCGCTCGAATTTAGCAGCGTAATTTCAACTCAGCCGACTCGGAAACTATACTCGGCCACTTCGTGAACTCTCATCTTGCAACTCAAAACCACCCATCCTTCGCCAATTGACTATTCTCAACAACCGCTACAGATATTCGGGCTAGACCGATTCCGGACAATCGTTACTGTCGATTTCCTCACCTGGAGCCGCACAGGACAGTAGGCTGAAATTGTGCGTTACAACCTGCACAGCACCTACGACCGCCATAGCTTGCGGAGACTTCACGAATGCGGAACCTAAATCGTCGGATTCAGCTTCAGATAGAATCCCTCGAAGACCGAACCGTGCCCAGCACCGTGTCGCCGTTCGCCACAGATCGGTTGTTGGTCACGTTCAACGACTCAACCGCCAATACGAACAACATCGCCGCGCTCACCCATTTGCCATCCGAGAGATCGGTTGCCTCGCTCGGGTTGGGTATCTACCGGGTGGAACTGAACTCCGGCGTCGATCTCGGCCAAGCCATCACACTTTATTCGGCGCAACCGGGTGTTCGCTCGGTCACTCGCGATTCGATCATCTCCGTGGCCCAGACGCCCAACGATCCACGCCTCAGTGAACTTTGGAGCCTGCCCAAAATCAGTGCGGCGCAAGGTTGGAACGTCAGCACCGGTACCGGGCAGACCGTCGTGGCCGTGATCGACACCGGCGTCGATTACAACCACCCGGACTTAGCCGCAAACATTTGGACGAACACCATCGACGGTGCCACCAACGGCCTGCACGGTTACGACTTCAGCAGCAACGACACGAATCCGATGGACGAAAGTGGCCACGGCACACACGTCGCCGGCATCATCGGAGCCACGGGGAACAACGGGGTCGGTGTGACGGGGGTCGCCCAGCACACTCGCATCATGGCCCTGCGATTCATGGACGCGAACGGCAACGGGTACACCAGCGATGCGGTGCGGGCCATGGATTACGCCATCAACCACGGCGCGAAGATCATCAACGAAAGTTGGGGTGGTTCGGCACCCGACCCGACGCTCGCCGCCGCGATAGAACGTGCCCGTGCCGCTGGGGTCATCGTGGTCATCGCGGCTGGAAACGAGCAATCGAACAACGACACCACGGCCAGCTACCCCGCCAGTTATGCCCGGCAATCGAACAATGTCGTCGCCGTGGCGTCGACCGATTCGAGCGACCGCCTCTCTTGGTTCTCGAATTACGGGACGCAAACCGTGGCCATCGCGGCGCCTGGCGAAAACATCCTCAGCACGGCGATGGGAGGCGGGTACATCACCAAGAGTGGCACGTCGATGGCCGCGCCGGTCATCAGCGGGGCACTGTCGCTCCTTTGGGATCTCCACCCGACTTGGAGCTACGCCCAAGTCCTCGACAAGTTGAAAATCTCGGTCGATTCATTGAGCAGTTTGAGCGGCCGTGTCACGTCAAACGGTCGCATCAACTTGGCGAAATTGCTCGATGCCTCAAGTGTTGTACCACCAGTGCCTCCCGTCGCAGTACCACCCGTCACGGTGCCCCCAGTGGTGTCGTCGCCGCCCGCAAGCCCGACGGCTCCAGGGTTACGTTGGACGGGTGGTGGGCCAAAAGTCGTCTCCGCGGTGTTCAGTGGTTCGAGTGGTTCGTTCAACACGGTGAGGGTCACCTTCGATAAGAAAATCAACGCGCCGACCTTCACGGCTTCGGATGTCGTGCTGACTGGGCCGAATGGGGTCATCACGGTCACTCGGGTGACAGCCGTGGCCAACAGCAACAGTTCCGTATTCGACATTACCTTCGGGAGTCAAACGACTGCGGGCACGTACAGCATGTCGGTCGGGCCGGATATTTGGGACGTACTCGCCAAGCGGATGGATCAGAACGGCAATGGCATCAATGGCGAAGCCGGGGATCGGTTCACGACTTCGGCGAAGCTCGGTACGACTTCACCACCCGTTTCACCACCACCGACTTCGTCGAGTCGGCGTTCGTATGCGGCGACTCGGACGAACGTGCCCATCGCCGATCAGCGAACCACGCGGGTCAATTTCGAAGTGACGGACTCTTTCACCGTGGCGAACCTGACGGTGAATCTCGATATCGCACATACCCGCATGGCGGATCTGGAGATCCGCTTGCGGGCCCCAGACGGTCGAACCGTTACGTTGTTCAACCGTCGAAATCTGAGCTTGTCGGGCGTCACATTCGACGACAATGCCGCGACGTCGCTCGCAGTGAATTCGCTGACACAAGGGGCTACGGTGCGACCGGAAGAAGTCCTAGCCAGGTTCCGCGGACACGCGACCAAGGGGACGTGGACACTGGAGGTTTTCGACCTGTTCGCCAAGAACACGGGCACCGTGACGAGTGCGAGTCTGTCGTTCTCCACGACGTGAAATGAAGCGACCGACGTTCTTGTGGCGCATACTCAGATTACAATTCCCACGTTCCCTCAACTCGGTTCTTGAACCTTTTGGAATCCATGCCCACAATAGAGTTTGGAAATTGTTCGGAAGATTGGCAAAAGCTGGCCTCACCGCCGTCGAATCATTAACGGAGGCGGAAATCTATGGCGCGCACATTCTGCGTTGGCGTACTACTGGCGCTGAGCCTCGGTTCTGCTCATGCTCAAGTGAGCAACTACAACCCGTTGCCCACCGGAACCAGCGACCCCGAAGCGCTCAAGCGACTGGCCGCGCTACTGGGGCCAGGTAGTTCCACGCCTCCGCTCGAGCCGAAGATGCTCGAGCTTGTCGAGAAATTTTTGAAGAGTACCGAAAACGATCCTGCCGCCCGGCAGCGGTTGCTCGAGTTGGGTCGCCAGCAGGCCAAAGACAACCCCGAGCTACTGAAGCGGAACAATCCGAATCTCAACAACGACGATCTCAAGAAACTGGCGGAGGGGTTGGGCAAACCGGGTGATCCCATCCCCCAGTTGCCAAAACCCGGATCCAAGCCCTCGCTTCCGCAAACGAATCCAGTGGGGACACCGCCTAATCCCCCGTTACCCGGCCAGAACTTGCCCGGTCAACAACCACCGATCAAAAGTCAGTTTCCGAATCAGCCCAGATCGGGGAAGCAATCGGGACGGGGGGATCCAAATTCGGAGCAGGTGCAAGGCGCCGTGCAGATGTGGGAACAGACCGTTGGCCCCATCGACAGTACTCCGGCAGTGAAAGATGCGATCGTCGATCTGTTCGGCAACGGCACCGGTGGCCCCAACGAAAGACCTTTTTGGGACAACCCCGATTTCAACGGTAGCCAATCGACCAAGGCCCCTTCAAATTCTGGTACTTGGAGCTTTTTGAACGGATCGAATTGGACGACACCGAGCTGGTTGAAGAATATCAATTCCCCGACCGCGTCGACCCCGACCGCCCCACAGTCTGGTTTCAACGCCCCAAGTGCTCCGAGCATTGGCGGATTCGGAAGTGTTGGCCTAGCTGGACTGGGAACGGTCGGCACGGTGATTCTCGTTCTCATCATCGGAGCCGTCATCGGATTCTTGATCTGGAAATTCCTGCCACTGATTCAAGAGGCTCGCAATCGTCGGTTGCAGCCGTTACCCGGCCAAGGCCCCTGGCCGGTCGATCCACGCACCATCCGAGATCGTCCTGGTCTCGTGCTGGCGTTTGAATATTTGTCGATCCTCGTTTGTGGCAACGGAGCCGTGGTCTGGAATCACATGACGATTGCGGAAGCGTTGCGAAGCGCCTTACCCGATCGCGAGCATCTCGCCGAACCGCTGGCCCGTTTGTACGCCGTGGCCCGGTACACTCCCCTGCGGGAAGAAATACCCGAGAGTGCCTACGCGGAGGCCCGCCACTGCTTGTGCCAACTCGCGGGGGTCACGGAAGTATGAATGCCAATATCCGATGGATTTTGAGTTTTGTGGTATTGGCGATACTGGCTCCGGTGACCCAGAGTCAGCCGAAGGATATTCCGGCGGAACCTGTGCCCGCTGCGGTCGGCCCCGCCCGGGATGGTGGCACCCAGCTCTTCCGAGGACTGTTGCACCACTTCAAGATTCAACCGATGAATCCGCAGAAATTGAAGTCCGATCAAAACACGATCCTTATCGTGCTGGGTGACTCCGGTGCCAACCAGGAACAGGTCGCAGTACTTGCCAATCAAACGCTCTTGGCCGGTGGTGCCGTGCTCATCGCGACGGACAAGAAATTGAATCTGAATCCGTACTTCCCAAAGAAAGGGGATTTGAAAATCTCCGGTGAAGAGGCTTACGACTTCCGAGGTCAGAACTCTTATCTCGGGATCGACACGTTTCCGTTTCTGGTACCAACTGCACTGATTCCGAACGATCCCTCACCCGAAGAGCAGCTCTTTTCGGGCTTTTCGAGAATCGCCACGAATGCACCATCGAGATTACAAATCACAGCCCGGCCCCCGATGCTCGGGCGAACCGTCGCCGTGTTTCCGAATACCGTTTCACTCCGAGCGAACGTCGGCGTTCCTTTGAAACGGAGCGACAGTTTCGCCGCGGCCGGAGTCGGTAAAAAGCAAGACACATACCGGTGTTTGGTGATGGCCGATCAGAGCGTTTTGGCGAACGACATGCTGTATTCCTCGGCCGATCTGGACCCGACTGACAACTTCGCGTTCGCGGTGCGTCTGGTTCCGTGGCTGCAAGGGCCGGAACAGCGGACGACTTGCCTGTTCATCGAAGATGGAAAAGTCGTTTCGAAATTCGATGAATTCGATTTTGCATCGGTGCAGTCCAACCCGATGCCGAAGATGCCCGCACCAAAACTCCCTGATCCGATGGATCGCAAATTCCAAGCGATGGCATCGAAAGTCGTTAGCGAAGTGGTGACCAAGGCCGAAGACAACGATTCGTTCAAGAGCGCACTGGCCCGTGACACCCGCTCGTACATCGCCTTCGTGAGCATCATCGTCGTGCTGGTCGCGATCTTGGCGAGTGTCCTGCTCCGGGGTCGGATCTGGAAGAGTGGTCACGTCCGGAATTTTCAGCCGATCCCGGTCGACCCACTGCGGCTCGGCAAAGATGTGGCACTCGGCTCGTTTGGGCACCGGCGGCTGGAGATTTTGCGCGGCCACGATTTCCGAGCCTTGTTTTCAAACTTCGTGAATTTGATGTTCTTGGAACGGGGCTACCCCGCTGACGCTGGCAGCGACCGCTGCCCGAAAATCGAATCCGACCTCAAGAATCGCCGGCACCTCCTTGAGAGCGTGCGGCGGTTGTGGGCGGAAGCGAATACCCGTTCGAAAAAGCCACTAGGTTATACCCAGTGGAAAGAACTCGAACCAATGCTTGCGGCCGTTCGCTCGGCCGCCGATGCCAACCGCTGGCGCTTTGCACCACGACCCGATTCCGAAGGAGCCGCATGACCGCTCGACCCGCCGTCGCCAGCCGCGTCCTGCTCGAAGAAGCCCCGCCCGAAACCGCCGAGACCGGCCCCGCCCGCGAGTTGGCCGCGCAAGCGAGTCAACTGCTGCGCGAAGTCCGCCAGCAGGTGGCCACGGTGGTGGTGGGCGTGGACGCCGTCACCGAGCAACTGCTGATCGCGCTCCTCGCCAGCGGGCACGTCCTGCTGGAGGGGGTGCCCGGGGTGGCGAAAACGACCCTATCTAAAGTGTTCGCCCGGTTACTCGGTTGCCAGTACTCGCGGGTGCAGTTCACCCCCGACTTGCTGCCATCGGACGTCACCGGCACCTCGATTTTCGACCGCAACACCAACGACTTCGTCCTCCGCAAAGGCCCGGTCTTCTGCCAAGTGTTGCTCGCCGACGAAATCAACCGGGCGCCGGCGAAGACCCAAGCGGCACTCCTCGAAGCGATGCAGGAATATCAGGTGACGGTGGACGGGCAGACGTTGCCATTACCGCGGCCGTTCCTCGTCATGGCGACGCAGAATCCGGTGGAACAAGAAGGCGTTTACCGGTTACCCGAGGCGCAACTCGACCGCTTTCTACTCCGGATCGAAATGGGATATCCCGGCTTCGAACACGAAGTCAATTTGCTGAAGTTGCACGGTCGCCCGATTGCGGAACCGCCGGCGATGTTCACCCCCGAAATGATTCTCGGCCTGCAAGCGAAGTTGCAGTATGTATTCGGCAAGGAATCACTGTACCGCTACATCGTCGAGATTGCCGAAGCGACCCGCGAGCACCCGGATGTGGCGTTGGGGGCCAGCCCGCGCGCCGCACTGAACATGCTCCGGTGTGCCCGTGCTCGGGCGGTACTGAAGGGTCGCCATTACGTCACCCACGAAGATGTGCAGGCCGTTTCGTTCAACGTGCTCGGGCACCGATTGATCTTGCGGCCCGAAGCCGAGATCGAAGGCCGCGCCGTCAGCGACATCGTGAAAGAAGTCCTCGCCGATGTCCGGGTGATGGAAACCGTCTAGCCGAGGGGACTCGATTCGTGCTGACTTCCCGTGGCTACTGGTTCCTCTTTTGCATTGCGGAAGTCGCCCTCGTCGGCGTGCTTCTCGCGGCGCGGTACGCCCCGACTGTGCCGATCCTCGCGTTCACACTCGTGCTCTGGTTCATCGGCGAATGGATCTGGTTCTGGATCCGCACCAACGCGGCACACAGTCGGATCAGTATCGAACGCCACATTTTGCAAAATGATCGAGAGTTGCCCACACTCTGGGCTGGAATGGATTGCACCGTCCGCATCACGATCCGCCTGAAAAGAGGCTTCACGCTGCCGTTCGTTTCGCTCGCCGACAAGCTGCCAGTGGGCCAGCATATCCAGGCGGGCCATCGCCGGAACATCACTCGATTATCGGCAAGCGAACCGGTCGTGCTCGAATACACGATTCACCCCAAAGCCCCTGGCGTCGTCCGGTTCGAGGGGATCGAATTCCGTATGGCCGACCTGTGCGGTTTTTTTTACCGGAGGAGTTTCTTCCGATTGCCGACCGAGTATCTCGTGTTGCCACCGCTGACGGACGACGACGGTACCCAGCGTGCGAATAAGCGATTCAACACGCTGCCGCCACCGGGCGTCCACCGCATCCGTCGAGCCGGGAGTGGGACGGAGTTGCTGCACCTGCGCGATTATTTGGCGGGCGATCCCCCGAAGACGATCGCCTGGAAGGCCAGCGCCCGTAAAGACAAACTCATTACGAAGGAACTCGAAAGCGATGTGCCTGTCCGCTGCGTGTTGTTCCTGGATGCATCCAACAGTACCCGGCTAGGGACGGTCGGAAATACCCCACTGGCTAAGCTCGCGGGCATCGGTGCGGGCGTGTTGCAAGCGGCCGCCAGCGACCGCGATCTAGTCGGCCTGACGGTCTTCGACGAAACCGGTGCCAAAGTGCAGAAGCCGGCCCGGACTCGCCGCCACACCATGCAACTGTTGCGGATCTTCGCCGAGACGGCCGGCCGGCCCGCCGAAACCACCGATGGCGACGCGGCCACCCTGCAACGGTATGCGTATTCGCTCGCCCAAGATATTTACCCAGACATGCTCGACAAGCGGTTGAACTCACGTCCCTTCGGCCTCTTTTGGATTCCTCTGCTCGATAGCCGGCTCAAATGGCTCTTGATCCTTCCGCTGCTCTGGCAACTGTTCACTTGGAAGGCCGAGGGCTTCAACACGGTCGTCCAGACCACGCTGGATATCACACGTCCGCGGTCGATGAACGACCTTCCGGCGTTCTTGATCGTCTTCCTCTTTTTGATGCTCGCCCCGACGGTTCTCACTGGCATTTACTGGTTCTTGTTCGGCATCCGCGGGTTTCTTCCGACCCGGAGACAACTGCTCTCGGAGCGCAAGCAGTTGGGGGCACTCTTCGCCAGCCGCGACGGCGACACCCCGGCCAGCATCGAACGCTGTATCTCTGACGACGAATTCTTCGTGGCGAAAGCCAGTCGCTTCTTAGTGGAGCACCACCATCAACCGCCACCGAAACTGTTCGAGCCGAACGGGGATTACCGCTTTCGCTGCCCGGAGAAGATTCCCATTCTCGCCACGTCGTTGCTGCGAACCATCGGGATGGCCCGCGACAACGAGTTGTACATCATCCTCGCCGACCTCGTGGAGCTGAACGACGATATCGAACCGTTGTTGAAGTCGATCCGCGTCGCCCGTGGCAAGCATCACCAAGTTCTCGTGTTGCTGCCCTGGCCCGAGGATCTGCCGCCACCGCGCGACCCGCGTGCCCCCGTCAACGAGCTACCGAAGAAGAATCGCACGGCGCTGGGGAGTGTCATTCAATTCACGCTTATTGGAGAGTACCACCGTAAATTCGAGGCGCTCCGGTTGAAGCTGGTTCGAGCGGGAGCCCACGTTGTGCGGGTGAATCAGGGTGAACCGGTACGACTGATTCTCGCGCGGCTCGACCGCATCCGCGGAGCGGGGATTCGCCGATGAGCCAAAATGTATCACCGATTCCGTTGCCCCCGGTGAAGCCGAACCAGTACCGCGAACTGTTCACGAATCCGGCCGCGCGGACGTACCTCATGGTCGCCGCCGGGGGTCTGCTCGTCGCACTGTTGACGATGTTTCTGATCGGGTCGCTCATCGCCACCGTCTTGCTGCTCATGGTCGGGTTGTGCGGGTTGGTGCTCCGCTGGAGTGCGATGCCGATCTTCTTCGTCGTTCTGGTCTGCTATTTCTCGTACGCCCCGCTCGGAGTGCCGTTCGTATTCGGTTCGATCTCCAACATCCCGACCAGCAATTTCCGGTTTCTCGATGTCGTCCTCGTCGGCGGTTCGTTGGTCTACTTGATCGGGCAGTACCGGCTCTTCTCGATCGTGCAGAGCGGGATGCCGTTCGACGCGAATAAACTCTTCGTGAAGACCCGTGCCAAGCCGACGGTGCGACCCGCCGAAGCCCCGCGAGACCGAGAACTCTGGATGCTCTTCGCCCGCGTCGGCATCTTCGTACTGGGTGGGCAACTCCTCTGGTACGCGATCACCAATTGGCGCGTCGATTTCGAGCGGGTTCCGCCTGTTGTATTCATGGCCCCCATCGAAGGGTTTCGCCGATCCGACACGCTCTTTGTACCCGACTATTTGAGTCGTTTCTTGCTAGCCTTCGGCTTCTTCCTGGCAGTGGCAATCGTATCGCGGTTCGTCTTCTGGTACTGGCGGTTGCTGCAACTCCAGCGCGATCAAGCGCAGATGATCCTGATCGATACACAATGGAGCGAAGACCGCCGCGAGATGAACCGGCAGGAAAAATGGCGCGGCTGGCAGAAGGGTAAGATCCTCGGCACGAATCGTACGAAAATCGGTTGTGGTGGCTGGTTTCTCGCCCTCGGGCTTCCGTTGATCTTGCTGGTGCTCTTCATACTCGTGTTGAATCTCAGTAGTGGGTAAGAATAGGCATGGGAGGGGTCGTCATGGGCGTCTGGACACGCGAAGTTTTGGGGTGGGTGCTGCTCGGCGTCGGGCTGGCCGCCTTCGCCATGTGCTACGTCGTCTTCTTGTTGAACCGCTGGATCGTCGAAGCGTTCATCGCGGCGTTCATCGGCTTCACGATTTTCCGGGCCGGCATCCACTTGTTGAAAGTGGCTACGGCAGCGCGGGCCGCCCGTGATATCAAGCGAGAACTCACGCCCAGCAGCGCTACCCGGCGCGTCCGACCAGTGCTCGCCGAAGAAGCCTCCGGCCGGCCGCGGCCGTCAGTCTTGCCTGGCCCCACCGCCACAGGCGCTCGAGAACCGGCCCGACCGCGCCGATGATCCTATTTATCAACCGCACTTCCCAACACCCCACAGTATTTGGTAAACTTTACATTCCGAACCCGCACCCGCCACGGATGGCGTCGTCATGCCTTGGTTATTGATCGGCTACATGTTCCTGTTCATCGACCGGCCCTTCGAGGTCTGGCCGTGGTTGGGCGACCTCCGGTTCGAACGCATTTACATGCTCTGCACCATCGGCGTCTGGTTGCTTTCCTCGGGCAAGCGCTGGATTCCGAACCCGCAGCACATCGCCTACGCCGGGCTGGCAGGGGCCGTCTTGACGTGTTGGGTGCTCAGCCCGTGGATGGATCGCTCGCAGCCGATCATCGAGGACTGGTTCAAAATCCTCGTGTTCTACTTCCTGCTCGTCACGACCATCCACGACGAGAAAGGACTGAAGCAACTCGTCGTCGGATTCATTTTTGTGATGGGGCTTTATCTCGCCCATTCGCTGCGGGAGTACATCGGCGGACGACACACCTACCGCATGGGCATCTCGCGGATGATCGGCGTCGATAGCACCCTCGGTGACCCCAACAGTTTCGGCGCCAGCATCGTTTATTCACTGCCATTCATCCCCGCACTTTGGCGGAGCGGTTGGGAAGGTCGCCGTGGGAAGTTCCTGATCCTCACCTACGCGGCACTGGCGGCGCTCTGCATCTTGCTCACCGGCTCGCGATCGTCGCTACTGGGCCTGTTGCTCTTCTCGATGATCCTCATGCTCGGGCATCGCAAACGATTCCTCTGGCTCATGCTCTTCGCCGCGGCTGCACCGATCGCATTCGTGGCACTGCCCGATTCGCTCCAGACCCGATTCGAGACGATCATCAACCCGGATGTTGGGCCGGCCAATGCCAAGGAGTCAGGTGAAGGGCGGATCGAGGGGTTGTTGAACGGATTCGCACTTTGGGCACGCAGCCCGCTGTCCGGGGTCGGTCCCGGCGCTTGGCGACCGGCCATGGGCAGCGGTGTCGAATCGCACAATTTATACGGCCAGATCTTAGGTGAACTCGGTTCGCTCGGGGTACTCACTTTCGGATTCATGTTGGCCTGCTTCGCCTGGAATTTGCACCGTTGTCGAGTCATTCGGAAACAAATGCCACAGGAACCGAATGACCTGCTTTCCCAAATCCCGTACGCCGTGGGGATGTCGGTGTTTCTACTGTTGTTCATGGGTAACTTCGGCCACAACTTCTTCCGCTTCACTTGGCTCTGGTACGGCGGATTCCTGATTGTGGCCCGGCACTGTCTGGAAGTTCGATTAGCGGAAAGTTACGAAACGAGCTTGGAACCGGAATCGGAACACGAAATGGATCAGGAATTCAAGGAGCTGCCGGAGGGTTGGGTGTTCCACACCGGGTGAAGTAATCGCACACTACTTTTTCGCAGCATCAAAGAACCGTTGACACTCGGTCGGGAAATCGCGCTTGGCAAGTTCGAACAATTTGAGGGCTACCTGACGGTGGCCCGAGAACCATTCGCAACAGCCAGCTACGAATTGCACTGTTTGGTCACGGGGGTTGGTATCGAGAATCGCCTTCAAATCAGGGAGATCGTTGGCCAGCGCGGTACCACGTTGGCCGTAGAGTTCCTTCAAATTGTAGGGTGTACTCGGCCAATCCGGGTTCATTGTTAAGCCAGCACGGAGGGCGGTTGCCGCATCGGTGTATTCACCGCGTGCGATGTGCGTTTGGGCCAGCCAGAACCGCAGTTGTGGTTCCATCGGTTGCAAAACGATTGCGGCACGGAACCGTTCACTCGCCCGGCCAATCTGTTCCGCTTCAAAGGCCTCACGGGCACTTTTGATCAAGTATGCGGCCAGTGCTTTCGGTTCCACTGGTGGCTTCGGCAGCGGAATTACCGCGGCGACCGGCACGATACGTTGACCGGGATTCACCACCAAGAAATCACCACGCTTGACCGCAGCATCGACTCGGGCCGGTGCAAAATCATCGACCGTCGGAAACGGGTCTTGCACTGGTGCTACCGGTTCCCGGTCTCGAAAATTCACCCGGGGTGGTGGCACCACCACGATCAACGGTGGCGGTGCGTAGTAAAACGTGTAGGGCACTGCGTAGCCATACACCGGTGCTGAGAACCGATAGCCACCGCCGAATGAGAAGTTCCGCCCTTGAAAGCCGTAGTTGAAATGCGATGAATAGCCGCCGACCGGGCCAAAAACGACTTGAGCCGTTGCGGGTGGAATGGTGACCAGGAAGCAGATGGCCACGAGTGGTAGAATCGTTCCGCGAATCATAACGACCGCTCCTCGGTATCAGCGACACCTCAGAGCTTAACCGACTCCAGCAGCATTGTCACTACTCGCCGAACTTCACTTCGACATCGCGGATCTTCCCTTCACGGACATAAAAGATTTTCAACGGACTGAATGTCGCCAAGTCTTTGTGATTCAGCACGAAGACGACGTTGTCGAGGGTGAGTGATTCCCAGAGGTGGAAGCCGAGCACGATGTCCCCCCGCTGGAGGCCCACTTTGCCCGCAACCGTACCGGTACCGACTTCGGCGACCCAAAGGCCTCCCCGCAATGCTTTATCGACTTGAGTGACGTAATTGGCCCCGACAGGTTGGAGTTTCAAACCCGTGCGGGCCCAAATGGCGTCGGCCGGGGTGATTGTTGCCCGCTCGGTGACGGCGTTGTTTCCCGTGGCCACATCTAGCTCGATAGTCTCGCCGTTGCGGTTGAGTTTCAAACGGACTTTCATCGGGCGATCCAACAAACCCCGTTCAAAATCGACGGAGTGATTGACTGCCAAATCACCGATCTTTTCCACGACGTCGCCGATCTTCAGACCCGCTTCCGCACCGGTGCTACCGGTGTCGACGCGCTCGATGATCAAGCTCCGGTGAACCGGGCCATCTTCCGTGGGGCGTTCGAACTTGTCTCCGAAGGTCAGCCCGAGACGTTGGCCAGCTCGCTTTTTACCACTGAGCATGTCGCCGGCTTTGGCAATCATCGTGTCGACGGGGATTGCAAAGGCGATGTTTTGGGCACCGGCCCGGATCGCCACATTCACACCGACGACTTCACCGAGCTTGTTGAACAGCGGCCCACCGCTATTGCCTGGGTTGATCGGAGTCTGCGTTTGAATCAGCGACTTGTACGAGATCTCTTTGTTCAACGTCACGTCGCGTTTGAGCGCCGAAACTGTGCCCACAGTCACCGTATGCTCGTAGCCGAAGGCGTTGCCGATGGCGATCACTTTCTCCGCGAGCATCAGATCTTGCGCGGTACCGAGCGGCACCATCGCCAACGGTTTCGGCGGGTCGATTTTCACCAACGCCAAGTCGGACTCTTTGTCAGTGGCAATCACCCGTGCCACGCAAGTGGTACCGTCGCACAATCGGACTCGCAAACTCTGCACGTCGTCGATCACATGGTAATTCGTGACGATGTAGCCACGGGGGTCGAGCACGATCCCGGTGCCCATTCCATTGACACGCTGAGGCTGCATGAGTCCGGGGCGAAAGGGGTCATCGGCTGCTTGGGTGACGGTGCGTTCGGAGTGAATGTTGACGACGGAATTCTTGACTCTCTCCACGAGGTTCACGGTGTCATCTCGTCGTGAGGTCGCACTACTCAGGGAGATTGGCTCGGTGGCTTGGGCGGTGCCAAATGCGAGTGCCGAAAGCACCACTCCGTGGAGGAGGGACTGACGGGTGAACGAGGCCACACCGCGGAATCGGGACGGCAGCACCATGGAAAACCCCGCATCCTGGTTGGGCGGCGAACCGCCAACGGCACAGCATCCTGCCGACAGAATGTTGATTCGACCGACGGACAAACGCGGCTAACCCTGGAGTTGCCAGCGCGGGACATGTTCGGCTCGAGAAGGCCGGGTGGTGCCGAAGGGGATGCGAAGGAGCAACGTACCGTTTGAGGGGATTCCAGAAACAAGATGGCTTTTAACGACTGTGCGGGCAGTTGCCCCTCCGGTTATGACGGATACGTTGATTGGGCAACAATTGACACCGACCGAGGCCGCCTTATGACCAAGACCCTACGGATGGAACAAATAGAAGCGATGCTCGTCGACGAACCGAACGACGAGTTCCTGCGTTACGGGTTGGCCATGGAACATAGCAGTGCCGGGAACGATGCTCAGGCTGCGATCGTGTTGCAAGAGTTAATTGCGCTGAATCCGACCAAGCCGTACATCCCGGCGTTTCTGATGGCCGGGCAAGCGTTGTTACGAGCCGGGGATGACGACCGCGCCGCAACGGTGCTGAAGGCCGGAATCGAAGCCAGTACGCGGGCTGGTACCGCTGATGCGTTGCACGCCCGTGGTGAGTTGCAAGGGTTGCTGAGCACCATCGAGTAGGCCTTCCCAATCCCTCCCAGTTTCGCTATCTCCGATGAACAGTCCTTGGAGAGGCCCCCGATGCTCCGCTCGCTAATTGCCGCCGCGTTCTCTCTCGTTACGATTTCTTTCGCCGCGGCCGACGAG
>JANXWE010000097.1 GCA_025351325.1 Fimbriiglobus sp.
CGAGCGAGCGGATGGTTCTCCTGCTTGCGGAGGACGGCCAGCACCTCGTTGGCGACCCGTTCGAGTTCTTCCGGCGACGGTTTTGCGAAGGGCACGGGCAGCCTGGGGTAAGATTTTCTAGCCGTCTCACGACGACAAAAAAGAAAATCCCGCCCACTGGATACCACCTCCCAAACTTTCTTGCAAAGCGAGTCCTGCACCCCGAAGTATTTGTCCCGGAGAGTTGCTATTGTGGTGGCGTGCAAAATCCGAATATTATGCCGTCAACCCACAGGCCATTTCAATAGCAACAGGTAGTTTATTTTGGCGTGACTCCTAAAATAAGTTATAGACCATACAAAGAACCCTCTAAGGCAATTTGAGAAAAACGCGGCAAAACCTCATCCCATCACCACCCCGCCAGCCACGCTTTCGCGGACGCATCGCTGGCCATGCGCCAATCTCCCCGTGGCGACACACTGACCGAACCGACCTTTGGCCCGTCGGGCAAGCAACTACGCTTAAACTGGTTGGCGAAGAAGCGGGTCACGAAGACACGGAGCCAGTTGCGGATTTCGGCCGGGGTGTAGTCAACATGGAACTTGGCGTGGCCCGCCAAGAACAGGATCTTCTCCGGTGACTCGGCCCAACGAAGGAAGTGGTACAAGAAAAAGTCGACCAATTCATACGGGCCGGTGCTTGATTCGGTCGCTTGGAGTGCTTCGCCCTCCGCCGAGGTCGGCAGCAACTCCGGGGAGATCTCCGTCGCCACGATGTCGCGCAGGGTTGCTTGCGGTTCGCCGGTGAACTCGTTCTCGGCGGCCCAAGTCACGAGGAACTTCACCAATGTTTTCGGAATGCTGATGTTCGGGTTGTACATGCTCATGTGGTCGGCGTTGTAGGTACACCAACCCAGGGCGAGCTCGGAAACGTCGCCGGTGCCGATGACGAACGCGGTGTTCATCAGCAGGTTCGTCCGCACGCGGGCCTGGACGTTTTCAAACGTCAGATCGTGGCGATTGTCGTGCGGTAGCGCTTGCAGCGCCATCGTCAACGATTCGACGCTGTGGCCAGTGGGGTCAATGCCGAAGGGTTTGTGCTGGAGTGCCTGCATTTCCAATAGGCAGAGCGGGCGGATGTCGATATCTTTCGCCGTGACACCGAGGGCCGCCATCAAGGTTTGGGCGTTGGTTTTGGTGCGTTTCGTCGTGCCGAAGCCGGGCATGGTGATCGCTTGAATCTTCGCCGGGTCTTCGCCGAGTTCCGCAAACGTCTTGCACACCACAAGTAACGCGAGAGTCGAATCGAGACCACCGGAGACGCCGATGCTGACCCGCGGTCGGCCAATGTGATCGAGCCGTTTGGCGAGCGCGGCCACTTGCGTGGCAAAAATTTCTTCGCAGCGTTCCCTCAACGTCGCCGGATCCGACGGCACGAATGGATGCGCATCGACTTCTCGAAGCAAAGTTGGCAGACGTTCCGACTTCGCCAAAGTGAACGGAACAGTGCGGAATGGTTTCACCCAGTCCGCTTCGTGGAAACTCCCCAGCTGCAAACGATCCCGCTGGATATGTCCCAGGTCGAGATCATGGATCGTGACATGGCCGCGACGCTGGAACCGTTCGGACTCGGCCAGCAGCGTGCCATTTTCGGCGATCAAACAGTGGCCGCCGAAGACGAGGTCGGTCGTCGATTCCCCGGTGCCAGCCGAGGTATACACATACCCCGCAAGACAGCGCCCACTCTGGCCGACGACGAGTTGCCGGCGGTAGTTCGCTTTGCCGATGGTCTCGTTGCTCGCGGAGAGGTTCGCCAACACCGTGGCACCGGCCAGCGCTTGAAACGAACTGGGGGGCACCGGCATCCAAAGATCTTCACAGATTTCGACACCGAGCACGAATTCAGGTGCGTTCTCCGCGCGGAAGAGCAGGTCGGTTCCGAATGGTACGGTCTGCCCGGCCAGGGTGATTGAATTGGAACGAGCATGCGCAGCCGGGTGGAAGTAGCGGCCGTCGTAGAACTCTTTGTAATTCGGCAGGTAGGTTTTCGGGACGACACCCAGCAGGCGACTACCGGTGAACACGGCAGCACAGTTGAAGACCATGCCGTCGACGAGCACAGTCAGACCGACGACGGTGACACCGTGGAAGCAGTGACCGGCCGCGACCAGCAGCGTATCGAGGGCCGCTTCCGCCGCGATCAACAACACGGGCTGATGAAACAGATCATGGCAGGTGTAGCCGGAGAGGCCGAGTTCGGGAAAAACGACGAGATCGCACCCGGCCGCATCCGCGTCCCGCAGCAGCGCCAAAGTGCGTTCGGCATTGAACGAACAATCGGCGACCCGGAGTTCGGGGGAAGCCGCCGCCACGCGAAGGAAGTTGTGGGGAAGCATGGGGAAGATCACGCCTTGGTTTGTACGGGAGGGCGAGTATTGTCGGTCATTCCTCGTCTGCGATGGTCACCGATTGCAGCATCGCCACTCAGGATGACTTCAGATACTCACGATGCGCATGTTCGGAAAATTTCGGAGTCGATGATCGTTCGTGACGAAGCAGTCGCAACCGCTGACCAGCGCCGAGGCCAAACAAAGTGCATCCGGTGAGCGATACCCTTTGCGAGCAGCCCTGAATTGTATGGCCTGATCCATCACTGCGCGGTCAAGCGGAACGAACTCGGCCACTTGCTGTGCGAAAAAGTCTTCGAACGATCGCACCCGATTAAAGTCACCATTGCGAATGGGAATAACGAGCGTCTCCATTCGAACTAGTTCACTGGAAATGATGGTGTGGGGCCCAAGTTGATCGAGCGCGACCAATACTGATGCTGCAAACAGTGGATCCTGTTCGATGAGGTAAATGACGATGACCGAATCGTAAAACACCCTCATCGGTCACCCCAAGATTCCCGCTCTTGGTCGACTTGCCGATCAATCTCGTCGCGGCTCATCGGCACATGGCCTTCGGCGCCTTGGCGGACGCGGAGGGCGGTGAGGAATTCATCCAAGCTCCGCCGCGGATTTTCGCTCGGAACCGGTTGCACCGTCACGAACACCCGACCCGTGCCGACCGGAGCCGGCGTGTCGAGGGTGAGTGTTCGTCCGTCAGTTGTAGTCGCGGTCGTCGTGAATATTGCACTCATGAAATACCTCGTTCCATTATCGTACTCCCTTGCCGGTGAATTCACTATTCCTCGTCTGCGATGGTCACCGATTGCAGCATCGCTTTCAGGACCGATTCATAGTCCAGCCGATCCAACTCGCTCACTTGTCCCAGAATCAGCAAGTTCCCCTCACTGGTGCTCACGCACCGCAACCAAGCTTCAATGCTGGTATCGAGTGTGAGAAAGTCGATGTTGTACCCGACCGCCGGGAGGCCACCGACCGATTCCACAACCGGTTCGGCGTCGAGTTCTTTGTACTCCGCTTTCATCACACTGAGCGCTTCGTCGGTCACTTGCGTCGGGCTGACGGGGCCGGGTCGCAGCGACGCCGTCAGGAATGCCGTGCCGGGGCTGGCCACCGAAACCGTCCAAGCGTCGCTGTCGTCTTCGATTTCCAAAGTCCAACTTGCGGGGTACTGGAATGCAATTCCAGAGCGGGTAAACACTTTCAACATGGGGAACCTCAGACGCCTGCTTACGATTCCGCGGGACGCACGCAACCATCATGGTATAGGTGGAATTGTTCTCCTGAGGCGAGCCGCTTGGCCGACCCCGTTTTTGTGTCCGGAATGACAATTGCAACGACGGTTTTGCACGGCTGCGTAAAATGTTGGAAGCAGCCAAACCTATACCAGCGGATCGAGCCATGCATTCGCGGAAGTACCTCGCGCCCAACGTCATCGAGTTGAACCTCGCCGCCGGGAAACCGCTCGGCGTGAATATTTATTTGATCGACGGCGGCACCGAATTCGCGCTGCTCGACATCGGCCAAACCGACACGTTGAACGAGGTCATCGATCTGATCCGGGCGATGGATTTCCCGCTGTCCAAATGCAAGATGATCCTCGCGACTCACGCCGATGCCGACCATGTGCAAGCGCTCGCGGCCGCCCGGGATCGCTTGAAAGCAAAGACCGCCGCACATGCCCGTGCGGCCGTGGCTATCGAAGCCGGCGATGTCATCGAGACCTTCGCCTGCATCTCGGCCCAGAATTTCAGCATCCCAATGCCGCCATGCAAGATCGACGTGAAGCTCAAAGAAGGGGACGTGATCACCATCGGCAAGTTGAAGTTGGACGTTTGGCACACGCCGGGGCACACCCCGGGGCAACTCAGCTTTAAGCTCGACAACTTGCTCTTCAGCGGCGACAACATTTACCGCGATGCCAGCGTCGGCGTGATCGACGCCCACCACGGTTCCAATATTTCCCACTTCATCGAGTCGCTGAAGCGCATCCAAAACGACGATTGCGACTTTTTGTTGCCGAGCCATGGCCCGGCTTTTCGCCGCGATCCTGCCATTCTGCAAACGGCCATCGACCGCCTGACGCAGTACCAGTTCCTCGCCGACTTCGGCACCTGCGCCGTACGCTGGCCCCTGCAAGAAGAGTGGGAGCAGTCCATTTTGAACGGGGACGTACCCGCCCTCGTTTAAGTCCCGACGAAGTGCTGGCGGGCCAACGCCAACGCCCCGTGGACGACGACTTCTTCTCCCAGCGCTGCCGGCACGATGTCTGTGAGACCAGCGAACGGCTTGAATCCGCGTTCGGCGACATACTTGCGAATCGGCGCAAAGAAAAGGTCGTCCCCCATCAGCGATACCCCGCCACCGATGATGACACGGCGCGGACAGAGGAGCTTGATGACGGTGCAAATGCCTTCAGCGAGCGCCTGAGCTGCTGCGTCGAGAATCACGAGCGCTGCCGTGTCGTTATCGTTCTCGATTGCCTGAACCATGCTGCGGACAGTTACACCATTCACGTCCGCGTATTTGCTGATCGTCTCAGTTCCGAAACCACAATTCTCCGCAATTGCTGTATTCGCAGCAATCCCTTTGCCCGATGCCCAACTCTCGACGGTTCCGGTCTCTACTTGAAAGCCTGTCGGATAAACCGGCCGCACATGTCCGATCTCCGCCGCCCCGCGACCCATCCCCCGGTAAATCTTCCCATCGATAATTAGCCCGCCACCGATGCCGGTGCCGACGGTGATGTAGAAGATGGGGCTCAATCCTTTCCCCGCGCCGAAGTGGGCTTCGGCCAACCCTGCCACGTCAGCGTCGTTGCAAATGACGGCCGGGGCACCCAAATTATCTTGGAGGAATGCCGCCAGTGGGAAGTTGTCCCAACCTTGAATTTGATGCGAGGTGATGGTCGACTGGGTGGCATCGTCGGTTGGCCCGCCGAAGCCGACACCGATACCGAGAATGTTGGCGCGAGTGAGGCCTGCCGATTGGAGTAGAGCCGGATAATTGCGGACGATCTCGGCGCGAATGCCGGCGCCGCCCAACTTCCGATCGACCGTGCCGCGCCAGAGCTGGGCAATGGTGCCGTCACCTTCGCCCAGACCAAGTTGCAGTTTGGTGCCACCAATTTCGATGCCGAGGAACATGGCGCACTCCTGAATTAGCCGCGACCCGGAGTTACTTCACCGGTACGAAGAACCCGGAGCGCACCGGTGCTGGCATCCGGCTCAACGCCCCTTTCACACTCTTCCAGATCACCTCGTTGAACAGCAAGTCGTCGGCCTGATCTTCCTTGGCCAGGTCGAACTTCTCCGAAAGTGCCGCACCGTACACTCCTGGCTTGTTCACCGCGTCGAGGTCGGTCTTCGGCTGCACCGCTTTGTACTTCGCAACATCCGGCTTTGCCGTGAAGCTGTGATACATCGGCCGGGCCGCCGCGTCGAACTGACTCATCGGCTTCAGGCCCAGAATCAGTTCCATCGTCCGCAGTAGACTCGTCGTCGAATACATTGTGGAATCGACAAACTTCCGCTTCGTGTACGGCGAAATGACCAGGGCCACCACCCGGTGGGCATCGACGTGGTCCGGCCCATTCTGCGCATCATCTTCGATGACGAACACGGCGGTGTCCTTCCAAAACGTACTCTCGCTCAACCCTTCGATCACCATGCCGAGCGCCAAGTCGTTGTCCGCCACTTGCGCCGTCGGCGTCGGCTTGCCGACCCGCGTGCCCGACGTGTGATCGTTGGGCAATTTCAGAATTTGCAGCTTGGGCATCTCGCCCTCTTTCTCGAAGCGCTTGAGTTCGCTCAAGAACCGCTCGGCTCGTTTCACGTCGGTGTAATCCAGATCGTACCCGCGGAACTTCGGGTCGAAGTGGCCTTCGAGGGCCTTCACCGTGGCTTTGCTATCGTCGAAGGTGCCATCCTTGTTTTTCTTGCCGTTGGCAATCCACTCGCCGTAGCTGCGGTACGTCACTTTCGCCTCGGCCGCCCGATCCCACAAATAGCCACCCGATGGCCGTCCCACTTGGTCAACGTAGCCCTCACTCGGATAGCCGAAGGTCTTGCCGGGGCTACCGCGGTAGCTCAGCGGCCAGAGTTTTTCGACGAAATCGGTGGCATAAGCCCCCATCGACCACTCGTGACCATCGGCTGAAACTTCACCATCAACGTAAGTGTTGTCGAGCAGCACAAATTCTTTGGCGAGCTTGTGGTGGTTCGGCGTGATCGCCTCCGGAAAGAGGCACAATTCCGCGGAACCGTTGCCCTGTGGTAAGTCGCCGAAGACTTGGTCGTAGGTGCGATTCTCTTTGACGATGTAAATCACATGCTTGATCGGCGAGGCGTCGCCGACCTTCTTCGGAATCGGGTTGTCAGCGGCAACATCGTCCGTCTTCGGCAGGTTGTCTTTGTTCAGCGGACTGCACTGGTACGCCACCTTGGAATGCTTCGCCATCGCGGCCGGTGTCGGCATCGGGATCGCCGAGACGGTGCCTTTGAACAGCCCGCCGATGTATTCGAGAATCCCTTTATCGAACGACAAGAACGGGTTCGGCCCACTCGGGTTGGCCTTCGCCACGTTCCCTTTTCCATTGGCGACGTAGATCGTGCGGTCGAGCTTGTTGTAGCGCACGCTCGTGGGGTACCAGCCCGTCGGAATGAAACCAAGCGACTTCGCTTCTTTCGCATCGACGATGTTGAAGACCGCGAGGTTGTTGGCATCGGCGTTGGCCACGAACAGCACCTCGCCGTCCGGAGTCATCGCTAAACTGCTGGGCGTGTTCCCCGATGGGGCTTGTGGATAGAGCGACGCATTGATTGTCTGGATCGTCTTCCCGGTGGCTGAGTCGAGCACGGTCACCTGGGTGCTGTTGGCACAGGCGACGTACAGCGACTTCCCTTTCGGATCGAGCAGCAGTTCCGTCGGGTGGCTGGCCGTCTTCCAAACCGCCGACACTTTGTTGGTTTCGAGGTCGATCACCGCCACACCGCTCTTGGCCCAGAGGCTCACGAAGAGCCGTTTGCCACCAGGTTCAGGCAGGCAGGTATAGGGGTAGCCGTTGTTCTTCGCTGGAATCACGCCGCTGTCTTCTTCGTCGAGGAGTAGCTTGTCGACTTCCTTGCGACCGTCCGCCGGGCTGGGCAAATCGCCGACCGGCCCCTCTTGTTTCGGTTCGACAAACACCAGCGGAATCACGACCTTGTTCCCTGGATTATCGAGTGGAACCCGGATGATGGCATCGGCCCACAAGGCGCACGCAAATAGCTCCTTGCCTGCTGCATCGAGAGCCAATCCCGCCGGCACGACCCGCTTGACGCCCGGTACACCAGCGACATCCACTGTGCGGTGATTGTGGAGCAACCCTTTGTCGAAGTCCCAAATGTGCACGAGGTCGAACTCGCCGCCACTGGCGTAAATCTGTTTCCCATCCGGAGACCACGTCAGCCCATAGAACGCTTGCTCCATCGTCACCCGGCAGACGATCTTTCGCTTCTTACTGTTGAGATCCAGGATGTGAACTTCGTGCTCTTTCCAACCGCAATGCAGCACCGCGGCGAACTGGCCCGTGGGGTGAATTTGGATATTTGTCGGAAGGTCGCCGACTTCGAGGTGCGTCCCCGCCGGGTTCAGTTTCCACTGGTTCGGCAGTTGCATGAAGCCATCTTTTTGCAGGCCCGGCAACACCCGTACCACTTTTTCCTCGGCGTGGGAACGTGGCACAAGCATGAGGGCGAGCGCACTGCCGACGAGGAGCGTCGGGCCAATTCGTTTTTTCCAAGGCATGGTTCAATCCTTCCGCGAGTCGAATGGAAGACACACATGGCATTATGAAAAGTTCGGATCGAACAAGGTAGTGAAGAGTTCGAGAAGAGTGGGCTCAGACTATTTTCTTTTTCCACAAAGTTTTTCGGCGTGGCGTTGAAGTCGCGGCGCTTGTGCCGGTATTAATGCTTTCAGTGTAAGTCAATGTGAATCGGCTGCTTGTCGGTTCCGATCCAGTTTGAAGTCCGATGCCGCTTGGCCGCCGGCTCCGGATTTTCACTTGACCTACTCCGATCCTGACTCCACGTACACATTTTTTATGTGAGACGAGTCACTTCGTTTTTCTCCCGAACCTGTTTGGAGTGTTTCCATGTCCATCCTCGGCGCGATCCCTTCGCTGGATCTGTTTCAGTACAACTTGGTCGACAACGTCTTCTCGATGACCGTCGCCACGATGGGCGCTGCCGCGCTCTTCTTCTTCCTCTCACGCAACCAAGTGGCCCCGAAATTCCGACCGGCACTCATGGTGTCCGGAATCGTCGTCTCCATCGCCTGCTACCACTACTTCATGATTCGAGGAAGCTGGCAAGCCGCTTTCACATACGAAGCGGCGACGGGTGGAACAGGCCAGTACTTGGCGAGCGGCAAGTCGTTCAACGATTTCTATCGCTACGCCGACTGGATTTTGACAGTGCCACTGTTGATGGTGGAACTGGTCTCCGTGCTCGCCTTGGCCAAGCATATCAGCCGCCCGCTGTTGATCAAACTGGTTGTCGCGGCAGCACTGATGATCGGCCTGGGTTATCCCGGGGAACTCTCGACCAATTGGAACACTCGCTTGATCTGGGGTGTGCTCAGCAGCATTCCCTTCTTCTACATCCTCTACGTTTTGTGGATTGAACTGACGAAATCGCTCGATACGCAACCCGCGGAAGCCCGTCCGTTGATCTCGCTCGCCCGGATCGTGTTACTGGTCACGTGGGCGTTCTACCCGATTGCGTATGCCATCTACGGTGACTCGCTGCCAGGTGCCACACCCGGAATTATGACTGGGGACAAAACCGGCCTCGCGGTTGTCGGCATCCAAGTGGGCTACGCGATTGCTGACATCACGGCGAAGGCCGGATTCGGCGTTCTGATCTACCTGATCGCCGTCCGCAAAACGGACGCTCTGACGCATGCCGAACTCGCCGACCAAACCCGCGCCGCTGCGGTCATGGCGTAACTCGCTCCTCGGAGTCGTACGATGGCGACGATCTCGATTCGTTCGATCCCAAACACCATCGACCGACATGCGATCATCGTCACGGTGATCGCATTGTTGGCCGCGGTCACGAATGCTTTCAGGACGACGATACCGCTGATGGGGATCATCGTCGGGTTGACTTTGATGGTCGTCGTGGTGGGACTTCCGCATGGTGGCCTCGATCATCGTGCCGGCAGAGCTGTTTGCGAACCGCTGTTCGGGAGTTGGTGGCCACTCCCGTTTCTGCTTGGGTACTTAGTCGTCGGTGGGATTGTGATCTGCGGTTGGGTCACAGTTCCGTTCATCACAACGGCACTGTTTTTTGTGTTGTCCGCGTTCCATTTTTCGGACACCGAATCCGGCCCGAAATGGCGTGCGATTCTTTTCGGCGGACTGTCGATTTGGCTTCCGCTGTTAGCCCGGCCGAACGAAACGGCACTCCTGCTCGGTTGGATCACCCCGACCAACATCGAAGCCTCAGGTGCACTTTTTGCAGTACGCCCAGCACTGTTTGGAATCGCCGGGATTGCTTTGGCGGTCTGGGCCTTCGAAGTTTCTTTGGCTTTGAAGAGACGCGATCCCGTGGTGCTAATCGACTCGTTACGGATTGCCGTGTTTGCCGGAATGTTCATGGCCGTGCCAGTATTGATCGGTTTTGCTGTCTCTTTTTGCGGTTGGCATTCCCTACGTGAGTTAGGACGGTTGGCGAAGAACGCCGATCCGCTGCGTCCGGAAGTCGGGTTGAAACGAGTGTTGGTCGCCGCCGCTCCGCTCTCCGTCCTGTCCGCGTTGATGGCCGCGTTCGGGGCTTGGTTCGTGTTCGAGGATCGACCGGTTGGCCCCGTGGTCGTGCAGACGGTCTTCTTGGGGCTGAGCGCCGTCGCCGTGCCCCATATTTTGTTACACGCTCTCGCCAGTCGCTTGGGTTTGAATCCGTTCACCGTTGACACACGGGAGGTGGCGAATGCGATTTGACTACCTCATCGCGGGCGGTGGACTCCAAGCCGGTTTACTGGTGTTGGCCCTGCGGCACCGACAACCGACCGCCCGAATCGCACTGATCGAACGCGCGGAAAAACTCGGTGGCAACCACACCTGGTCGTTCCACGAAGCGGACGTGCCCACCACCGCTTGGCCCGTGATTCAGTCCTTAATCACCGCGAGTTGGCCGGCGTATCGGGTGCGGTTCCCCGGTCTGCAACGTATCGTTCGTAGCCCGTATCACTCGATACTCTCCGATCAATTTGATGCGGTCATCCGAGTCGCTGTCGAACGTCAGGGTAGCCTGTTACGGCAGGGCGCCGAAGTAGCATCGCTGACTGTCAACCGGGTGACACTGACGGATGGGACTGAATTCAATGGGCGTTGCGTCATTGATGCACGCGGGAGTACTGTTGTCACTGAGCCATGCGGTTGGCAGACGTTTCTCGGCCTGGAGGTCGAACTCGATTCGCCATGGCCCGACGAGTTACCGACGATCATGGACGCCACCGTGCCCCAGGACGACGGTTACCGATTCGTCTATGTGCTACCTTTGAGTCCGACCCGTGTATTGATCGAAGAGACTTACTTCGCTGACTCGCCAACTTTGAATCCCGATCACCTGCGAGAACGAGTTGGCGACTATCTCCGAGCCGCCGGCTTCAAAACTTGGCGAGTTCTCCGTGAAGAATCTGGCGTCCTGCCGATGCCGTGGTCCGGCCGGACACCAACGCCTGCCGCGCCGCTGCGAACCGGTGCGGCCGGCGGTTGGTTTCACCCGGCCACCGGCTACTCGTTCCCCGTCGCATTGAGACTGGCACTGGCAGTTGCCGCCGTCGAACCCGAACAGGCCACCCACGCCGCGACGAGCTTGGCCCGCCGCCTCGGCTGGCGGCTCCGCTTCGCCCGATCTTTGAACCGACTCTTATTCCGCGCGGTGCGTCCGGCGAATCGTTGGCGCGTCTTCCGCCGACTGTACCGCTCGTTGCCGGACACCACGCTGGCCCGCTTTTATTCTCTGGAATTCACGGCGGCCGATGCCGCCCGGATTCTCGTGGGTCAGCCGCCGCCGATCGACCCGATCCGCTTGATCACCCGACCGGAGGTATGGTCGTGCCCACCGTTGCCGCGTTGACTACCGCCAAAAAAGTGGCCGATCCGTTGACCGAACTGCTCGACCGCGTGGCCGTGCCACCGCCGGGCGTCCCCCGACGAGTCTGGGTCAAATCGCTCGTCGGGCCGGTGCGCGAGTTCCTCGCCCGGCCGGGCAAACGTTTCCGCAGCCGGCTCGTGACACTCGCGTGGCAATTGTCTGGCCGTGACGACGAGCCGCCGCCGTATCTCCCGTTGGTCGTGGAGCTGTTGCATGCCGGCTCGTTGATCGTGGACGACATCGAAGACGGCAGTGTGCAGCGCCGAGGTCGGGCCGCGCTCCACAAACTCGTCGGAATGCCGACCGCGTTGAACGCCGGGAACTGGCTCTACTTCTGGCCGTTGTCGTTGCTCGAAGACATGGGGTTGTCACCGACCGTCGAATTGCGATTGCACCGAGCGGCCACCGCTGCCGTGCGCCGCTGCCACGAGGGTCAAGCCCTCGACTTGAGCGCCCACGTCGGCGACTTGCACCCGGACGAACTCCGCGCCGTCGCCCTCGCCGTCAGCGAACGAAAAACCGGCGGATTGATGGGGCTGGCGGCGGAACTCGGAGCGTCGGCTGCCGGGGCCGACGCCACAACAATCCGAGCCGCAGCCACATTCGGCGTGAGCCTCGGAGTCGGGTTGCAAATGCAGAATGACTTGTCCGAATTGACCGGGGCGGCCGGGCCACTGAAGCATCCCGAAGATTTGATTCATGGCCGGGTCACCTGGCCATGGGCTTGGGCGGCCCAACGGTTGCCGGCTTCGCAATTCGACCCGCTTCAAGTCCGCGGGGCCAAACTCGCCGATGGCCACGGCGATGCCGCCGCGCTGGCCCGCGATCTGCTCGCCGCACTCGGCCCCGATCCGTCCCGGCGCGTGCGCGAATGGCTCGCGGATGCCGTCGCCGATTTGGCCAACGTCGTGCCTAACGGTACCGCTCTGGATGCCGTGCAGGACGAGATCACCCGCTTGGAACGGAAGTACTCGTGAGAAGCTCCATGACGACTGAACCACTGGTCGATGATCGCACCCGCCGCATCATCACCCGCGTCTTCCGACTACTCGAAGACGTGATTTTCGTCGGCCTCGGAATGCTCCTGGCGGGCTGCGCGATCTACTTGCTGATCTCCGCCGTCGGGAACTTCGCGGAGCACGTCTACCGCATGAATTTGAACGGTGCCGTAGTCGTCGAACTGATCGAACAATTGCTCTTGATCCTCCTCGTCGTCGAAATCCTCTACACCGTTCAAGTTTCGTTCCGCGAACACACCTTGGCCCCCGAACCATTCTTGTTGATCGGCTTGATCGCCGGCGTCCGGCGGGTGCTTGTCATCACGGCGGAACTGGCCGAAAAACGCAATCAGTCCGAGGAGATGTTCCGGTTCCTCATGATCGAACTCGGCGTGTTGACACTCCTGATTCTCGCCCTCGTCGCCTCCGTGATGATGCTCCGCAAACGGCCGATCCAATCGGAGGCGAGCCGAAATGGTTGAACTCCGCGCCGCCGTCATCGGCAGTGGTTTCGGTGGCTTGGCCGCCGCGATTCGCCTGCAAAGTTCGGGCGTGAAGGTCACCCTGTTCGAAGCCCGCGACAAACCCGGTGGCCGCGCTTACGTGTACCAAGATCAAGGGTTCACCTTCGACGCTGGGCCGACGGTCATCACCGCGCCGCAATGTTTGGAGGAATTGTTCACCGCGGCCGGTCGCCGCATGGCTGACTACGTCGAACTCTTGCCCGTGACGCCGTTCTACCGGCTCGTTTGGCCGGACGGTGAGACGTTCGATTACAGCGGCGACGCGGACAAGCTGGAATCCGAAATTCGTCGCATCGCCCCGGACGATCTTGAAGGCTATCGCCGCTTCTACAAATACACCCAGAAAGTTTATGCCAAGGGGTACGACGAACTCGGGGCGGTGCCGTTCCTGCGATTCTGGGACATGCTCCGTGTCGCTCCGAATTTGGCCGCACTCCGGGCTGATCGCAGTGTCTACGGAACCGTCAGTCGCTATGTGAAAAGCGAACACCTTCGGCAGGCACTCAGCTTCCATCCGTTGCTCGTTGGCGGCCACCCGTACCGCACCAGTGCCATCTACACGTTGATCCACCATCTCGAACGCAAGTGGGGCGTCTGGTTCCCGCGTGGGGGTACCGGAGCGCTGATCCGGGGACTGGTGAAACTGTTCATAGAGATCGGTGGCGAGTTGCGCTTGAACACCCCGGTACGCAGCATCCACGTCGAACCGGGCCAGAGACCGAAGCACTTCGTGACGACGGATGCGGCTCGGGAGCCGTTCGATCTTGTCGTATCGAATGCCGATGTCCATCACACCTATTCCAAGCTGTACCAAGCGGAACCCCGTGCCATGCCGATGGCCCACAAAGTCGAGCGTATGACGTGGTCGATGTCGCTCGTCGTGATTTACTTCGGGACCCGCAAACGCTACCCCGAGTTGGCCCACCACACGATTCTGTTCGGCCCACGCTACAAAGGTCTGCTCGACGACATCTTCGGTAAAGGGGTCTTGGCCGACGACTTCAGCCTCTACTTGCATGCTCCGACTGTCACCGACCCGTCACTGGCGCCGCCCGGCGGGGAGGCATTCTACGTCCTCAGTCCCGTGCCGCATCTCGGCACCGCACCGGTCGACTGGGCCACGGTGGGGCCGAAGTACGCCGATCGAATCCTCGAAGCGCTCGAAGAACACCTTCCCGGTTTGCGTGAATCGATTGTCACCCGCCGCGTGTTCACCCCGGCGGACTTCGCGCACGAACTCGGGGCACACCAAGGTTCAGCATTTTCGGTGGCACCTCTGCTGACCCAGAGCGCGTACTTCCGGCCGCACAACCGCGACGACCGCATTCCCGGCTTGTACCTCGTCGGCGCGGGCACACACCCCGGCGCGGGGGTACCCGGCGTGGTGAACTCGGCCAAGGCCACCGTATCGGTGATTCAGAAGGATTACTCGCTATGACCGACCGTGACGTCATCCGCCGGCATTCCAAAAGTTTCTCGCTGGCCGCCCGATTGCTGCCACCCGTCGAACGACGCCGTGCCGAAGCGCTCTACGCTTGGTGCCGCGCCGCCGACGACGCAGTGGATCATGCCACCAGTGCTAATGCAGCGGTCGATGCGCTCGAGAAGTTGCGGAACGATATCGACGATGTTTACGCCGGTCGCCCCGTCACCGGCCCGGCCGAAGCGTTGCGAATGGTGGTGGATGAGTGTGCCGTGCCTCGGGAATATCCACTCGAAATGATCGCCGGCTTCGAAATGGATGCCACCGGCGCCACGTACCGAACGACCGACGATTTGCTGCTATACTGCCACCGCGCAGCCGGGGTGGTCGGCCTCATGATGTGCCATGTCTTCGGAGTCAGCGACGACGCGGCCCTCCCGCATGCCGCCGATCTCGGCACGGCCATGCAGCTCACCAACATCGCCCGCGATGTCGCCGAGGATTGGTCGCGTGGCCGACTTTACATTCCCGAACGTTGGCTGACCAATGTACCGCAACCAGGCACCAAACTCGATGATGTGGCACTGGCCCCGGCTATCCGTCGGCTCTTGAACGTGGCCGACCACTACTATCGTTCCGGTGCGTTGGGCCTGAAATATTTGTCACCGCGCTGCCGACTGGCGATTCGCGTGGCCGCACTGGTCTATTCAGAAATCGGCCGGGAGGTGGCGCGGCGCGGTCACAAGGCCAACGGCCCGCGTGCGTTCGTGCCGAAGTGGCGGAAAGCGGTCCTCGTTGCTCAAGCCACTCTGGAACTGCGCCCGAACCGCCCCGGTATCCCACTGAGGCGCCCGAACCGCCGCGTGGATTTCGATCGGTCGAATGCGCCACTTCAATCGAAATTGACCTTCGCCAATGCGTCCAAGTAATGCCGGCCCAACTTCGGGTCGGTCATGGACACGTAGGCCGCGTAACCCTGCAACCGGGCCAGCGTTTCACCTTCGGGCAGCGGCTTGCCCGCATTCAAATTGAACAGAGCTGCCCGGAGTTCCCGGCGGAGTTTGCGCGGCGTCCGCGGGGCCGCCAAACCGTTCACCACCAGTCCCGTCACCGTCTGCCGACGCCCCAAGCGGATCACCCGCGTCTTCGATTCCTTGATCGCTAACCCTTCCGCGGCGGCGATTTTGGTCACTGTGCGAATCAACCCATCCGGCGCACAGTCCGGGGCACCCTCGGGTAGACTGAAAGTGAGATCATCCGCGTAGCGGCTGTAGCGCCAACCGGCTTTGAGTGCCAGTGCCGCCAGCCGACGATCAAACCGCAAACAGAGTGCGTTGGTGAGTGCCGGACTGGTCGGTGCCCCTTGCGGCAAGCAGCGCGGCCCGAGTGCCACGAAGTACTTCTTCCCTTCCAGCTCCACGATTTCCCGTGGGCTTTCGGTGCAGAGCAACGCCAACAACGTCGAAATGGATTCGCGGTAACCAGCCCGGCGGAACAATCCCTTGACCCGACGCCATGTGATGGTGGGGAAAAACTGCTCCACATCCATTTTCACCAGCACCTGCGAGCCGGTGTGCACCGCCGCGTTGGTCAGAATCGACCGGCCCGCCAAGAACCCCTGCGCGGCCCCGTGCACGGGCAAGCGTTCGGCGATGTTGTGCAGTACCCAGCGCTGGGCCGCTTTCAAGCGCGGCAGCGGCGCCCAGATCGGCCGCGGTTCCCCGTCGCGTTTGGGGATGGTGAAGCGGACGTAGTGCAGCATCGTCGCGGCATCGCGGTGGTAGGTCATCGCCCGCAAGTCGGCGACGGTCAGCCCCAACGCCTCCGCCAGTTGCAACGGGGTATCGAGCGCGGGCAGTTCGTTCTCAGCAGCTCGTTCGACTGCGTTCGGCGTGTCCCATTTGTCCGGTTTGTTGTCGTCGCTCCAGAAAATGCCATCGCCCAAGTGGACGATGTTGGCAGCCTTGTACGCCGTCCAGGCCTGCCGGTCGAGCGTCTTCCGCTCCGCCGCTTCGCGCTTCAATTCTTTCTTGTACTGGTCACGTTCGCGGTCGGTCATCGCGTCGGCGTCGCGCCGCTCGACGAGGTAACCGCGTTCCTTCAGTTGATTGTCGACGTAAGCACGGCGGCCCCCGGCTTGGGAAATCAACGTCCAGAGGGTCAAGAGATCGGTCTGCGGCGTGCTCATGATCGGGGGAGCCGTGGGCTAAGGAACGTCGAAACTATTCGGCGATGGCGTCGAGGTAGCCCTTCGCATCGAGATCGGCGAGGCGCTGAAAATACGAGGCCCGGGCTTCACCTTCGCTGTTGAACCGCACCGATTGCAACCGCATGGTCTGGCCCGCGCGGCCCCAACGCACTTTCAACTTCTTGCGTTCCAGCGAAATCTGCACGACGTTTTCCCCAGCCGCATCACGCTGAGTGAACGCCCGCGTTTCAAAGGTGACGCCGTCGTCGGTCTTGGCCGTCGCCGCTTCTCGCACTGCCCAAGCCAACCGAAGGGCTATCAGGTGGACGCACGGCCCCGCCTTCAAACCCTGCTTGCGGAACTGGGCACAGGTGCAACTCGCACGGCGCAAGTTGCCTTCGTCGGCGATCAGCATCTGCGGGCGGTAGTCGCGCTTCTCTTCGGTCACCGTCACTTGGCCGGTGAGTTCCAACCCTTGGGCCGCGATGCGATTCGCTGAAACGATCTTCACCGCATCGCGGCGGGTCAACAGGTCGTGGGCGACTTTCTCGCGGACGTTGCGATACTGCAATCGAGTGAGGTCGAGCTTCGTTTCCACCAGCGGCCGGTAGCGGTACTGCTGGGTTGCCAAGTCGAACATCAGTTGCCCCTGCTGGCACCCGAGTTGCAACGCTTCCAGCAACTGCGACCCCTTCAGCCCCGTCTCTTTGCCGATCTGTTCCTTGGTGGCAACCCACACCCCGTCGGCCAAATACTCGGTGATCTTTTCGAGTGCACCACCACTGGTGATCTGTCGTGGCAACAGCAAATCGAATCCGAGTGCACTCGACCAGTTCGCGGCGGTGAATCCGGTCAGACCCACTGTCAAGGTGATATCACCGGCGCGGAAGATCCAGAAACTCGGCAAGCCACTACCGAGCAAGTAGACATCCACACTCTGCACATACGGCAACAATCGCTTCATCAGCAACAAGCGTCGTCGGCCCCAAACGCGGACAACTTTTGCGGCAGTTCCTTTGAACACCGGCCCGGTCGCTTCGATCACGGTCTCGGACGGTTCGAGCACGAGGCGCGGCTGCTGCGCCGGGATCAGCTCCAACCGCAGCCCGCGCCGCTTGCCCTTGCGGTCCCCGTTCATCCGCAGGTGCCGCAGGGCGTTGTACAAATCCATCGGGGCCAACTGCACATGTTCGAGCGGTAATGTGGCCGCCGATTGCACCTGCAAGAATCCGCGCAACCACGAGTCGGGCACGCGAATCTGTTTCTCGAGCACGCCCGGTTCGGTTTCGGTTTTCAGTTGCACGCCAGCCGTGCCGATGTGCAGTTCCGTCTTGCGGTAGTCGCGCATCTGCTGGACGCTGGCGAAGAGCGCTTCGCTGAAGTCGATGTTGGTGGTACCCGCTCGCACTGCGCCGATTTCGTCGAACGCTTCCCGCGCGAATGCAAGGCAGGCGTACCCCGATTCATCGCGGCTGAATACTTCCAACAACACCCGATCCGGGTGGACGGTCACCACCGGATCGAGAATGCAAAAGAGCAGCGGATCGTTCCGCAATAGCCAACCGAAATACGCTTGCTGGGCCTGCCAGATCGACTGCGACGCGGTCTCTTTTTTCAGCCGAAGGTATGCCAGGTACGCCGTGCGATCTTTGGGTTGGTAGCGGTAGTCGCTACCAACGATGGCGTACAACGCAGACAGTGCTTCGCGGAAGCGGAGCGGCTCGCGGATGGTGCCCCGAAACTCGACGGCGGGCCGATCCAGATTGCCGAACAGTTCGAGCTGCGCCGCCGTGCCCGTTGTGGCCACGTGGGAGCTACCGCCATAGCGCAAATGGGCCGGCGTCGTCGGGGCTTCGTCGGTCGTTTCCACTTCGGTGCTCATGCCGTTCGCCTCGCCAGGGTCAACTTCCGCGCCCGTTTCGACCGGCTCAAGGCCTTCCACGCCGCCTTGCGAATCTCTTCATCCACTTTGTCGTCGGCACCGAGTTTCACCAGCACCGCTTCCGCGGCGACGTCGGCCAAGAAGCCAAGTCCTTCGACCGCACCCAATCGCACCGGCTCGGCCGCTTTCTTGTCCGTGGCCACGGCCGCGAGTGTCGGCACATCCTTCGCGGCGAGGAGTACCACCGCTTGTTGGCTGGCTTGCCCCACAGCCACATTCACGGCGACGTTCACCGCACCGGCGTTGCGCATCCGCGTGAAGGTCGGGCGGTCGGCGAAGAACTGCGGCAGCATCTTGCCAGCCTGAGCGGAGTCCGCGTGGGCGAGTGCGGTGGCCGCGAGAATCCGCAGCTCCGCGTCGGTGCCAGCCGCCAGCGTTTTGAAGGCGTCCAGTATCGCAGCGGTCGGCTTGGCAGAACCAACAAGTGACCGCAGTGCTGCGAGCCGAATCGGTTTCGCGCGGGCGTCATCCAGTTGGCTCGTGGCAATCCCGGCGACAGTCTCGCTTCCCACACCCACCCGTTGGCAGGCCCAGAACAGTTCCGGCAAGCACGTCGTCGAGCCATTCGCATCTGCTTGTTTCGCTTCCAATTCCTGCCACTTGGCCCACCAACTCTTCACGGCTTTTTGCAGGGCAGCACCCGCGCTCGCCGGCAATTTCTCGGCGTGTCCCAACATACGGGCGGCCAATCGCACCGTGGAATCATCGGCGCGATCCAACGCCGCCAGTGCTGGGGCCACGGGGACATCCGGCCGACTGGTCAGACTCGTTTCGAGCCGCCCCTTCACGTCGTCGCTGCACTTCGGGAAGAGTTCGAGCAACCGGAGAACATCGCCCTTCTCGCAAACCACGGCCAGCGCATCGACCTCGGATTTGCCAAACTTGTCGGCACCATGCTGGGGATTTTGAATGGCCGCGTAGTGTGGTTCAAAGTTGTCCGGGCCGAAGAGTTTGACGGCGGAATCGAAGGCGGCCCGGATGACATCGTTGTCGCGCTCCGTCCGTAGCACTTTCAACAATAGGTCGCGGATGGCGGGAGTATCGTGGAACGCGAGTTCCCGGCAGGCAATCATCTGCGTGCGCCAATTGCTGCCGACAGCCGCGGCTTGGATCAAGCTCCAACCGCTTGGTGAATCGAACCAGCGCAACCCGACCAGCGCACTCTGCGCGATTCCACTCCGAGGCGACTTCGCCAACCGTTCGAGCAACTTGCCGATGGCCTCGGCACGCGGGCTGCGCCGCAGGTGCCCAATGGCCTCCGCAGCCGACTCTTGCAGGGCGTGGTTGTCTTCCCCGGCGAGTTTCACCAACACATCCACGGCACGCGGGTCAGCGAGTTCACCCAGTGCCAGCACCGCCCGCTGCCGCATCGCCACGTCGTCCAAATATTCGATGCTGCTCAGCAGGACTTGCAACCCTTCCGGCCGCTGCACTCGGGCCAACCCCTCGGCCGCGAGGAACTGCGTGGTCGGATCTTTATGCTTGAGAGCTTTCGCCAGCGGTTCAACCGACCCCTGCCGTTCCTTCGCTCGCCACGCAATTGATTCGATGGCCGTGTGGCGGATCTCTTCGTCCGGGTTCGCGCCCAGCGTGCTCAGCACGGGATCGACTTCGGACCCGCGCGCCGACTCCGCATCGCGGATGGTGTGCAGTTCATTCCGCAAGATCCCGGCAGCCGAAAGTGCTTCGAGCAACTTGGCCAGCACGGCTGAGTGGCGCGGGTGCTGCTTCTTCTCGCGTGCCAATCGGGCCGGTTCGTCCTCGTCGCTCTCCTCGTCCTGATCGAACCCCGATACGGTGTACGTGGCGTTGAAGAGCGGCGCCTGGAATTCCTTCTTGTCGACCGCCAGCTTCAGCATCCGCTCCGCGGATGCCGGATTGCGGAAACTGCCGGCGGCCTCGATCAACTCGGTGGCGACGGCAGTACCGGTGGGATCGATCACCACGCGGTCGAGCAGGGCATCGACGGCACGCGGATCGGCCAACGCGACGAAGCCGGCGATCAGTTTCCCCTGTTGTTCGGGCGTCGTAGCTTCCTTCAGCAATGCTTTCAATGTTTCGAACGCGGCCGTGTCTTTCTTCTGGGCCAGGGCCAACGCCGCTTCTTCGCGGACTTGCCGATACCGTGAAGCCGTCGCGGTTCGCAGAGCCGCTCGACCCGCCGGGTCGTTCTCGTGGAGCCAGTTGACGGCTTGGGTTCGCAGGGCGGGGAAGACCGCGTCGAGGGCGACGGTGGCCACGGACACCGGCCCACGCGACTTCACCAGCAGCTTCGCCGCTTCGAGGGCCAAATCGTCGGTGCGACTGAGCAGCACCCGTTCGAGCACCGCGTCGCCGTCTTTGCCTTTGGTGCCTTCCGTCAGCAGTTGCAACCCCTTCACCCCGAGATCGGTGAACCCGGCTTCGAGGGCATCTCGGCTGAGCGTGGCCCGGTCGATGCCGAGGTTCAGCAAGTGGTCGAACGCTTGCAAACGCACCGCTTGATTCGGGTCGCCGAGGGCTTGCGTCAGCACCGGTTGAGTCGCCCGCACCAACGCCGGTTCCAACTTGGCCAAGGCGGAGATGCGGGCCAACGCCGTCTGGCGAATCCGGATGACCGCCGGCGTCGCGGCGGCTCCGCCCTGCTCGCGTACCAAGCCGATGTAGGCCCCGAAGGCGAGTTCGCGGGGTTCCGCCTGATTCAACTTCGGTGGCACCGGCTTGGCCTTGGCCAACGCCGTCGTGAATGCGGTCGAATATCGCGATTTCAGCAGTCCGAATTCCGCTGTCCAGCGACCCTGCTCTTTTTCTTCGAAGGCGAGCAGCGGGAAGTACGCGAGTGCCCGAAGCTGCGACGGAGCCAACGCCAGAACTGCCGCAAATGCTTCAATTTCTTCAGCCGGGATCTTCCAGGCGGGGGCGTCACCCCGGTCGTTCAGCGTGGTCGTCACGAATGTCAAGAAGTTGGCACGGTCGTGGAATGCTTCCAACCCTTGAGCAGCCGCGAGTCGCAACCGTGCCGATTGTGCCGAGAGCGTTTGCAAGCAAAGATCGGGCGTGCCGTCGGTGCCAGCAAGCTCAAGTAACAGATGAACGAAGAGTGCCCGCGTCCGCACCGCTTCATCGGGGTTGTCCAAAAAGCCCGCGAGCAACCCCGAGGAACCCTGTGCCAGTGCCGCCGTGAATGGGCCGTCGATGCCAAGTACCGTCACCGCTTCGTCGGAGCGCACCAACGGGCCGACGGAGGCATCACCGAGCCAAGCGAGGGTCAGGGCCGCTGGGAACTTCACATGCGAATCGGCGTGCGTCATCGCCTCTCGCAGGGCAGCCACGTTCTCGGCACGGGCTGTGGTGAGCAACGCTTGAGCCGCGCCCCGGCGGATGGTTTCGTGTGAAGATTCGAGCAAATTCAGCAGGTCACCGAACACCGAGGGATCGCCGAGTGATTTCAAACCAACCAAGGCGAGGCCGACGTTTTCCGTCCACGTTGCTTTCAAGTGCGGCTCTTGCGGCTCCGGGGTAAAGGCCAGTTCCCGCAGCGGAACCAGTGCGGCCGCATCACCCTGTTTGGCCAGTGCCACGACGGCGCGGGAGCGCACGTCGGCCAATTCCGACTTCAGCCCCGCATGCAATGCATCGCGGGCATCGTCGTCGATCAAGTACGAAATGGCTGCGCAGCGAACTTCTGGAACACCGTCGGCCATCGCCGATTGGAGCAGCGCCTGCGCCGGTTTGCTGTGCTTTTTGAACAGGGCCTCGAGTGCCAGCAACCGCGCGTCTGGGTACCGTGACTTCAGCATCGCCGCGAGCGGTGGCAGCTCCTTGTTCTTGCGGATCGCCTGCTCGAATGCCTCTTTGCGAAGCTCGGCGGCGGGGTCATCGAAGAACTCGTACTGCAACGGCACCGCCCACGGCTGATCGATCTGGGCGGTCACTTCGATCAACACTTCACGGCGAACGTCGGCATGAATCGACTGGCGAATGAACCGCAGCGTCGCTTCGCCGCCACCACCTATCCCCCGGTTCAACGCGGCTTTGAACGCCTCTTGACGCACCTTGGGGGCACTGTCGTTGAGAGTACGAACCAACAAGCCCCACGCGGGTGCGGCCTCATTTTGCGGTGGTGTGGCCTTGGCGAATTCGGCGAGCGTTTGCAACCCCCGCAAGCGCACATCGGCTTCGGTGGCCCCCAACCCCGCTTCGGCGGCCAACAGCGGCTCCGTCTTGTGGAGTGCCACCATCGCCGTGTACGCCGCATCGCGCACCGACGCTTCGCGGTCGTCGAGCAACGATCGCAATCGATTCGTGGCTCGACCATCACCCAGTGCCGCGAGTGCCCGGCAGACATCGACCCGGGCCGGCACGACGTCTTCCCGGCTGAGCTGCAACAGCAAGCTGAAGGCCCGCGAATCCTTCAAGATCGCCAGCCCCTTGGCCCCACGCAAGCAGGTGTCGAGTGCCCGGCTCGCGGTCGCTTGCAACAGGGCATCGTAGTCTGCTGCATCGAGTTTTGCCGCCGTCGCTTTAGGTGCGGCCCTCTCCGATTTTTCGAGTTCGTTCAACTGCCGGTGCAAGTCGTCGTCTTGCGCACGCAGCACCGCTGCCAACGTCGGCCGCGATTCAATGGACAGCAAGAATGCCACCCGGCGGACGGTGCCATCATCGTCCTCGAGTGCCCGGCGGATGGCCGAGGTCACACTGGCGTCCGCGAGTAACCCGCTGCTGAAAAAGCGGGTGAGGGCGGCTGCACGGATGTCGCCGAACTTGGCTTGGAGTGCCAGCAACCCGGCCTGCGGACTCGTGGCTCCAGTCACCGTTTCGAGCGATTGCAAGGCCTGAGCACGCACGTCCCATTTCGGAGCGCCGAGCGCCGCGACCAACCGGGCCATCGCTTGGTCGTCAGTTGTAGCCAGCGGTTCGAGCGCCTTCGCCGCCAGCACGCCAATCTCGGGTTTGCCGGTGGCGAGGGCCGCGTCGATGGGGCGCAGATCGGACTGCCCGAGTTGTTTCTGCAAACCGCCGAACACCGCGACCCGCACTTTGTCGTCGTTGTGGTTCAGATGCGGTTCGAGCAGCGCCGCCACACGCGGATTCTTGACATCACCGAGGAGCTTGGCCGCTTTCACCCGCAAGCCAGAGTCGCTGTCGGCAGCAATCCGGCCGGCCAGCAAAGTCAAGGACGCCGTGTCATTCCACCCGGCGAGCTTCTGCTGCGCGGTATCGCGGGCTTTGGTATCCCAAGTGTTCTCAAATTCGCGTGCGGCCCATTCTTGCGCCCCGTGCAGCGTGACCTTGCCGTCGAGTTCGTCTTCGTCGAATTTGCCGCTCTCGGCATCCAAAGCCAAGATGCGGATCGTGTTATCGGTGCAGAGTGCGACGATCACCGGATCGTCGAACACGACTGCCGCCACCAGTGCGATGACCGGCCCGAGTTGATCCTTCAACGTCGATGGTTTTATCGCCCCGCCGCGCGGCCAGTTTTTAATCGTCGCATCCAGGGAACCGGACAAGAGTCGATCGCCTTGCGGAACCAGTAGCAACGCCGTCGGCAGGTTTTCGTGGTTGTTGCCACGCCCCTTATCTTCAGCGTCGAGATCGCCCCGGGCGTGCGTGCTGAGCAGCTTGTTATCGGCACCGGTCGAAAAGAACCGCAATTCCTCCGGTTCAAACAAGATCGCCGTGACCCGGCCATCGTGGAGTTTCGCACTTTCGGACACTTCGAACTCGGCCCGGTCTTGACCATCGAACACGACTACCGAACCGTTGTCGCAGCCGACGGCCAGCCACTGCCCCGATTTGTCGGTGGCAATGCAGCGACCGACGCCGGGCAGTTCGAACGTTTGCAAGATGCCGCCGTCGGCACGGGACACCAAGACCAATTGCGAACCGCAGACGACCGCCAGCCGATCCCCCGCCACTGGCACCAAGGCAGCCAGATCGTCGGCGAGCGCTTCGCCTAGCGGCTGGAGTTTCTTGCCGAGCGAGTACAACCGGCGGTCGGTACCTGCGACGTAAATGTTCTGAGCATCGGATGCCAGTGCCAGGCCCCCGCATGGCAGGGGCACCTCGGCGATGGTGTCGGTTTCGATCTGGAAGCGGTACAGCGCCGTCGGCAGGCCTTCGGGGTGAACCGTCACGAAGACAATTTCGGCGCCGAGGCCGAGCGCGGCTTTGAGGTCACCGCGGTAGGGGAAGTAGAAATCCTGCGCCATACCGAAACCCTACCGGGAGAGCGAAAACTGCGGGTAGCGGTGGCGAATCCGCGTGATGGCCACAAGGCAGGCGGCCCGTTCGCTCTTACCACGCGAATGGACGAATTCATCGAGTAGCGGGAGGATCCCACCGGCGAAGGCTTCTTCTTCGATGGCCAAATCGCGCATCACTTCGAGGGCGTCCAGCTTCGCCCGGCGGGCCGGGATCGGCTTCAACGACACTGGCTTGTCACTGGTTGTCGCCTCGGCTTCGTCAGCACTGGTCGCTGGCCCCTGCGTTTTTGGCGGTGGCCCCGGTGGCAACTCGAACAACACACGACGGAGGAATGTGGCCAGCGTTGCCCCTTCAGCAGGCCAGGTAGTCGGCCTTGTGGGAACGCCAGTACCGAGTTCCATGCCGCGTTTCTCGGCATCCTTCTTGGCCTTGGCCCCGACGGTCGGCGCCGGTGGCACGGGTGGTTTCCAATCGGCCGTGACCCCGCGATCGCGATAGACGCTCCACAGGGCGCGAATGACGAATGCTCTCACTTTGCGATCTGGACTTTGCGACAGCAGGAACAGCGATTCCGGGACACGCAACTTCGGCAACCGGCGGATCAATTCCATCCCGAGTGCCCGCGTCTCTTCCACCGCCGATTCGCACAGGCGGTACACCGTGGCCGCTTCCAAGTTCGCCGGGTCGATGCGGTACGGCTGACTCTCTTTTCCTGGCTCCGCGAGTAACGCCTTGGCGGCGAAGCGACGGACATCGACGAACGAATTCTCGGTGAGTGCCACCAGCTCTTCGGCAGCCGGATTCCAGCGGGCGAACTCATAAGGCGCATAGGCCAGTGCAAAGTCACGGAGCGGTTTACGGGTCTCGTTGAACATCGGGGCGAAGCGTGCCCACGTCAGGAAGTTCGCCGGGATTTCGGCTCCGGGATCGACCGGCCGCGAAGTATCCACCAAGGCCATTGCGGGGTGGTGCTTGCGGAAATAATCGCGGGCGAACACCCCGGCTGGAGCATCGGCCGGGCCAGGGCTGACAACCATATTCCAGAGCGCCTCGCAACCCAGGCGGGTGCTGTCCGCATCGGCGGCGGCCACGGGCGCCCCGCTGAGCATCTGCAAAAACATCGTCTCGGAGATGATGCGAATGTTCGCCCCGGCGGCGTTCAACTCTTCGCCCTTCACTTGCTTCGTTCCCTTTTTCCCTTGGCCGTACAGCGGGGAACCTTCGTCGCCGATCACGAGGTAATGCAGGTTCTTGGTCACACTGCCAGCTACGGTGCCCTTCGCGGCCTTCACCTTGGCCTCGGCTTCGTCGCGCGTCATTGTCGCCAGTTTGCCGGTGAACAGGAACGAACTCTTCTGCAAATCGGCTTCGACCCGACCAGCGGGAACCGCTGCGGTACTGCTCGCCACTGTCGGTGCGAAATCGGCTGGCACGAACGAACGGATCAAGCGACTCTTGGCGAAGTCGGAGTACCGTGGTTCGGCGCGGGCCACCAGTTTCATCAGCCAGTCGAAGCCGAGTTCGGCGTTGGTGAAGGCCCGCACGTCGGCGAACCGACCGAGGATCGCATCGGCCCGATTCTCGTCGAAACACAGTTGTTCGGCCCAGTCGCCATTGGTCGCAGTGAACTCACGCCGCCACGGGGAGGCGTCCCAGTCCGGTTCGTACGACAGCATCTTCCAGAAATCGACGCCAAACGCCTGCGGGGTAATCTTGCTCTCTGATATCCAGCCATCCACGGCCGCAACTGTGAAGGGGAACAGGGCCAGCCATTGCAGGTCGGCTTGCGGGATCGCGGGCAGGTCCAGCAGTTTTAACTCGCCCATTGCCCACTGAGCTAGCGCCGAGTGGGCGTCGTTCTTCAGGTCGATCTTCTTCAACAGATCGACGAAGTACACGGGGCCGAGTCCCTTGGCCGGGTGCAACTTGAGCAGGTTCGTTTGGGCGAAGGCCCCGGCGGCACGGCTGCCGTGTAGCAAGCGTTCGGCAAACCACGCGGGCGTCAGTTCCTTGGCCCCGAACGACTTCAATAGCGACTTCGCCGCAAAGTCATTCATATAGGTCGTTTCGAGTAACCGGCCCCAACCGTCGAGGCCGATTTCCTTGCGCGGGTCGCGTTCGCCGACGAGGTCGAGCACCAATTTCTGCACGGCGGCATCGCCGTTGTTGGCCAGTTTCACAAGTCGATCGAGGGTCAAATCGCGGGCGTGAATCCGCGCGTATTCGGCGGCGTACTTACGAGCCGCACCCGACGGTGAATCGAAGAGCCGCAGCACCGCGTCGTGCAGGCCGAGTTTGCGGAAGGCCGCCTGTTCGAACTTCGGCACGTTCTGCAGAATCCAGACCATGAACTCGTGGACGGCGGCACTCGGCACGCCGGCGAGCCGCTGCACCCAGGCCGGTTCCACATCCCGCAGCACCGGCTTGAAGTCGGTCTTCAACCCGGCGATGGCGAACTCGCGCACCGTTTCGGCACGGGCCAGTTCCAGCAGTGCAAAGAGTGGTCGCGGGCTGCGTTTCCAAAGATCTCCGTAGGCCCGGTGCTTCAATTCGCTCGGTTTGGGCTGACTCCGCGAATCGAACCGGAAGCCCGCACGACCGTATTTCTTCGTCTCATGGAAGGCAATGTGGTTCCAAATCCACGTCCGTGGCCACATTGCGTCTTCCGTGTATCGACTCAGGAGATCGACTGCGACATCCGGATAAGTTGCAGGCAGTTGCACCGCCACCCGGCGCAGGTAGCGCCACGCACGCCGAGCCAAATACGCGAGCGTGGCGGGACTAATTTCCCCGCACGAACGACTCGAACAGGCGGAGTCGAAACGGGCCGCGAGAGCACCATACACTTCGGTGTCGTTCTTCACCTCGGCCTCTTTGAAGATGCGTTTGAGTGCCCGCCAGGGGCCGTACACCAACGGGACTTCGGCGATCACTTGCAAGAGGGTGTCACGAGCCAAGGCGTCGTTGGCGTTCCACAACTCCAAGATCACGGTGTCGATCTTACGCCGTTCCGGCAGTGGCACTTCCGAATCAGCGGCTTCGACGACTTTCAGCCGTTCCACGCGGGCTGCTGCTTGTTCCGGTTTCGTTTTGCGACGAAGCTCGTTGCTTCGCTGGAAGCGAATCCACTCATCAAAAGTCGGGGTACCCTCCCGTGGTGGCGGTTCGAGAACGGGGTCATCTTGAACAGAACAATCGACGAGAAGCTGGGTGAAACGGGGATCGCGGTTGGCCCAGGCCTTTTGCAGGTCCGCGATGGTCAGGGTGGTTGCCAAAGGGGAGCTCCGACACGAATTCTCGACTCGAACGGACGGGTGTCAACGACTCGACCTGGGGCATCGAAGGCTCACGGTTCCGCCGGCCGGGGGTGACCCTGTACGACATAAGAACCACGATTCGCGGGGTTGCTCCAGTCTTATGTCGTACAGGGTCACCCCCGGCCGATAGCGGAACTGGAACAGCCTTCGTTGAGGAGCATGGGAAGCCATGGGCTCGGACGACGCAACATCGTCCCGGTGACCGAAGTCACCACGCTTAACGGGAACCCTTCCGTTCGAGTGCGAGATTCGTCATAGGGTTGTAAGCTCCAGACTGCACCAATGCAAGTTAAAGTGGAAAAGAATTTTGTTCATGTTTTCGGCGGTGCTCGGCCACGCGGCGTAACATCCGCTTGCACAACGGCTTTGCTTCGGCCATGCTAGATTCGGTCGATCGTCCGAGGAGCTCCCCCATGCGTCAATTTTTTGCGGCCACGGTTTTGGCAGTCGCCGTTGCCGGCACGGGGTACTCGCAAGAAATCAAAGTGAAAAGTTCAGCGGTCAAAGTCGCAGAACTGATCCAACTGGCCGCTCAACTCGAAGACCGCGATTACCGCAACCGGGAAGACGCCGGCAAGCAGTTGTACAAACTGGGTGCCAACGCCTTGCCGACCCTGCGCAAAGTGGCCGAATCAGGCAGCTTGGACGCCGCCGAGCGGGCGGCGGAGTGGATCACCCGAATCGAGCATGAGTTGGCCAATGCCAAAGCCACGGCGGGTACGCTCGTGGAACTGAACGCCGAAGAGCAAACCCTCGGTGCGGCCCTGGACTCCCTCACCAAACAGACCGGCTACTCGTTTCAACTGGTCGGGGATCGTGCCAAGAAACTGACGCCGAAAGCCGGGAAAATGGTCTTCTGGGAAGCCGTCCAATCGCTGATCGAAGACGCCGGCTTGGAAGTGGAACCGTGCGTTGCGGTATCCGGTTTGCAGATGCCGACCTCCGACTCCAAAGTGCCATTTACGCCTCTTGGCCCGGTGAAATTACGGCCGCTGTCGATGAAACGCGCGAACCCGGTTTGCATCTCGGGGGGCTTCCGGATCGAAGCGATCCCAATTCCTGTCGCCAACTTGCCGCTGATGCCGACGAATCGCGTGCCCGTCGTGTTGCAGATCACACCGGAACCCCGATTCCAATGGATCGGCACGACAAAACCGTTGGTGACCACGGCCCGCGATCAAGAGGGCCGCTTGCTGCTATGGGACTACTTGTCCATCAATCCACCCGTGCTGAACAACGAGTTAGATGGACGTCGGATCCGGGTACGTGGCGGATTCCGCCGAAATCCAGACGGATTCACATACGTCGAACCACCGTCACCAGAATTCGGAGCGACGGCGTTCCAAGCCTATGTCAAGCTCCTGGCCCACCCCGAGGGAACGAGTACGGAGCTGAAAACGTTCGATGGACTGGTGCGTGGGAAAATTTATAGCCGACCGGAAACGATGCTGACAATTCCCCAGTTAACAGATGCGTACCAAGAAGTCAGGGGTGATAGCGGATTGAGTATGAAAGCGAAGTGTGTACCTGGCGACGTGGGTACACACTTAATTTCAGTGACGACGATCTACAACCACAACAAGGTGTTTCCGTTCAGTGGCAGTAGTGCCTTGAATACCAACCCGGACGGCCTGTGGGTAGATAACGCTCTCCACGGTCGCGTGCAAGTGAAACTCAGCCCCGAGGAACAGAAGCAGGCGGCGACCTTCACCAACGCATGCGGGTTAGCCCTTGTCGATGGTCACGGCAAACCGATGAATCTACTACCTATAAACATCAGTCCACTTATGATATACAACGAGTCTCTTGGCGCTCAGATGACAATCGTAACGGCGCTATACACCGTGCTACCTGCGAACACTGATGCTGGGAGCAAGCCCGCCAAACTCACGTTCCACGGCACTCGTATGAAAACCATTGAACTGCCCTTCCAATTGAAAGATGTCCCCGTCCCACGCGGCACGGCTCCCATCCTACCATCTCTCGACAATTATCCGAGGAACCGGGAATTGCTCATCCGATAATGGGTGCCATTCGATCCTTCACAGTACCTTCGCACGGTCGACCGTAGACATTGTCGCCCGTGCAGATACAGTATCTTTTGCTCCGGTGTCCGGGGCAAACCGCCGAACCCCATTACCGTCGGTCGGCTCTATCTCACACGGCAGGCACCTTGGCCCGCCGGCGGCGGATTCGTTTCCGCCGCTGCGTTTTCCTCTTTCCCCGACTGTGCCGGGGGCAGGCCTCACATGAAGCTCGACAAAGTCCGAAACATTGGAATCATGGCCCACGTCGACGCGGGCAAGACCACGACCACCGAACGAATTTTATATTACAGCGGCACCAAGCACAAAGTCGGCGACGTCGACGACGGCGATACCACCACGGACTTCGACCCCCTCGAACGCCAGAAGGGGATCACGATCAACAGCGCCGCCGTGTCGATCGACTGGCTCGACCACGACGGCAACGACATCGCGATCAACATCATCGACACCCCCGGCCACGTCGACTTCACCGCCGAGGTCGAACGATCCCTGCGCGTCCTCGACGGCGCCATCGGCGTCTTCTGTGCCAAGGGCGGCGTCGAGGTGCAATCCGAAACCGTCTGGCGCCAGGCCACCAAGTACAAGGTGCCCCGGTTGGCCTACGTCAACAAGCTCGACCGCATGGGTTCCAACTTCTGGGCCTGCGTCGACCAAATGAGAACGAAGCTGCACGCGAACCCGGTCGTGGTGACCATCCCCGCCGGCCAGGATTCGGCCCTCGAAGGGATCATCGACTTGATCCGCATGAAGCTGGTCACGCGCAACACCGACGACAAAACGCACCGCGAGTTCTACTCGAACGACGTGCCCGAGAAGTACCTCGCCGAAGCGATTAAACGCCGCGACGAGATGCTCGACGGCATTTCGATCGCGTCGGACGAAGTCACGGAACTGGTGCTCGAAGGCAAACCCGTCAGCATCGATCTGATCCTCAAGACGCTCCGCGCGGGGACGCTCGGGAACCTGTTCACGCCCGTGCATTGCGGCAGCAGCAAGATGTTCCACGGCGTCCAGCAACTGCTCGACCTCGTCGTCGATTGCCTGCCCAGCCCTCTGGACCGGCCGCCGGTGAATGCGGTGCACCCGAAGACGAAGGAGCATTTCCTGCGCAAGCCGGAGGCCGACGAGCCGATGAGCGCGCTGGCCTTCAAGACGGTCGCCGAGACCAACGGCGACCTCGTGTACATCCGCGTGTACTCGGGCACGATGCGGCCGGGCGAAACGTACATGAACACCACCACCGGCAAGAAGGAGCGGATCGCCCGCTTCATGCGGATGATGGGCGACAAGCGCATCCCGCTGGAGAGCGCCGGCCCCGGCGACATCGTCGCGGCCATGGGCCTCGCCGACACGTTCACGGGCAACACGCTGTCCGACACGGAGCAACCGGTCGCCCTCGAAGCGATCCAGTTCCCGAAGCCGGTCATCGCGCAAGCGTTGACGTTCAGCAAGCTGCTCGACGCCAGCAAAGTCGGAGAAGCCCTCAACCGCTTGGTCCGAGATGATCCGACGCTGAAGACCCACACCGACGACGAGACCAAGGATACGATCATCTCCGGGATGGGCGAACTCCACCTGGAAATCAGCATCGAGAAGCTCAAGCGTGCCGTCGGCATCCGCCAAGACGACATCGAATCGGTGAAGCTCGGACGGCCCCGCGTGGCCTACCGCCAGAGCCTCGCCCGCCCGGTCGACTTCGAATACAAGTTCCAGAAGCAGACCGGCGGTCGCGGCAAGTTCGCGGTGATCGCGGTGAAGTACAGCCCGCTGACCCCGGAGCAGATCGAGGTGAAGGTCAAGGAGATCGAAGCGCTCAACGACCCCAAGATCAAGCAAGAGCCGAACAACGTTTACTTCGTGAACAGCATCACGCAGGGGGCGATCGACAAGCAGTTCATCCCGAGCGTGGAAGAAGGCCTGCGCGAGGGGGCGAAGAAGGGGCACAAGTACCCGTTCCCGTTCGTCGACCTCGAGTTCGACCTCTACTTCGGCAAGATGCACGACGTCGACTCGTCGCAAGACGCGTTCTACCTGTGTGCCTTGGAAGCCTTCCGCGAAGCCCAAGACAAGGCCGGCATCCAACTGCTGGAGCCGATCATGAAGGTGGTGGTGGTGTCGCCCAAGGACTACCAAGGGCAGATCACGGGGAACATCAGCAGCAAGCGGGGCGTCATCGAGGACACGACCGAAGACCGTGGCGTGGCCCAGGTGAGCGCCAAGATCCCGCTGGCCAACCTGTTCGGCTACACGAGCGACCTGCGCTCCGCGACCAAGGGCCAAGCGAGCTTCAGCATGGAGTTCAGCCACTACGCCGCCGTCCCCGTGGAACTGGCGGACCTGCCGCCGGGCACCGTCCGCGGCGGGAAGTAAGGATTGGGAATTAGGTGAAGTGAAATGAAGAAGCCCCCGGCAGGTTGCCGGGGGCTTCTTGGTTTATTGGAACCGAAAATTCTGCAGACGCCGCACTTGACAACTGCCCCCCCCCCCCTGCGAATATTGGCAATTGTCGGTAACACCTAGTTTCACAACCACGACGGGAGCAATGGAATGAACACTCGATTGGGCTTGATCTGCGCGACGGCGGTCGTCATGCTAACCGGGGTCGCACAGGCGGTACCACCGACGTGTACCAGCTCATCGATCATCGCCGGATACAAAGCGGGCGTCACCGATCCGACCGTCGCACCACAAGGCAAGTTCGTCGTCAATCGGCAGCCCGTCGCCGCGGAAGAGTTTCAAGTCGTCGTCGACGCGGTCGAAGATAAAGGTCCTGGGATTGGCGGGGGCATCAAAGTGTGGGCCGGACTCACAACGTACGATCAGGCTGTCGTCCACAATGGTGCGGCGATCATCGGTTACGGACCTCCTGCTCCGATCACCATCAAGGACCCACCGGCGACTCTCATGATCCGCGGAGATATTCAATACAGGGCCAATGCTACCGGTCCATGGAAATCAATCAAAGTCGTGTTTGCGCCGTACAACTCGGGAGTCGTCAATTGATTTGAGCGTACGCACACTCCGCGAGGTTTGCCCGCGGAGGATTTCTACAAGGAGGTATGAGATGTCGAATCGACGCGGGGCAACACTGGTCGAAATCCTGGTGGTCATCGGGATTCTGGCGACCCTCATCGGCTTGCTGCTGCCGGCGGTGCAGAAGGTGCGCGAGACGGCCTCGCTCATGAAATCGAAGAACAACCTGCACCAACTCAGCCTCGCCCTACATCAGGTCGCCGACGCGAATAACGGCAACATCGGCGGGGTTGTCAAGGCCGATCCATGGACAAGGGAAGAAGACCTGCGATATTACGGCGCTTGCGGAGATGCGTACTGCGCGCCTCCATTCTGGCTCCTCATCCGGCTGCTCGACGGCGAAGACATCAACAATCCGGGCCGCGAAACGACCGGCGTCCGACCCTACCTCATCAGCCCCGGCGACCCGACTTACCCCGATGCCTATATCCCCGGAAGAAACGCCCGAGGGGAAATCGCTTTGGATCACTACGGCGGGCCGATGAGCTACGCCTTCAACATGGTGGCGTTCACCGGGCCGCCGCGCTTCCCGGGCAGCATTTCCGACGGCACCTCGAACACCATCGCGTTCGCGGAGCGGTACTTCGCCACCTTCAAACTGGAGTGTCTCCCTGGGTCAACAGAAGATTTTCTCCCCTACTCGCGGTTGAAGCACGGGCAGATGAATCCCGCCTATCCCGACTTTTACCCGGAGCGCAACACCCTCGGAGATCGGCGGGCGAGCTTCGCCGACGCGGGCTGGGGCGACGTGGTCCCGATCACCTCGGGAAACCCGTCGGTCACGCGGCCCTCCGTACCGGGGTTGACGTTCCAAGTCCGCCCGAAGCCGCGCGAGGCGGACAGCCGGATCCCCCAGACGCCGTTCTCGGCCGGATTGCCCGTGGCCCTGTTCGACGGGAGCGTCCGAACCATCCGC
>JANXWE010000337.1 GCA_025351325.1 Fimbriiglobus sp.
ACCGAATCGCCTTCCCCCGCATATAATTCCCTCAGTACCCTTTTGGAGGTTTTTCGATGCGGACTCTCGTATTACTCGCCCTTGGCTTCGCGTTCATGGGCTTCGCAGAGTCGAAGGATGAAAAGAAAGAACTTGTCCGTCAGTTAGAACTCAAGGAAGCAAAAATCGAACCGCGCAAAGCTGGCGGAGTCGACAAGCCGATGAAGGTCACCTCCAAAGAAGAACTCGCGATTGCTGTGAAAGACGTGGACACGCAAGACGCGATTGCCAACGTTGTCGACTTCGACAAAGAGTACGTCCTGATCTTCACTTGGGGTGGTTCAGGTGCCGACAAGTTGACGGCCGTGAGCGAAAAGGACGTCGTGACATTCACATTGAAACGCGGCTTGACCAAAGATCTTCGTCAGCACTCTCCTATCTATGCATTGGCTAAAGAGGCCACGTGGGTCGTCGCGAAGTGAGCGAAATTTTCATCGAGCCGAGGCGCCCATGTCCACAGAACTGAAACCGTTCGTCGAACACGTCGAGATGCAGGGGCACATCGTCGATTCCCTGCTGTTGCCCAAAGTACTCGATGCGATCCTGTCGCGCGGCGGTGGCTACCACATCCATGAGTTCGTGCTGGGGGAAAAGCAGGACAATCCGAGCCGGGTGCGGATGGAAGTGCAAGCCGCCACCTCGGCGCAGCTCGAAGCGATCCTCGCCGAGATCCACCCGCACGGCGCCATCCCGACCGACAGCAAAGATTGCGTGACCGCGGTCGCCGACATCGCCGGGGCCTACCCGGATGGTTTCTATTGCAGCACCAACTTTCGCACGCAAGTCCGATTGCACGGCGAATGGGTCGAAGTCGAAGACCAAGAAATGGATTGCGGCATCGCCATCGATTCGGAAGGAACTTCGGCACGTTGCGTCGCGATGACCGGGGTGACCCTCGGCGACCGCATCGTCGTCGGTCGGCGGGGTACACGGGTCTTCCCGCCGGAATCGGAGTCGCGCCGGGGCAACCTGTTCGAGTTCATGGCCAGCCCCGTGTCGAGCGAACGCCCCAAGGCCGTGAGCGTGCGCGAAGTCGCCGCCGCGATGAAGCGTTGCCGGGCCAACGGCGAGAAGATCATCGCCGTGTTGGGGCCGGCGGTCGTCCACACGGGCGGGGCCGAACACGTGGCCCATCTGGTGCGGCAGGGCCTCATCCAAGTGATCTTCGCCGGCAATGCCCTGGCGACGCACGACATCGAACAGGCCCTTTACGGCACCAGTTTGGGCGTCTCGCTCGACCACGGGTTGCCGACGGAAGAGGGGCACGAGCACCACCTCCGCACGATCAATACGATTCGCCGCGAGGGGAGCATCGCGGCGGCGGTGCAGAAGGGGCTGCTGACGTCCGGGATCATGTACGAGTGCGTCCGCAAGCAGGTACCCTACGTGCTGTGTGGCAGCATCCGCGACGATGGCCCGCTTCCGGAAGTCATCACCGATGTACTCACGGCCCAAACCGAAATGCGGGCTCATATTCCCGGCAGCGGCTTCTGCCTCATGGTGGCGACCACGCTCCATAGTATCGCCGTCGGGAATTTGTTGCCGGCCTGGGTGAAAGTCGCCTGCATCGACATCAACCCGGCCACGGTGACCAAACTCATGGATCGCGGGAGTACCCAAACGGTGGGGATCGTCTCGGACGCCGAGCCGTTCCTACGCATGCTGGTTGCAGAACTCGGAAAAGTCGTGGCGGAGTGACTGCCGGAATGGAAACCGATTCGCCCACGTCTTGGTTCGTCTACATCTTGCGTTGCGCCGACGGCTCGCTTTACACGGGCATCACGCTCGACATCGACCGGCGATGCCAGCAGCACAATGCGGGCACCGCGTCGCGGTACACCCGCTGCCGACTGCCGACACAGATCGTCTACCGCGAAATCCAAACGACGCGAAGTGATGCCCTGAAACGGGAATCGGCTATCAAGCGGCTCCGGCGCCGCGAAAAGGACACTCTGATCCGTCTACAATAAGAGTATGGCCAAACAGCTCGTGACACGAATGGCATGGAAGGTGCCCCATTTGACCCTGTCTCTCACTCCCCAACAGGAGACACACCATGATGACGCAAACTGCTTGCTTCCAAGGGCTTGATCTCGAAGTTGAAAATGTTTTGTTACCCGATAGCGACGAAGTCGAACCCCGCATCTGGAAAGAACGCACGCTGGATAATCTCACCGACGTCTCGAATTTGCTCGACTGCTTAGAATCGTCGGGCGTGAATGACCGAAAACTCTACACCCAAACAGACGGTAGCTTTTTGGTAATGTGGAGAGCCTGAAAGAAC
>JANXWE010000347.1 GCA_025351325.1 Fimbriiglobus sp.
TAGCAGCGCCCGGCGGAGCTGTTCATTCACAATGGTCATCGGGCTGGTCGGCATGATCCTCCCTCGGCGGCAGGGTTGGCCTACCCTCTACCTACTATCTGCCGCGGGGGACGATTTGATACGCGAATTGTTCCAAGTGAATCGAGCGTGATCGGCACCGTCACCCTTTGGGCCGGCATTCCACCAGCGTGCTCATCCGGCCTTCTTGCACGACTTTGCCTTCGTGGTTGCAAATTTGGCGTTGCCAGAGCACTTCCCCGCGCTTGCCGACGCCTTTCAGCGTCTTCTCGATCACGCGGCTGAGGACGTGGATCGTGTCGCCGATGAACACGGGGGAGAGGAACTTCCATTCCGTGACGCTGAGGAGGGCTACGGTCTTCATGGTGGGCGAATGGAGACTCAAGCCGCTGGCAATGCTGAAGATGCCGAAACCGTGGGCGATGGGCCGGCGGTACGCGGTGGTCTTGGCGAATTCGTGATCGGTGTGGATGGCGTTGTAGTCGCCGCTGAAGCCGGCGAACGTCACGATGTCGGTCTCGGTGATCGTGCGACCGGGGGATTGCCAAACGCGGCCGACCTCGAGATCTTCGAACAGGTGAACGGGCGATTGCAAAGTCATCGTCACTCTCGGCACGAAGCGGTGGGCAGGCGAATTAAAAGCTATAAATACGCTGCTAGCTTCTCAAAGCAACCTCCACAGTCGATGCGATTCGTTGGAGTTCAACCTTGAGGTTGTCTTGGTGGAACGAGTCTTCGAAGTTCCACGCCCGCTGTGTGAGACAAAGCCAACGAAAAAACCGGGCCGGGTATTCATTACCCCCGGCCCGGTCATGCGTAAACGTAGAACCTCGAAGACTCGTTCCACCAAGACAACCTAAAAGGTTGAACTCCAACAAAGAACTACTTTTAGTGTTGCTGCGGTGCTGCGGCCCGCGCCCCGGTACGGTGAGCGGGATCGAGGTCGAAGCGATCGAGGTTCATCACCTTGTTCCACGCCGACACGAAGTCGCGCACGAACTTCGGTTGGGCGTCCTCACTGGCGTACACTTCGGCGATGGCCCGGAGTTGCGAGTTTGAACCGAACACCAAGTCCACCGAACTGGCCGTCCACTTGACCTTGCCCGTGTTGGCGTCGCGGCCGTCGAAGAAGTATTCGCAGACCGTCGACTTCTTCCACTGCGTGTTCATGTCGAGCAGGTTCACGAAGAAGTCGTTGGTCAACGTCTCCGGCCGCTTGGTGAAGACACCGAGCGGCGTGCTCCCCGCGTTGGCATTGAGCACCCGCAGGCCGCCGACGAGCACGGTCATCTCCGGAGCGGACAGCGTGAGCAGATCGGCCCGTTCGACCAATGTCGTTTCGGCGGGACGAGTCAAATCCCGGCTGAAGAAGTTGCGGAACCCGTCGTTGACCGGCTCGAGCACCGCGAACGACTTCGCGTCGGTCTGCTCTTGCGAGGCGTCGGTGCGGCCCGGTGCGAACGGCACCGCCACTTCGCTGCCGGCTTTCTTCGCCGCTTGTTCGACCCCGGCGCAACCGCCGAGGACGATCAGATCCGCGAGCGAGACTTGCTTCCCACCGACCTTGGCCGCGTTGAACTCGGTTTGGATCTTCTCCAAGATTTGCAGCACTTTGGCGAGTTCGTCCGGCTGGTTCGCCTTCCAATCTTTCTGCGGGGCGAGGCGGATGCGGGCCCCGTTGGCTCCCCCGCGTTTGTCGGTGCCACGGTACGTCGACGCGGACGCCCACGCCGTCGAGACCAGTTGGGACGTCGACAGGCCCGATTCGAGAATCTTCGTCTTGAGGGCCGCAATGTCCGCCTTGTCGATCATCTTGTAATCGACCACCGGGACGGGATCTTGGAACAGTTGCGGCTTGGCCACCAACGGCCCGAGGCAGCGGCTGACCGGGCCCATGTCACGGTGCGTCAACTTGTACCAGGCCTTGGCGAACGCGGCGTCGAGTTCTTTCGGGTTCTCGTGGAACCGCTTCGAGATCTTCAAATAGGCCGGGTCGGTGATCAGCGCGATGTCGGTCGTGAACATAATTGGTGCGTGGGTCTTCTTCGGATCGTGGGCATCCGGGACGGTTCCCTTCCCCGCGTCGTCCTTGGGCGTCCATTGCGATGCGCCGCCAGGCCCCTTGGTCAACTGCCATTCGTAGTTGAACAAGTTTCCAAAATAGCCGGCCGACCACTTCACCGGCGTGCTCGTCCACGCCCCTTCCAGGCCGCTGGTGATGGTGTCGGCGCCTTTGCCCTTGCCAAAGCTGTTAATCCAGCCGAGACCTTGGGCTTCGATACCAGCCCGCTCGGGTTCCGGGCCGACGTGCTGATCTGGGTTGGTGGCACCGTGCGCTTTGCCAAGCGTGTGACCGCCGGCGATGAGGGCCACAGTCTCTTCGTCGTCCATCGCCATGCGACCGAACGTTTCGCGGATGTCCTTGGCGGCGGCCATCGGATCGGGCTTGCCGTTGGGGCCTTCCGGGTTGACGTAAATCAAACCCATTTGGGTCGCTCCGAGCGGTTGATCGAGCTTCCGATCACCGCTGTGCCGCTTGTCGTCCAGCCACTTGGTTTCCGGCCCCCAATAGACTTCCGAATCGGGTTCAAACGCATCCACGCGGCCACCGGCGAAGCCGAAGGTTTTGAATCCCATCGACTCGAGTGCGCAGTTCCCCGTGAGGATCATGAGATCGGCCCACGAGATGGTCTTGCCGTACTTCCGCTTGATCGGCCAAAGCAACCGGCGGGCCTTGTCGAGGTTCGCGTTGTCGGGCCAACTTCCAACCGGCGCCAAACGAAGAATACCCGAGGCGGCACCACCGCGACCGTCCGACACGCGGTAGGTTCCGGCGCTGTGCCAGGCCAATCGAATCATCAGCGGCCCGTAGTTCCCGTAGTCGGCCGGCCACCACTCTTGGGAGGTCGTCAGGACTTTGGTGATGTCCTTCTTCAACCCCTCGATGTCGACTTTCTTGAACTCCGTGGCGTAATCGAAGTCGTCGCCCATCGGGTTGCTGTTGGACGATTTCTTGTTCAGAACCTTCAAGTTCAACTGGTTCGGCCACCAGTCTTTTTCGCTGTACGGAGCCGCCCCGGCTTTCGCCGGCTTCTGCAACCCGGAGTCCGCCCCCAACACCGGGCATTTCGCAGCCTTCTCAGCTGCTGGCGGTTGTGCCCCTCCTGTGAGGGTAGCGAGACCCAGGATCGACGCAGTGAGTACTTGTTTCAACACAATCATTCTCCACTCCGGGAAAGGAGCCTCCCACCGGGAAGCTGTCGACGGTAATGTTACCCGAAACAGGAGATGGCCTTCCATATTTCTTCCGGATACATTCCATAGTCTATGCCTATGGATGTTCCATTGCTCATTGTCGATGGTTGAATTCTGTGGAACTCCAACAACTGCGCTATTTTCTCGCGTTGGCTCGCCTCGGGAATTTCACGCGTGCAGCCGAAGCGTGCCATGTGGCCCAACCGACGTTGAGCCAGCAGATCGCCAAGCTTGAACAGGAATTCGGCGTGCCACTCTTCGACCGCTTGGCACGCGGTGCTGAACTCACGGCCGCCGGACAGGTGCTGCGGGAGCGGGCCGAACAAGCGCTCGGCTTGCTCGACGACGCCAAAGCGAGCGTGAGTGCCGATGCCAGCGCCGGCCGCCTCACCGTCGCGGCGATCCCGACCATCGCTCCGTATTTTCTGCCCAAGATGCTGCTGCGGTTCGCCGCCGAGTACCCCGAAGTGAAGCTCGAAGTCCGCGAAGAAACCACCGTCGACTGTTTGGCGAAACTGACAGCGGGCGAAATCGACCTCGCCGTGCTGGCACTGCCCGTGCGAGGCGATCACCTGAATTCACAAACATTGTTCACCGAGGAATTGTTGCTAGCCGTCGCCGAGGGGCACCGCTTGGCCACGAAGCCGCAAGTGCGGTTGAAAGACTTGACCGACGAATCGTTCGTGCTGCTCCACGAGGCCCACTGCCTGAGCGGCCAGGCGATGAACTTCTGCACCCGGCACGCCCTCGCTCCGCTCATCACGGCCCGGCTGCATCAACTGGGCACCGTTTTGGAATTGGTTCGACTCGGGCAGGGCGTCTCGTTGGTGCCGGCGATGGCTGTCGGCATCCACCCCGGTTTGGTCTACCGGTCGTTGGCCGGCGAGAAGCCAACCCGAATCGTCGGCGCCGTTTGGAGTCGGCTTCGCTTTCACGGGCCACTCTTGCAAGCGTTCCTGGATCAGCTGGCCGAAGTGTAGCATTGGCGAGCCGGCCAGCGTCAGCTGCCGGATTCTGTAACGCTCAAAATATCCCGGCTGCTCACGCAGCTCGGCTCGCCTAAACCTCCGCGATCCCTCTTCCATTTCCCGCACAAACTACTAAAATCTTCTTTTGCAAAACTGATATCCCGGTGACTTCGAGAGGTTTTTGAAATGGCAGAACGCATGTCGACGGCGACTCGGATGGATCGTGCCCGCGCTAATGGGAAGGTCACCCGCCGGGAAAATGGACACTACAAACAAAAGGAGCGTTCGGCCCGCGATCTGCGCATGGTCGAGTTGCTCAAGAAAGGTAAGTTCCCGTACACGCCGTCGATTGCGAGCTGGGTGAGCGTCCAACTCGGCAAGCCATTCACACAACTGACCGAAGCCCAAGTGGCCGAGCTGACGAAGTAAGCGTCAACTGGCGGTCGGCACTGTCGGGGCGTGGCTCCGGCAGTAGGCGAAGAGTCGCGGAAAGACGGGGATGCGGCGCCACAGGCGGTGCCAACCGCGCCCCTGCATCACGGCTGGGCGACTGCAAAAACTGCAATGGGCAATCGTGCCGTCCGCGTTTTGGATCGCATCACTTCGGCAATCGACGTCGTGTTCCGCAATCGCGGCCCGATTGACACCCCGGCGTGACAATTCTCCTTCGAACAAATCGAGTGCGGCCGGTTCCATGTCGTCCCGGTACACGGTGACTCGGTCGAGCAGATCTTCGAGATCGGCTTTCCGCATGTATTCCGCCACTTTTTTGAGATCCAAGTTCATTCGGGCCGTCTCAGTTGCTATGGGTTTTTCCGTAAACTCGACGCCACTTCGTGGAACGCGCCGCACCCATTTGGCGTCGACATATTAGTCTTTGAGTGGATGATTTCAAAAAGTCGTTCGCCAGCTTAGAAAACATGGTTTAGAATACTGTTAGTTCGCCACACCGACACCCGACATTCTCGCGGTCACTCCGATGCACTTTTCATCGGACTTCGCGTGCCCGATTTTGCTCTCCGCAGGAGGTGCTTGATGATTCGCTCGACCGCATGGCTTCTGGTCGCCAGTCTGATGTCTGGCACCGCCGCGTTCGCCGCCGACGCTCCGATGAAGGAGACGCCCCCGCTGATGAGCTCGACGCAGGCGATCAACTACTACATCACCGAAGGTTGGGAGAAAGCGGGCATCAAGAAGCCCGCCCCGAAAGCGACCGATCTGGAGTTCCATCGCCGGGCCTTCATCGATCTCGTCGGCCGGATTCCCACGGCTGCCGAAGTGCTCGACTTCGAGGCGGACACCGCGACCACCAAACGTCCCAAACTGATCCGCCGGTTGCTGTTCGGTGTGAAGAACGAAAAAGGCGAAGAGATCAACTTCAAGCCGCTCGTAGCCGGCAAGCCAGTGCTGGTCGACGGCAAGCCATTGAGCTTCGAGTACCCGCAAGAGTACGCCGAACATTGGGCGAACATGTGGACGATCTGGCTGATGTCTCGGACGACCCACGCCACCTACCGTGAGCAGATGCAATCGTGGCTGGGCGATAAATTCGCGTCCAATATCCCGCACAACGAACTGGTGAAGTTGCTCATCAGCGCCCAAGGGGAAACGTCCAAAAACGGGGCGGTGAACTTCGTGTTGCACCACCTCGGCGAGAAGCCCACGCTCGGGACTGATCCCGGCTATTCGGATGCTGTGCCGATCACCTCGCGGATCACGCGGCTCTTTACGGGCCTGCAAACGCAGTGCACCCAGTGCCACGATCACCCGTTCAACAAAGAGTGGATTCAGAGCGACTTCTGGGGCGTGAACGCCTTCTTCCGCCAGACGCGCCGCAGCGGCAACCCGACGCCGCGCCCCGGTGTGGGTGCTCAAATGATGGCGTTCGTGCAAGTGTCGTTGTCCGACGATGACGCCGTGAACAAAGAAAGTCGGGTGCTCTTCGAACGCCGCGACGGCAAGATGATGTCGTCGAAGCCGACCTTCCTGAAAGATTACGCCCAAGCCGACAAAGGTGAATTCTCGACTAAAAAACTGCCCCCCGAAATGGTCGGCAAAACCCGTCGGCAAATCTTGGCCGACTACGTGGTGCAGCACGACAACTTCGCCAAAGCTTACGTCAATCGGATCTGGGGTCATCTCTTCGGCCGCGGATTGAACAAAGAGCCGACCATCGACGACTTCGGTAGCCACAACGAAGTGGTGCACCCCGAATTACTCGAGAAGCTCGCCAGCGACTTTGTGAAGTACGGGTACGACAGCAAAGCGTTGCTGGAGGCGATTTGCAACAGCGATGTTTACGGCCTCAGCCACGTGGCCAACAAGGAGTACGCCGACGAGAAGTACAACCCGTACTTCGCCCGGATGCCTCTGAAAGCGTTGTCGCCAGAGACGTTGCATGCTTCGCTGACTCAGGCGACGAAGGCCGACGACGAAGTGGTGAACAAAAAAGAGGGTCGTTCGACCCGCGAAGCTTGGCTCGAGAAGTTGGTGCGGAACTTCGGCGACGACGAAGGGAACGAACTCACGTTCAACGGTACCGTGGTGCAAGCGTTGCTGATGATGAACGGCTCGGAACTGAACAAGGCGATCACGAAGAAGGGGAGCAACGTCATCGAAGGCATCATGGGTCGGCACAAGAAGTTGTCGGGCAAAGCCTTCAGCACCGCCGTGATCGACGATCTGTTCCTCACGACGGTCAGCCGCCATGCGACGCCGAAAGAACTCGCCGCGCTGATCGACGTGCAAGATGGCATCGTGGTTCCGAAACGGGACGACAAATCGCCCGCCGGTACGACCCCAGCGGCTCCAACCACCGGGACGAAGCCGGTCAAAACTCCCGTGATTCCTGCCAAACCCCCCGTTGGAACGAAGCCGGGTAAGCCCGCCAGCGAAGTGATTGCCGGTTCGTATGCCAACGATCCGGTCTTCTACCAAGATGTGTTCTGGGCGCTCATGAACACCACCGAGTTCATGCTGAACCATTAGAACCCGCCGAAAAGCAAAACGAGAACAGCCCAGGGATTTCCCTGGGCTGTTCTCGTTGATTCGCGGATCATCTCGGCAGCGAACAAAAATAAGTTTGCGCGATGTAATCTTTCGGCGTCGGCGAACATCTTGGTAGTAGGAGACAACTGATGAGCCGACTTCGCTATCCCAGTGTGGCTTTGCAACTGCTCGCGGAATACCCGGACGCGGACTTATTGGTACGGTACGTCCATAATCAAGCCGACGACGCGTTTGCCCAACTCGTTTCGCGCTACTGCCGGCTCGTTTGGGGACAATGCCGGAATCTGCTGCCGGTCGAAGCGGATGCGGAGGACGCCTTTCAGGCGACCTTCCTCGTGCTGGCCCGGTCGGCCGAGTCGCTGCCAGCAGGGATTGCACTGGGGCCGTGGTTGCACGGGGTCGCGTTCAAAATTTGCAAGAATACCCAACGGGCGTTCGTCCGCCGATCCAAGCGCGAACAGGCCTGCTCGCAGCCCGAAGGTGGCCGACCCGTTGCCGATTCCACGTGGGGAAAAGCCTTCGCCACCGTCGCCCAGGAAGTGCAGAAACTCCCGGAAGCCCAACGAACCGCGTTCGTGCTCTGTTACATCCAGGGGCGGTCGGCAGCCGAAGCCGCAACCGAGCTCGGGTTGACCGTCGGCACGGTCGCCACGCGGCTATCGCGCGCCAAAGAGACACTCTTATCGCGCTTGGCCAAGCACGATTTGGGCGCCGGTGCCCTGGTGGTCTGCGCCGTGACGGTGGTCGGGAGTTCGGCTCCGGCGGCGCTCATTCAATCGACTCTCGCCACAGTTTCCGCCGGTGCCACGTGGCCCGGCTCCATCCCGATTCTCCTGCACGGAGTGACCGAAATGACCCTGCGATTCAAACTGCTCGCGGTCGGGCTGCTCGTCGCCACCGGGCTGGGCCTGGGTGCCTATTGGGCGCTAGATTCGAAACCGCCAGCCGAGGTGCCGAGGGTGATGCTAGCTGCGCCCGCGCCGCTCGAAGGCGAGTGGCGCGCCGTCGGCCTAGAGAAAGAAGGCGATGCGCAGCCTGGGTGGTTCGTGAAATCCCAAGCCGTGACATTCACCTTTGCGGACAGCGCCGTCTCCATGAAAGTCCAGCCCGAATTTAACGGCACATTCTCGCTGCCGACCGTCGCGGGGAACGCCATCGACATCGCCTTCGAACTCCCCACGGGCAACTCGATGAACGTCCGGGGCATCTACTCCCGCGACGGCGAGCGCCTCCGGATTTGCCTCGCCATGTTGTCCGTCGCGGACGCGCCGCGTCCGGGCGGCTTCGTGACCAAGGCAGGCGACGGATGTCTGACGTTCGATCTCGAAAGGGTCGTGCCAGGGGTACCCACACCAGATTCGGCGGCGGATCGACTGGGAGCCATTCTGGCGGAGGGCAAGCGGTCGGGAGCGGCGCCCGGCGAGCAAGAAGCCATCGCGGCCCGGTGCCTCAAAATCGCCGACGAGTACCCGAACACGGACGAGGCGGTCGTGGGATTGCTGTGGATTCTCGCCAATGTCCCGGATGGCCCGGCCGGGACGTCCGCGCTGGCGTCGTTGAAGGGCGGCCGCATCGCCGGGGCCGACCTCGCGCCACTCGCCAGATGCCTGGGCATAATGAGGAGCGTAATCGGCCCCGGCACAATGCCGGACAAGTTCCGGCGCGAACTCGCCCCTATCCTTCTGGAGCGGGTTCGCCGCACTCCGGATCATCCCGCCTGCGCGGGGATCTTGAGCACCATCTGTGTCACGTATAATCGAGACACGGATGCGGAAGCACCACCGGCGTTTGTCGAAGCCGCCGCAATGATCGCCGAGCGCTGGACGAAAAGTCCGGATATCAGTCATTTCCTCGAAGCGTTTTATTTGTCGACCCAGAGACCCTGGCTGCAACAATACGAGCCGACGGTGCGGAGGATTTTGGCCGAATCGCCCCACGAGTACGTCCGAATGCACGCCGGTTTTGCGCTGGCGAACATCGTTTCTGAAGCAGGAGAATCGCGGCAAGAAGAGGCCCTGAAACTCTTCTCCGATTACGTCGCCCGGTATGAATTCGGGCAAGAAAAAACCCGTTGGAGTTCGATCTCGGGGAATAACGTTTACACGTCCAAGGCCGAGATGGCCGGAATCCGAGTCCGCCGCATCGGCGGGCCGGCACCGGTGCTCAAGGGGATCGACCTCGACGGTAAACCGATGGAGTTGGCCGATTACAAAGGTAAGGTTGTGCTCGTTTCGTTTTGGGCCACTTGGTGCGGGCCCTGCATGAAACTCATCCCGCACGAGCGGAAGTTGGTGGAGCAAATGAAAGGTCGGCCGTTCGCACTCGTCGGCGTCAACGGCGACAAAATCAAAGAATTCGACCAAAAAGTCATCGTAAAGAATGCGATCAGTTGGCGGTCGTTCCAAGACATCCGTCCGGATCAAACGCCGATCAGCGACGAATGGAAAGTGGGCGGCTGGCCGACGCTGTATCTCATCGACCACACCGGGACGATCCGCCGTCGCTGGGTGGGGGAACCGCCGAACGAGGAACTCGATAAGGAGGTCGAGCGCTGGGTCAAAGCGGCCGAGGGGAAAAAGTAATCATCGCGTCAAGTTGGCGAAGCTCGGCTTCCAACTCTTCGGCACGATCCAAAAATTGCGAACGGACGTCGTTCACCTCCCAGCGGTCATCTGGCTTCAAGTAGAACTGCGGCGCACGCGGGTCGTCGTCGTCCGGAACTTGCAACGGTAACAGGATCGCTTCCGTGGCTGTGCGGCGAGCGACCTCGCGGCCCCCGTAGCATTCCATTTTCGAAATCACCACGTCGCGCACCAGAAGCGATTCGCTCCGCAAGATCGCCATCAGGTCGACCGGTTGCGTGAAAGAATCGATCCGTTGCCCGGTGTGGTTTCCACCGGCATGGCGCACCAACAGCGGCAGATGCACGAATTCTTCGTGGAGCCAAGGCCGGAATGGGCCGAGGATGCCGTGCTCGCCGAGGGGGTAGCCGAAATCGGACGTGACCAGCCAATCGGCGGATGCATCGAGTTGGAATTCACGGAAGCGTTCGAAGAGCCAACCGAGTTCGGCATCGAGCTGCGTCACCACGGTGGCGAAGGTGCGGTGCAGCAATTCCCAAGATGCGAAATCGTCGCGGTCGAACCAACCAACCGGCGGATCGACCCACGGATCCGGCGGTTCGGCGTCGGGTTCGCCTTCGAGCAAATCTTCCAAATAGACCGCGAACAGTTCCGGGGGAACGTGCCACGGGGGCAGCAAGCGATCCAGTTCGATGACCAGCAACCAGTTTGGTAACTCGACGAGTTGCGTGAGCACCTTCGGCAGCAACGCATCGAGTGCATCAGCGGGCGACAAGCCCGGGCGGGCATCAAACTGTTCGACCCAGATTGCGTCAGACTCTGGTGCAGCGTCGTGTTCCGGACGCTGGGCACGGATGAGATATCGGGGGGGATCGTCGGGGCGCAACCCACCCCACCAAGCCTGGCGGGCGGCGAGCGGATCAGGGCAGTCCGAATAGTGGCGGTCGTACACCGTCCCTTGGGCCGCGAGGGCATCCAAGTTGGGGGTGACGATCCATTCGTTGCCGTAGGCTCCGAGGCAACCGACAGGGCAACCCCGCAGAATGAGGACGATACTTTTCATGTGTTGGAAATTGTAGGGTTCGCGGTCGATACCGTCCGATGTGCGGAAGTCCTACAATTTCGCAGCCCACCTATCCCGAGGTTTCGCCCATGCGTCTCGCACTCCTGTCGCTGTTGCTTTTGCCGCTGTCCGCGTTCGCACAGACCCCGAATTACACCCGCACCGACGACGTGATCTACGGTCGCAAGTTTGGCACGGCCCTGACCATGGACGTGTTCCTCCCCAAGGAAAAGCCGAACGGGGCCGGGGTGGTCTTCTGCGTCAGCGGGGGTTGGTTCTCGTCGAAAGAGAACGTGAACGTCTTCTTTTATCAAGAGTTTTTGAACCGGGGCTACGCGGTGTTCGCGGTGATGCACGGTTCGCAGCCGAAGTACACGATCCCCGAAATTCTCGAAGACCAGCACCGGGCCGTCCGGTTCGTCCGCACCAACGCGAAGAAGTACGGCATCGATCCGGAACGCTTGGGCATCAGCGGCGCCTCGGCCGGTGGGCACCTGTCGTTGATGCAGGGCACCCAACCGAAACTGGGAGACCCGGACGCCAAAGACCCCGTGAACAAGGAGTCGTCCAAGGTGGCGGCCGTGGCCTGCTTCTTCCCGCCGACGGACTTTTTGAACTACGGGAAAGAGGGGGCGGTCATGCTCGGCAACGGAACGCTGAACGCATTTAAGTCCCCGTTCGATTTCCACGAACTCGACAAGAAGACCAACGTGTTCGTCTTGATCACCGACGAGGCCAAGCGGAAAGAGATCGGTAAAGCGATCTCGCCGATCTACCACGTCAGCAAGGACTCGGCCCCGGCGTTGATCATCCACGGCGATAAGGATTTCCTGGTGCCGCTCCAGCAGGCCGAGTCGATTATCGAAAAGTTCAAGGAGGCCAAAGTCCCGTGCGAGTTGGTGGTAAAAAAAGGCGGCGCCCACGGTTGGACCGATATCGGCACGGACGTGAAGCAGTTCGCCGATTGGTTCGACAAGCACTTGGCGGCCAAGTCGAAGAAGTGACCGTCACTTCTTCGGGAGGAATTTCTCCAAACCCTTCTTGATGAGATCTTCCGTCGCATCTTTAGCGTACTCTTTGGCGGTGTTCCGCAACGTCTCCGCGACGATTTTCCGGAAGGCACCTTGGTCGAGTTGGGGCTTCGCCAATGTGCCGGTGATGGCCACCTTCGCCGTCTGTTTGGCCAAAGCCTCCCGGACGCGGGCATCACCCGGTACCAGTGCCGCACCGAGTTTGCCGGTCAGTGGGACTTCGAGAATCAGTGCCAAACTGCCATCGACGCCGACGGAGCCGGACGTCTTCACGGTGTAACCATCGACGGTGATGGCAAAATCGCGGTGATGAACCCGGCCCTCTTTGAACTCGATCGGCACCCGTTGGTCGTTCGTCAATTTCAACTTCAGCGGGGTCGCGCTGAAGAGCGATGCGATCTGCGCGACGACCGGCCCCGGCGATACCTCGGCCTCGTGGATCAAGAGCGTACCGACCATCGTTCCCTTCATCGGGGCGACCAGTGGCACGCGGTTGTCACCGAGTTCGAACGAGATGGTGCCTTCGGCTTGGGCGACGTTGGCGATGGCGGGGAGGGCGAAGCCGATGGCATCGGCACAGGCGGCCGGCGAGAGCTTGGCCTTCTCGACGATGGTGCCCTTGGCGAAGGTCAAATCGTAGAAGCCGGGGTTGAGTGCCAGCGTCGGTTCCAATCGGACGAGGCCGCTCCCGAAGCTGGCATCGACGCGGTTGATTTTCACGAGTCCTCGGTCGACGTTCGCCTTTAACTCCGCCTCACCGACGTCGAACCCATACGCTTTCAGGCTCTTCCAGCCGACGGCGGCGTTGCCCTTCAAGTGATCGAGGTTCTTTTTCGAGCCGTCGCCGACGCGCACGGCGAGGTACTTGCCGCCGTCTTCCAAATTCCCGGAAATGGCGAACGGCTTCGTCCCTTGCCCCGAGACTTGCCCACTCTTGCCCAAGTACGCTTTCAATTGCGGTTCGATCTTGGCGAGGTCGTACGTGAGATTGCCGGTCAGGTTCAAATCGGTCGCCGTGCTGAGTTGGGCGATGCCCCCTTCGGCGTCGATGGCGAAGCCGTCCCGGGCGATCTTCGTCGGCTTCAACTGCAACGCGTCGGCGTCGAAATCGAACGTACCACTCCCGTTCGCGGTGATCCACGGTTCGGCCCAAGTCGGCTTCGCGGTGGGGCCGTAGGAGAAATTCTCCACTCGTAAATCAGCGTCGAAGACGACCTTGGCCGCGGTCGCATTGATCGTCGCCGTCCCTTTAGCTAACCCCCGGAAGGCATCGGCACCGGAGCGATCTTTCTGAAGTTGCAAAGCCCGTTGCATCGGCTCAAGCATAAGCGCATGGAGGGTGACGACACCGGATAACCCGTAGCCAAGCTTCGGATCGTGCGCAATGTCGAGGCGTGGCGACGAGACCCCGATGTTGATGCCCCAGAACTGGACGTCGGCCAGGGCGATGGCTTTCGTCGTGCGGTCGTAGGTCGCGGTGGTCGCCACTTCCAACTTCGACTCGTCGACGTTCAAGCCGGCCCCGGTGAACCGCACGTCCTTCATGTTCAAGTAAAGTTTCTCACCGACGAACTGGGTCGGACTCACTTTCACAGTGCCCGCAATGCTCCCGTGACCGGCCATGTCCCAAGCTTTGGGCCAGCCAACGAGGGGGCCGAGCCGGGCCTTCCACGCTTTCAATTCGCCAGTCAGTTGGACATCGGCCTTACCAGCATTGAGCGTGGCGACATCGGCGATCGGCTCTTGGAGAGTCACCGAGAGTTGGTCGAGTTCCGGCCGCGTCGGATTGGTGAAAATACTGACGCGTCCGGAGTCGAGTCGAGCCGAGGATTTCGCCAGCAATTTGCCGACAGCATCGATCGTCACGTGCAGTTCCGGCTCGGTGAGCAACGCATTCGGGCCGTCGCGGATTTCGAGTCGGGTGAAGTCGATGCTACCGCGAACATCGGTACCGTCGGTGTTGGGCACCGGCTTGGTGTTCAATCGCATGACCCCCTCGCCCTCCATCGTCAACCCGCCGAAATCGACGAACTGTTCGAGCTGCTGGGTGAGCTTACGCAAGTCGATGCGGGCGGCGGACGAGAACGCTTCCGGCTGCCCGCGTGCCCGGACACTGACAAACTCGGAGAGGATTTCGACATCTTCGAAGTCGGGCATTCCGTCGTCGCGCAACCGGCCGCGGAAAGTTCCTTTCAAGGGTGTCTTCCATGTCAGCACTTGTTGGCCGCGGGCCGCTTCGATGTCGCGCGTTTGCACATCACCGATCCAGAGAGCCCCGGTGGCGGTCGTTTCGCTTTCCAATTTGAGAGCGATGGAACCGCGTCGGATGACGGTGTCCTCACGGACGCGCATGAGCTTGGGAAGCAGGGCCGCCAACTTGGCGAGGTCGAGATTGGCACTCGCTTTCACACCCGCTTGCTTCAGGAACTGGTTTGAGTCGAATCCGGGATCGAATTGCCCGACGACGGAGGCATCGCCCGCATCGCAGAGGAGCCGGAGCGATTTCACATCGATCCGCCCCGATTCGTGTGTGGAAATGTCACTTTGGAGCAGGGCGACGGAACGAAACGCCAGCGTCTCCCCCTTCAGCCAGGGTGCTCGCAGGCCGAATTCGGTGATGTTAGCGGAACCGGTGAATTCTAGTTTCATCGGCTTGTCAGCGGGAAGATTCCATGTCCCACGCAGGTCGGCGGTGAGCAGTCCACCCAGGGCCAAGCCGGTCGAAAATCGCGGCAGCATCGGGGTGACGGTTTCGAGCGGAAACGTCGTGGCGTTGAAAATCAAGCCGGTGTCGGTGCCGAGTCGCACGCGGGTGGCGAGCTTGCCACCACTCGGGGTCTCGGCTTCAACATGGATCTCCATCGGCTCGGTGCGCGACTTCGGGCAGCGGAACGCGAAGGCCACATTTTGCAACTGCGTGTCGGGCGTTCCCTTCAAGGTCGCTCTACCGTGGGTCGCCTCAATCGCGAACGCCAACCGCTCGGGCTTCGGCGGTGTGCCGTCGTCTTTGGTGTAGTTCGCAATCCAATTTTCGATGTTCGTGGTACCGTTTTCAACGGAGAGAATCAAATCGGGTTCGTCGATGGTGAAGGTGCCGAGATCGTCACGCTGCAGCGCGAGTTGCCACAGGGTTTTACTGGTCGTGAGTTTCGGCGAGCGAATGGCCACGCGGCCGGATGACTCGGTCATGGTCACATCGTGCAATTCCACGGTGCTGAGCCAACCCATCGATGCTCCGCCCGATTGCACCGTCCCGTTGAAGTCTTTGAGGGCCATGCCGACGATCTTGTCGCGCAGAGTGGTGCGCGCAATGATGGCCGGGGCGAACCAGACGAGAGCCAAAATCAGCGCGAGGAGGATGACTACGGTGCGTAGGAAGCGCCGGCGTTTGCGAGGTGGGACCGGAGGCGTCTGAATGGGTTCCGTCATGGCCGCGATCCTTGCGGGGTGAAGTCTCGGCCGTCAATACCGGCTGGCGATTAGCACGATGTTCTGGCCGCCGAAGCCGAAGCTGTTGCTAAGAATGTGCCGAATCCCGGGTTTCTCGCGGGCGCAGTTCGGGATGTAATCGAGATCGCAGAGCGGGTCGAGCGTGTCGTAGTTGATCGTCGGCGGCAGCACGCCCTGCCGCATCGCCAAAATACTGATGATGAGTTCGACCGCGCCGCCGGCTGCAATCAGGTGGCCGAGCATACTCTTGGAACTCGAAACCGGAATGCCGTAAGCCGCGTCGCCGAGAGCCGTCTTGAGCGCGAGCGTTTCGATCTCGTCGTTGGCTTGCGTACTTGTGCCATGGGCGTTGACATAGCCGATGTCGTGCGGTTGCAACCCGGCGTTGCGGAGGGCGTCGCGCATGGCTCGAATCGCACCGCGCCCTTGGGGGTGGGGGTCGGTCATGGCATGGGCATCGCCGGTGGTGCCGTAGCCGGTGAATTCTGCGTAGATGGCCGCGCCGCGCGCTTTCGCATGCTCGAGCTCTTCGAGGATCAACATGCCGCTGCCTTCACCCAACACGAAGCCGTCGCGATTGAGGTCGAACGGCCGGCTCGCCTGTTTCGGTGCGGTGCCGCTGGTCGACAAGGCCGTGAGCAAATTGAACCCCGTCACGCCGAACGGGCTGATCATGCTGTGGGTTCCGCCGGCCACCATCACATCGGCGTCGCCGTGGCGGATCAACTCGGCCGCTTCGCCGATCGCTTGGGCACTGGCGGCGCAGGCCGTCAAGGTGGTGCTGTTGGGCCCGCCCAAATCGAACTCGTCCGCAAGGTGCCCCGCCGTAGTGTTCATCTCCCCTTCGGCTTCGCGCGGCCCGTGCAGCAACCGCGACAGGTGCCCGATGATTTCGCCCTGGTTCACTTTGTAACCGGTGGCGTCGACGGACAAACTGCACGCCGCGAGCACCGAGGAAAAGTCTTCGGCCCCTTCGCCGACGCCCAAGTAAGTTCCGATGCGTGAACGGTCGAACTTGCCCGAACCGAGCAACCCCGCATCGGCGAGAGCCTGTTGCGCGGCCGCGAGGGCGAAGTGCGTGTTGGAACCGCTGGCGTCGTACCGACCCGGTGCGGACACATATTTGCCGAGATCGAGATTCTTAATTTCTGCGGCGAAGTTCGTCGGAAAGCCGCTCGCCGGGAAGTGCGTGATCGGCCCGACGCCGCTCTTGCCTTCGAGCAAGTTGGCGAACATCTCGGCCACGGTGTGCCCCAATGGGGTCACCACCCCCATGCCGGTAATCACGACTCGCTTGCGGTTGGTCATCAAGAATTTCACCACAGAGTCACAGAGAACACAGAGAAAAACCAGAGAATGAAATCGAGATCGAAGTCGACACACTGCTCTTTAATCCAATTTTGTTTTATATTCGGTCTCGGTGATTCACTGTTTTTAACTCTCTGTGACTCTGTGGTGAATCCGCTCTTTACGATTCCCATCGCTTCACCACCACGGCGGCGCACTGGCCGAGATCGGTCACGCTCAGCTTCACGGCGTACGGTTTGGCAATCGGCTGCGTGTCACCGGTCGTCACGTTCACCGGGCAGGTTTCGTCGGGCGTGGTGTAGTTCAAGGTGCCCGGCAGTTGGCCGTGTTGCAGGGCGAGTACACTGGCGGCGAGTTCGATCAATCCGGATGCGGCCCCGGAGTTGCCGAGGTGACCCTTGGGGGCGAAGACCGGAACGTCACCGAACACGTCGCGGATGGCCCGCGCTTCCCAAGCGTCGAGTTCGCGGGAGCCTCGTGCGGCCGCATTGACGTGGCCGACATCCGCAGGGGAAATCTTCGCATCACGCAGAGCATTTTGAATTACTTTTGCCAAACCAGTGCCGGTGCGACCTTTGTCGAAACCGCTGGCGAAGCCGACCAGTTCGCCGAGGATCTTGGCCCCGCGCTTTTGGGCGAAGGCCAATTCTTCCAGTCCGAGCACGGCCGCACCTTCGCCGAGTACGGTACCATTGCGGGCCGCGTCGAACGGCTTGATTGCGGTCGTCGGATCGGCGGGCTGATCGTGTACCAAATCGTGGAACAGGCTGTGGCGAGCGATGGCAACGGGGTTGATCTTGGAATCGCAACCGCCGACGAGGAAGAAGTCGGCGGAGTCGCGTGCGAGATGCCGGAACGCTTCGCCGAGTGCCAACAGACCGGCGGTGTCGGTACTCGTGATGCTGTTGTTCGGCCCCTGGGCGTCGAACAGAATACTCACGTGGCAGGCCGGCATGTTCGGCAGGTACTTGAGCATCCAGAGCGGCGGAACTTGCTTGAGCCCTTGGCGGCCCCAGATGGTGTAATCGACTTCGGGGGGGTCGCCGACGCAACTCGTTTGGGCGCCCTTACAGAGGTCTTCGAGATCGGTGGCGGCCATCACACAGCCGAATTCCACCCCGAAGCGGAAGGGGTCGATCTGCCCTTTTTGCAAGCCCACGTCGGTCATGGCCAACTGTGCGGCACACAATCCAAGACGGATAGTGTGGGCCATCTTGTTCAGGCTCTTCCGCGTGTCTTTCATCGCGGCCGTGATGATCGCTTTCGGGTCGAAGTCGGGGATTTCCCCGGCGATGGGGCAACGCAACGCCGACGGGTCGAACCGTTGAATGCGGCGGATACCAGACGTGCCGGCGCAGAGTGACGCCCAGAACGCTTCCGGGGTCGACCCGATCGGCGTCAGCAATCCCAATCCAGTGAACACGGCCCGTCGCGCTGGCATCGGCACCTCGTAAATTGATCGGTGGACGGGCTACATGCCTGTCCTACGTTGCCGCCGCCGGCAACTCTGGCGTCTTCGCGGCAGCGAGTTTTGCCAGCCCCAGCAAATGCTGCAACTCGCCGCTGAAAACGAAGTTCTGGTCGCCGAACACTTGCGCGCTGCGGTTGTGGTCGAGATGCGCAAAGAAGATCTCGGCCTCGGCGATCAAGCGCTCCCCGCAAGTCACGGTGCCGCGAACTACGGCCCCTTCTTTGCGGAGATCGAGGATGTCGGTCTTGTACGTGAGTTGTTCGCCGGCCATCGCTTCGCCGTGGAACTTGGCGAAGGGGATTTTGGCGAGGACGACCTTCTCTTGGAACTGGTTGGCTTCGCCGACGAGGATGCCCCCCGTTTGGGCTAGTCCTTCCAGAATCAACGAGGCCGGCATGACGGGAAAGCCGGGGAAGTGCTCCGCGAAATGATCCTCGGCTTGGCTGAGGCATTTCGTCGCGGTGGCCGATTTCCCCGGCACAAACGCCGTGAAGCGATCAATCCAAACCCAACGCATGACGAAGAATCCTACCGTAAAAAAAGGCCGCAAGATTTCACCACAGAGTCACAGAGGGCACCGAGAAAAAATCAGAGTCAAAAGAACGGGTTAAGAATGTCGACGCGGCGCCGACTTGGTTACGTTCATCCTCTCTCAGCAGATCTCTGTGTTCTCGGTGACTCTGTGGTGAGGTTTTGTTACTTTGACTTCGATGCGATGTACTTCGTAATCAGTTCGACCGTGAACAGGTCGCCGATGTTCTCGAACTTCGGATTCTTCTCGAACTTGCTGATGTCGGCGTAGGGCATCTTCTCGCGGAGTTCGGCCAAGCCGTCGGCCGTCAGCATCCCGTTTTGGATCAGCTTCGGATCGCCTTGGAAGATCGACTCCGGGAAGAGTTCGTTGCGGTCGATTTTGAGGTTGAACTCCCGCTCGAGCCGGAAAACGATGTCGAGGAAGTCGATCGATTCGGCGCCGAGATCGGCTTGCAACCGCGACGTCATCGCGACGTCCCCTTCGTCGACGCCCAAGGCTTCGACGAGTTGGGGTTTGACCCGCTTGAAAATTTCATCCTGAGTCATCGGGCGATTCCTCTCCACCGTCAGGTGGGGCCGGGAGAGTTGGCCCCACCTGCGGAATAATCAGTTAGGCAACGGTGGCGCCGAGGCTCAATCCACCGTCTACGGTAATCAATTGCCCGGTGACGTACCCCGCCGCCGGCGAACACAAAAACAGCACCACGTTGGCGATGTCTTCCGGCTTTCCGAGCCGCTTGAGTGGGATCATCTTCTTAATGATGTCGCCCGCTTTATTCCGCACCGCTTCGCTCATGTCGGTTTCGATGAACCCCGGGGCCACGGCATTCACCGTGATGTTCCGGGAACCGAATTCGACCGCCAAGGCCCGCGTGAAGGCGTTGATCGCCCCTTTGCTCGCGGCGTAGTTCGTCTGCCCGGCGTTCACATGTTCTGCGGCCACACTCGACACGTTCACGATCCGACCCGAGCGCTGCTTGAACACCATTTGGTTCGACACGGCTTTGCAGAACGAGAACGTGCCGTTCAAGTTCGTGTTTAGTACCGTGTGCCAATCGGCCGCATCCATCCGCACGAACAGACCGTCGCGGATGACACCGGCGTTATTCACCAGAATATCAACCCGTCCCCAATCCGCCAGCACACCGCTCACGACGCGTTCGGCCGTGGCCGGTTCGGCCACGTCGCCTTGGATCGCCTTGGCCACGCCACCGGCGGCAACGATTTCCGCTTCCAACGCCTTGGCCGCGTCTTCGCTCCCGCGGTAGACGAACGCCACCTTGGCCCCGGCCCCGGCTAGCGCGAGCACGCAGGCTTTGCCGATGCCTCGGCTACCGCCCGTCACAATCGCCACTTGGTCTTTCAGCAACATAAGCGTTCGTCTGCGTCTCAGGTGGTGGATCGAGTCAATTCGCCCGTGAGCAACGCCCACCGGGCTTTCCAATGTTTCAGCAATTGCACGTCGGCGGCTTGCCCCGCCGGGCCGCGTTCGGCCAAGTTATAACCGTGCAACACAAACTGGGCCGAGATCGTCTGGGCACCGGCGTCGTCGGAACCCTTCCCTTTGAGGGTCACACTCGCCCCGTCGCTCTTCACCCAATCGACCGCGACGTCCATCCGTCGGCCCGGTTGGAGGAACGTCCCATATTTCACGTTCTTCACATCGCGGAGCACAATCACCGAGTGTTCGTAGCCGCTGGTGCTCCGCCAGAGCCAAGCCCCGGCTTCCGTCAGGGCTTGCAGCATGAGCACGCCGGGCATAACCGGGAAACTCGGGAAGTGATCGGCCAAGTATTCTTCGCCCAAGGCCAGGAACTTGCAGCCGCGCAGGAACTTCCCCGGTCGGTGCGCGTCGATCCGGTCGAGTAAAGTAAACCGCATGCCGAAAACCGCCTATTTCCCCGGACATCCCCAATTGAGGAAGTGGGAATATACCGAAGCTGGACAAACCGGACAAGCCCGAAGGGGGTGCCAACCGATTCTGGCGTCCGCTGGCCCATCCCGGTGCTACTCTGACACTTGTTCTTGTTTCCGCGGAGAATACACCCCTCCCCTTTGCGGAACCAACGGAAGCACTGGAAACAAGAACACCAAACAGAATGACGATTACCCCACAATTATAAACGATTGGCCTGTCATGGGTTCGGATCGTTTTGTTCGGCGTCGCGTTATCTTTGGTGAATGCTGTTGTCTTTGCCAGTTTCTTCGTTTTGAGCGGTGTCCTGCCGATCCATGGGTCAGTCAGGTGTGCTAGAAACAATTGTTGCACCCAGCCCGTAAGGGTTTGGACGTGCCAACGGCTTCAGTCTCTTCTCATCGCGCTTTCACACGGTTCCTGTTAAAAAATGCAATAATGAGAAGTGGTTACCCTCGTGGGGGGATTCGTCATGCGGATACTATTGGTCGAAGATCAAATCGTGCTCCTCAAAGCCCTCCGCCAGGGGCTGGAAGAGGAGGGATTCGCCGTCGATACCGCCTCCGACGGTGAGGAAGCCGACGGGAAGGCCCGTGCGACCGCGTACGACGTGATCGTGCTCGACATCATGCTGCCCAAGATCGACGGGCTGACACTGTTGAAGCGTTGGCGCTCCAGCGGCATGAATACCCACGTGCTCATGCTGACGGCCCGCGGCACCACCGACGACAAGATCGCCGGCCTCGACTGCGGTGCCGACGATTATCTGACCAAGCCCTTTGAACTCGATGAACTGCTGGCCCGGATTCGGGCGTTGATCCGCCGCGGACACCAGAAAAAAGATCCGTTCATCCGGATTCAGGATCTCGTGATCGACACTGCGGCCCGCAGCATTTCGCGCGGCACGAAAAAGATCGCACTGACGCCGCGCGAATATGCCCTGCTCGAATTTCTCGCCTTCCACGCCGGCGCCGTCGTCACGCGGACGATGATTTGGGAACATCTCTACGACGAATACGACGAGAACACGTCCAACGTTGTGGACGTCTACATCCGCTACTTGCGGAACAAGATCGACAAAGGTTTCGAGCATCCGCTCATCTTGACGAAGTGGGGCGAGGGCTACATGCTGCGGGCCAACGATGACGTAGACATTTCGCAAGACGAGCCGCTGGTCGAAGTCGCCAAGGCTGAGAAGCTCAAGAAGAAATAGTTCGGAGTTTCCATGCCGTCGCTACGTCGATCGCTGATCGCTTACTTCCTCGTCCTGTTGGGCCTGGCCCTGCTGTCCTATGCCGTCGTCCTCGACCGCTTCGCCAACGAGACGCTCCGCGCGCGGCAGGAGTCGGAAACGAAGCGGTTAGAGTTGGAGCACGACCGCAGTTGCCAAGATGCCGAGGAGAAGTTCAACGATCAGATGATGGTGCAGGCCCGCACCCTCGGCAACGAATTGCGCTCCGTTTACAAAGCCATCACCGACGAGCAGCAACGCCGGCCGCTGACGCCCGAGCAGCAGGAAATCCACAACCGGGTGCAGCCGCATTTCTTCACACTGCTCGTGTTCCTCCCCCTCGGCGACATGTTGTCGACTTGGAATGCCGTCGCGCTCCAAGCGGTCACCTACCACGGACATTCGGTGAGGGCGCTGTCCAACAGTGTTTCCGGCTGGCCGAGTAACACGCCGCTGAACCCTTCGGCCGAGGGCGTCCGCACATCGTTCGAACACAGCGAACACCCCGATTACTTCCAGATCCATTCGAACTTCACGTTCACGCGGCCGATTCGCTCCAAAGGGGATAACGCCGATTTGACGTTGGACAGCCATGGATTGCTGGAAACCAACGACAAGCGCTACGATGATCTCGAAGTTCCCCAACTCGGCCACGTCCGTCGGATCGTCTACCGCACTTACCTCAACACCGCGAACTTTTTCATGTTCGGCGGCCGCCCGCCTCCCTCGGCCAACAGTGGCGGCGGGCGACCCGGTGGTGGCTTCCCACGCCGCGGTGACAGCCAAATTGTGTATGTGCAATACGCCCGCAAGCTCTCGGATTTGACCGATCAAAAAGCAACCATCACCGCGAATCGCGATGAGCAACTCTTGCGGATCGAAACCGAAACCCGCGAGAGCCAGGGCACTTTACGCATCCGCGTGGCCGGGATCGCCTGCCTCACATTCGTCGCCCTGATCATCGGCGGCTGGTTCATCATCGGCATCGGTCTCTCACCGCTTCGCAAGCTGACCAACGCCGTCAGCCGGGTCAACGAGCGCGACTTCCGCTTGAACATGAACCCGTCCGATTTGACCGTCGAACTGGTGCCGATTCACGACAAATTGAACCAATCCCTCGACGCCTTGCGGATCGCTTTTGAACGCGAGAAGGAAGCCATCGCCGACATCTCTCACGAGCTGCGGACCCCGGTGGCCGGCTTGCTCGCCACGCTCGACGTGGCCCTGCGCCGACCCCGCACCGCCGAGCAATATCAGACGACACTCGAAGAATGCCGGGCCATTTCCAAGCAGCTCGCGCAGTTGGTGGAACGGGTGATGACGCTGGCGTACTTGGATGCCGACCAAACGAAAGTGAACCGCTTCGAAACGGATGCCGCGGCGCTGGCCGAGGGATGCGCCGCCGTGATCCGCCCCCTTTCGGAATCGCAGAGCCTCACATTCCGCACCGACATCGACGGTTCGACGACGTTGGAGACCGACCCGGACAAGCTCCGCGAAGTGATGATCAACCTGCTCCACAACGCCGTGGAATACAACCGTCCCGGTGGGCGAATCGAACTGCGCGTCCACTCCGCCAAAGACGGCGGGGCCGTGGTCGAAGTCGCCGACACCGGCATCGGCATGACCGCCGAAGTGCAAGCCAAAATCTTCGAGCGGTTCTACCGGGCCGACCCCTCGCGCACCCAAACGGGCATCCACGCCGGCCTCGGTTTGGCCATCGTGAAGGAGTATGTGAATCGGCTGGGCGGCACCATCGCGGTCGAGTCGGAAATCGGTCGAGGGAGCACCTTCCGGGTGACGTTACCGGGATGAGTGCGACGGGGGGTCTGGCAAATATTTCTGGCGAAGCCAGCCGTGCTGCTTACGGTTCAGTGCTGTATCTTGCGGCCCCGACGGGGGCCACCGAAGGTAGCCTGGGGTGAAGCGAAGCGGAACCCCAGGTACGTAAGGGGAAACGGATTGGGGCCCCAACGGGGCTACCCGGACGCAATCGTTCCTGGGGTTGCGCTTCG
>JANXWE010000103.1 GCA_025351325.1 Fimbriiglobus sp.
GTTTTTGGTACTCTTTGTCATGGTTCGAATCCATGCCGGGTAATTCAGTGCGAGTCGATGCGGGCCGGTGCTTTCGAGCACCGGCCCCTGTCATTTCTAGGGGTTGCTTCACTTCGCCCGTGCTTCCCTCAAATATCCCCAAAGTGAACATCGGTGCAACGCAATGCGTCCCGGCGTACCCGTTTGGTACGCCCGGTGGTACGCCTGGTACGCCCGGTGGTACGCCCGAATCACCATCCGTACCCGTCATGCGGAGAGGAATTTCGACCGGGATGGGCATCGCTGGAACGAGCGTCGGTAGTTTGTTGACCGCCCCGGCCAAGTCGTGAAGCCGACGGTGCGAGTAGCGGGCGGTCAGTAGCGGAGTCGAGTGGCCGGCCAACTCTTGCGCGGTGCGAAGATCGACGCCATGGCGGCCCAGCATGGTCAAATAGGTGTGCCGGAGAGCGTGGAAGTCGGCGTATTCCGGGCCGTCGGGGCCATCGACCGCGTAAGCGATGCCGGCGGCTCCCAAGTCACGGCGGAGCATTTCGGCCCCGGTGCAACCACTTGACCAAGTGCCGGCCCAAACCAGAGCGTTGGCGGGCTTGCCTGCGAAATAACCCCGCAAGGCATCGGCCACGTCGTTGGGTAGTGGTTGCACTTTCGTCTTGCGTGACTTGTTGAATCGTGCGGCCAGCGTCACGATGGGCGAATCGGAATTCAGATCGAAGTCGGCCGGCGTCAAGTTCGCCAGTGCATTGGCCCGAAAGCCGGTGCCGGCGGCCAGTAGGTACAAATGGTACCGAGCTTCACCCGTCAATCCGCGAAACGTCTTCTTGCTCGCCCGAGTGCCTACCAGAAGCATTTGCAGTTCGCCTGCGGTCAATTCCCGTCTGGCGTGGCGAACGTCCACTGCGGCGTTGACCATGCCGAGCGAATCGAGCGGGTCGGATCCGATGCGTTTCACTTTCACTAACCAGCGGAAGAATCCGCGAATGGCGGTGATGTACCGGTTCATCGTGGCCGGGCCGTTGCCCTGTGCGGAACGTTCCGCGATGGCCTGAACCGTCGCCCTAGGCATCCGGCGGGCCGGGCCTTGGCCGACAGTCGGCAAGCGGTGGCGGGCCACGAATCGACGAACTGCGTCGGTGGTGATGCCGAGCATCGTGGCCACTTCCGACGATGCGAAGGTGTCCCCGGATGGAATCGAAACCATGCTACCGGGCCGGCGGAGTTCCGCGAACCAGACCGACACTTTGCCGGGATCGACATCGGCCACGTACGCGAATCCGCATGCGGTTTGCATCGCGGCCACTTTGGCAATCGTCGCCCGGTTGTGCGCGGGCACGTTCCCCTTCGCTTCGAGTGCTGCGGCATAATCTTTCAAATGCTCAGTCAGTGGCCGGCGTGCCTGTTCCTCAGATGGGTCGGTATACCCGCTTCGGATTCGAGACGCTTTACGCTCACTCTCTGCGGCCAATTGCTCGGTGGCTTTCAGATCCGAGTAACCCTTGATTCGGCGGATGGTACCGAGAGCGTCTCGGATTTTGAAGTACCAAACCTTGGACGGATGCAAGTAGTTCAACCCGTCCTTGGTGAGCGGGAACAGCGTCGACCGTCCTTTCCACTTGAACCGGGTATGCGGCTTGCCGTCGTGGTCGACGAATTCGGCATCGGGTGGCAGCGGGCGGGTGCTGAAAACTTTGAACGGCTTCGGCATGATCGGTGAACCTCTGAGAACGGCCGGCCGACGGGTGCGGTTCTCAGGTCGCATCCCGCCGGCCGGCCTAAAGGCGGTGGTGAGTATATCGGCGGACGGGTTGCGCGATACGTCGGTTTACAATCAATCCGGCAGCATCGGGTCGGAATCGAAGAGGCGGTCTGAGAGTTTCTTCCGAGCTTCTTCCAGTGTGGCAGCGCGTCGCTGAGCCACGGTGGCTTCGCTGGGAATTGATCCTGCATATCCGGCATATCCGGCAACATCGGGCCGGCTATCCCCTGACTCCGGGGAACCGTGCATCTTTGCGCGACTGTCTGTGCCAACCTCTAGGATTGGCGTTTTCCCTTTGTTTTCGCATTCGCGCATAGATGCAGAGTTCTCCGGAGTCAGGGGGTCGTGCGCGAATGGTGGCGTGTCGTCTAGTCGTGGTTGCTGGTTGGGCAAGCACCAGAGGGTGCCCCCGCCGAACCCGGTTCGTTCCCGCTCAATGCCGAGATCGCCGGCGGCATTTTGAATCGTTCGCCAACCGAAGTTGCTCCGCTTGGCTTCTTCTTGAAGTTGTGCGGGCGTTCGTGGCCCGTTCGCCAAGGCTTCCCCCAACCAGTTCGCGGCCCCTTGTCGAGCATCGGCACGGGGGCCGGGTTTCCGCTTTTCCGCAGCCGAACGGGATTCGGCCAATTGGGCATCGTCGGCGGTCATGGCCACCGGGCCATCTTCCCAAACGAGTCGCCCGATCGGTTGTCCTTCGAGTCGAAACGCCAAGCCGTCACCTTCGGCTGTGAGATTGTTCTTGCCGGGCAAGAGCAACCGGCGGTTCTTATCATCGGGATCTCGGGAGAGGTGCCAGACGGCGCGGGCGATACCGGTGAAGGCCCGTGAACCGAGTGCGGAATCGTCGGCGAAATCGCCACTGCCCTTACGCCGGTGCGCCACCATGACCACGGCCACGTTGAACTTCGCGGCCAGCGTGGCCACGGGGCCAAGTACCGAACGAACTTCGTTGTCCCGGTGCGCGTCGGTGCCACCACCGAGATAACTGCCGATGGGGTCGATGATGACCAAACGGCAATCGGGGATCTTGCAAAGGGCGTCTTCGAGCATCAAAATATCGGCCAAGGTGAAGGCCCGTTCCTCTTTCTTCCCGTCCGATGCCGTGACCTGAATTGAACTGAGGATATGGACTCGTTTCACGTCCGCTCCGGCGGCATTCAATCGCGGGCGAATGGTATCGGCCGGGTCGTCTTCGGCCGACACGATGAGGACGGAACCCGACGGGCATTTCGAACCGTCGGGGAAGTCCCTTGCGGTCGAAACGCGGGCGGCGAGATCCATCGTCACGAACGACTTGCCTTCGCCGGGCCGGCCGCAAAGTAGCGTGAGTCGCCCCAGCGGAATCCGACCGGGCCAGAGCCACCGCACGTCCGCCGGTTCCACGTCGGCCATGCAAACGACTACCGGCGAACGTTCCGGCGGATTGGCTTGCGGCTTGGCCGACGGCTTGACTTGCGGCCCGGGCTTCGGACGCTCCGGAATGATGTATCGGTTGCTCATCGGCCTCTCCCTTCGAGCTTGACCAGTCGCTTGAAGGCAGCGGTAAAAGCATCGCCGATGGCAACAGGATCGATGCCACTGACTTCAGCCAGTAGCGTTTGCAGTTGTTCGGGTTGCTCTTCGAGGGCGATGCGGAAGCCACCGAGAAAGAAGCGGGTCAGTTCGTTGCGGATCACTTGGCGGTCTGCCATGGCGTCCCACTTGTCGCGGGTGGCCTGATCCTTCGCGGCCGTTTGATCCAGCGTGCCGGCCTCGAGTTCGCGTTGAGCGGCGTCGGCGTAGCGTTTATTGGCTTCATCGAGCGTGCCCCACGGCCAGCGGTCTTTGCCGTCCGGCGGACGGGTGATATGATTCATGGTGCAGGCTCCGAATCCGTGGCCGCAAGCGTCTTGAACTGGGGCTTGCGGCCACGGTCATTTGTGTTGGGACTGTCAGCGGGGTGTCACTTTTGGCGGGATGCGATCCGAGCAACCCATACGGCGCGGCTCGGTGCCCCGGCGGCCAACCATTCGTTGATTTCGTTCACCCGCCAGACCACACTTCCGCCGATGCGGAGCGGCACGGGCAATTTGCCGGCGGCATCGAGCGTGCGAATCGTGCGGAGCGACTTGCCGAGAAGCTTCGCCAAGGCGTTGGCGTTGACCACGAGGGGTTCGGTGGCCGGCCGGATGGGGATGGTGTCAAGCATCGGGGTTGGCCCCCTTCGCTTGTGTGGCGGGTAGCTCGGACGCGAACACCACGCGGATGCCGATTTCCGAGAGCCACGTCCGTGCCAAAGATTCGAGCATCTTGTCACCCGCTTTTCGGGCGGCCAGCAGCGTCACGAACAAGAACGGCGGGTCGGTCGGTCGCGGAACAGGCGACGTACTGTCGGTCGTCATTGGGCACCTCCTTTACCATCCCCGTGGGCGGGCGGAATCGGGTGCCGACTAGAAACGAAGACGGGCCAGCTTCCCCAAGGAAACCAGCCCATTCGAGCATTTTGAAAATCTTCACGGCGGGCGGAATGTGGTTCCGCCCGGGCGGAATCCGGATTCCGCCTACCCGTTTAATCCTGAGAACTTCGGTGTGGTTTTCTCGAACTTTTAGGCGTCCGGTTTGAGTTGTGATGTGAATCGGCATTGAGTAATGCTTTTGCCGTCTTCAGTGGCCCCTTCCAAGTTCGCGAACCCCCGATTGTGCTATGTGTGCAATCCAAACGTTCTGCCCATATCCGTTTCGACCATCCAACGGATTCGCAGTTATCAGCCATCACTTTCAACATGCGGGCGTCGATGTTCTTCCCCTTGCGCGAAGGCTTTGGAACATCGCCCGGCGGCGCTCCGGCATCAGCCTTCGCATCACTTGCGGGCTTCGGTTCCACATGTTGCTTGGACATTTCGGCTTCCGATCTTTCCGATTCGCGATCGAGTTCGACCGCCTGATCCACCCATCGCACAACCTCTGTGAGTGCGTCGCGGAAAAGCAAGTTGGGTGGGATCGTAATTGGCCAAGGGGAAACCCGGACGATCGCATTCCGAAGTTGCTCAATGAACTTCTCGGCGAACTGTCCACAAGTCTCGGTGCTAACCCGCCGGCACCATCCATTAATTCCAACTTCCGAGCATCCGACGTGTCCGAGGTCATCAAGCTGTTCAGCGGTTAAAAGATCGGGCTGGGCCAAGAACCCCGTCCACTCGAAGAATTCCTTACATCCCATCCGCGGATAGAGAATGCTGTTTAAATGGGGAAGTTCGGCGGAAAAAAACGGGAAGCGTTGAGGCGTCAAATTCTCTGTTTCTTCCAAAGCATGCCCGTAATCTGCGAATGGGTAAAGGCAGGATTGCCCCTGCTCTGTACCGCGGCTAAACGGCTGGTCGTAAAACGTAAACTCCGCATCGAAGCCAAATGGATTGCCTGAAAGCGTAGTCAGATTGAAAAGGCGATCTAGTTCTCGGCCCAGTTCGCAATACGCCAAGACATCGGCATCGTCAGTGATGCTCGTTCGATTTCGGAAAGCAGACTGCCATCGACGAACCCACCATCGAGCGAAAGCATCGGGCAGAATGGTGCCTGTGGGTCTCAGCTTTTCATCAGCGATGCAGCGCGTGTCAAAGAACGAATTGAGGCGGCTATGAGCCTGAGGCCAGATCGTGGCCGCTTTGTTGTCATCTCCAGCCGGCAAATAGCTCTCAAAATGCGGGAATCCACCTTCTGTTGATTCGTCGCGTCCTATTGAGAGAACTTGCGGCGGGGTAGAATTGATGTCGGACATGGCGTGTCTCACTGGGTTGTGGGTTGTGCGGGCCGGCCCCGGCCTTAGCGATCATCCAGTGAGAGATGAACCCTAGGCCGGGGCTTCAGCGGGTAATTACTCCCGCCTTCCCGACGACTACAGTTTACACGGAAAATGATTTGGCGAGTAGAGCTCAGAGTTCAAAGTTTCCGACCTGCGTCTACGATTTGCGGGCCATCTGGCTGCGCCCGCGCGGGCGCAGCGTTCCCAATTGAATCTGCACCGCACGCCTTTCAACTTCCATCTTTGGTCGCCTTCGCCAGGAGCGCTTCAAGGTGAACCAGTTCATCATCCGTGAGGCGAGAATAGTCGTAGTCGGGAGAGCTTTCCGCCTTTTGAGGCGATGCCCCACGAGTCCAGAGCTTGAGGTACCTACCAAGCAGTTCAATGGCCCGCAGTCGCTGGCCGCTACCAACGGGCTTGTGGGAATGCGTACCGTCCGGTTCGAGAAGCGGTGCCCTTCCGTCGAGACCAATTTCCCCCAGCGTGGAGATGATCGCTTGGGCGCTAATCTCGGCGTTTTTGAGGCCCGCTTCGTGAGCTTTGTCGATAAAGCTCGAAACCTCACCATTTCTCAGCATCCGACTCGCGCCCGAAGCAGCCGCGTGCCCCCGTCCCGAGTACCCGGCGGCGACGTAAGCCGCGGTGGCGCTTTTGCCCGCGATCACGCCTTCAGCGAATTTGAGTTGCTTGAAGGAAATCATAGGTTGTTCTGCACTCGGCACGGATGCTTCAAACCGACCTGCGCCCGCGCGGGCGCCGCGTTCGTACTTCACGTTAGCAGGCAATGCCCGCTCAGGCCATCGACCTGCGCCCGCGCGGGCGCCGCACTGGGAATCGCCGCGCAAACTGCACGGGGGTGAGATCTCCATGCCGGAGATGCAGGAGATGCAGGATGAGTTCCCGGCCGGTCGAACTTCGAGCAACGCCAGATAGGTCAGATACGCCGCGACTTCGGTGGTTCCCATCTCGCGCGGGTGCCGTTTCCCGTGAAAGAGGATGAATTTCGTGG
>JANXWE010000368.1 GCA_025351325.1 Fimbriiglobus sp.
GCGGAACCGGACGGTGCGAATCGTGTACTCCGGTTCCGCGCTCGACGGACGTCTCGCGGCTAACCTTAATTCAAATTCATCGTGATCAGGAACTCCGCGTTCGTCTTCGTCTTCTTGGCGCGGTTCACCATCAGTTCCATCGCTTCGACCGGGTGCATGTCGGACAGCACCCGGCGGAGGATGGTGATCTTGCCGAGTTCTTCGGGCGTCAACAGCAGGTCTTCCTTGCGGGTACCCGAACGGTTGACGTCGATCGCGGGGTAGATGCGCTTCTCGACCAAGCGGCGGTCGAGGTGCAGTTCCATGTTCCCGGTGCCTTTGAATTCCTCGAAAATCACGTCGTCCATGCGGCTGCCGGTTTCGATGAGGGCGGTGGCGATGATCGTCAGCGACCCGCCCTCTTCGACGTTGCGGGCCGCCCCGAAGAACTGCTTCGGCTTCTGCATGGCGTTGCTGTCCAAGCCGCCCGAGAGCAACTTGCCGCCACCGGGGGCTTCGGCGTTGTGGGCGCGTGCCAACCGGGTGATCGAATCGAGGAGGATGATGACATCCTTTTTGAGTTCGACCATCCGCTTGGCTTTTTCGAGCACGATGTCCGCGATGTGAATGTGCTCTTCAGACGGCTCATCGAAGGTGCTGGCGACGACTTCGGCATTGGTGCCTTGGACCAGGCGCTGCATTTCCGTCACTTCTTCGGGACGCTCATCGATGAGCAGCACGAAGACGTACGCTTCGGGGTGGTTCTTCATGATCGAGTTGGCCATCTTCGACAGCAAAATCGTCTTGCCCGTTCGCGGCGGTGCGACGATCAACCCGCGTTGGCCCTTGCCGATCGGCGTGACCAAATCGACGATCCGCATGCTGATTTCGTCGGGCGTGGTTTCGAGCCGGAGCTTGTCGTTCGGGTGCAGCGGCGTCAGGTCGGCGAACCCGGTGATGCTCGTCGCTTCTTCGGCCGGCTTGCCGTTGACGATCTCGATCTGCATCAGGGCGAAGTTGTCTTGGTTCTCGATCGGCAGGCGGATCGGCCCTTCGACGATGTAACCTGTTCGCAGGCTCATCCGGCGAATCTGGCTCGGCGACACGTAAATGTCTTCGGGGCTGGCCAAATAGTTGTGGGCGGCACTGCGGAGGAAGCCGTAGCCATCGGGCAAGACTTCAAGTGTGCCAGAACCACGGACGATTTCGCCACGTTCGATCTGGCGGCGCACGACGCCGATGATCAATTGGGCGCGGTTCATCCCGCTGTTTTCGTGGATGCCTTCGCTCTCGGCGAGCTTGAACAATTGGGGCATCGGCATGCGGTAGAGGTCGTCGAGGCGAAGCCCAGGGCCGCGTGGTTCCCGCGGTTCCCTTGGTTCACGGGGCGTCCGGTCGACGGCCCGGCCAGCTTCGTTGTTGTTGTCTCGGGGCCGGAAGTCGCCACCACGGGGGCGGAAGTCGCCACGGGGTTCGCGGTTCTCCCGGTGCGGAACGGGTGCGGCGACGAACGTCGGCGGTGCGACGATTGCTGGCGGCGCAACAGGAGTTGGAGCGGCAGGGGGAGCAACTGAAACCGGAATCGCAGGGGCCGCAACTGGGGCGGCGGGAGGTGCCACAACCGGTTCGCCCGGTTTGCGGAGGATGCGTTTGCGGATCAGGGGACGCGGAGCAGGTGCTCCGTCGACGCTTTTGGCGTCGGGCATAACTAATTCCTCAGAATGAGAGTGCAAAATGTGGGGATACGAAGCGATTCGCATGGAACCGACACGGTTCCAGAACCGACTTCCTAAAACTCAGATCGTCTGTCGCTACGCTAAAGAATCTCATCGACCCGATCAAACTCGAAACCCATGTGTTGATTCCTGAATCTCCCGAAATACGCCGTACGAGCCAAACTACCAATCGGTGACGATTGAAGATGACCGGTGTTGTCGCTTGGGAGAACCGGGTTACGCCCTGCCGGGGAACGGCAAAACGAAGCAAAAGGGATCACGAACACGACGAAAACGTTCACTGTGCTACAAGTATAACCTCCTGTTCGGAGAAATCCAGTCGAATTTGGAGTTGGAGCCAGAAAGCCTCAGGTGATTCTTTCGGGCGAGTGTAAGCCGCACATGCCAATAGGGGATAAACTGTCAGTTGAAGATACCCGAGGTTCCACCATGCGAAGTTTGTTTTTACTCCTCCTTTTTGCTCCGCTCGTCGCCGCCGAGGATCCGAAAGCCTTCCCGACCTTGGTGAATCCGAACTGTTCCCACTGCGTCGACGAGGCCAAACGCCGCACCGATGACCTAAAACCAACCGATCCCGTGCTCTGCTGGACGCGTGGCTACTCCGACGGCGGGGCGATCCCCATTCGCTTCTTCCTGAGTAAGTACCGGGTCATTTCCGATAGCTATGGCGTGTTCGTGTACGATCCAGATGCTGGCTTCGTGCGCGGATTCGCTCCGAACTACAACTTCACGTTCCAAGGTTGGCACAACGGCATCCTGACGATGCAAGACAGCACCGATGGAACCCTATTCTCGGCCCTCAGCGGAATGGGGTTGGAAGGCCCGCGCCAGGGGCAACGGTTGCCCGTCGTGCCGACGATCGCCAGCACCTGGGGCGAAGCGATGGCTCGGAATCCGAACGCCGTGGCCTACGAGATGCACGACAAATACAAGGCCGTGGAACTACCGACCGAGGCGAACCAAGATTCGATCAAAACTCGCTTGGCGAAGATCGACGCGCGCTTGAAGCCCGAGGACATGGTACTGGGTGTCCGCGTGGGGGACGTGGTGAAAGCCTACCCGGTGAAAGATCGGCCGTTCCTGTTAACGGATAAACTCGGCACGACCGACGTCGTGCTGTTCGGCGGCGCCGCGTACAAGCCCGTCGCCAGCCAACCGCGCAAATGGAAAGGCCCCAAACCGGACAAGAACGGAGTCTCCCCCGACGATCCCGGCCAGCCGTTGCTGAATGGTGATGGCGAGGTGCTCCCGGCACGCACGCTGACATTCACCGAAAAGAACGGCGTCATCACCGATGTCGAAACCGGTTCGATTTGGGGCATTGATGGTCGCAGCAATCTCGGCAAACTCAAAGGTTGGACGCTCGAATGGGTCGATGGTGTCGTTTGCAAATGGTTCGCCTGGTCGGCCGAGTACCCGAAAACGGAGTTGGCCGGAGCTGAAATGAAGCCGAAGCAAGACGTGAACAGCAAAGTGAAGATGATCTCGGGTGCCTCGGAATTCTTGCGACTGCTCCCCAAACCGTTCGGCACCATCCAAGCCATCGATGCGAAGGCCCGCACGGTGTCGCTGTTGCTCGACGGCGAGAAATTGGCCAAGGTCTGGAACGTCGAACCGGATGCCGAAGTGAAAATCAACGGCTGGTGGGGTCGACTCGATCAACTCAAAGCGGACGACAAAGTGTGGGTCTGGCTGAAGCTCGACCGCACCAAGAATCCTATTTCCGTCGCCATGATCGCGGACGAGCTCAGCGGGGCCGAGATTCAATTCGATCCGCTTGCCAAGCCGAAGGCCAAGGCCGCGCCTAACCCCACTGACACATTGGCGACCAAATTCCCCGTTCAAAAAGAATGGTTGCGGCAAAAGTGGATCGCCGAGGGGCTGCCCGGCTCGCTCGCGTTTGTCCATAATTTCAGCGGCGAACTCGATCTACTTCTCGATCACGAAGCGATGCGCTGGGGGCGTTCCCTCAAAGCCGGGGACGCCGTCGAATTGCAAGGTGATGTGCCGATTAAAGCCGTGGTGAAAACAGTACAAGCATGGCGCGAACGGACACAACTGCGCTTGGTGGTCGGGGAATTGCAAGCGAGCGAATTGAAGCCCGGCCAACGCATTCTGATGAAGATGACCACTCCATCCAAGGAAGTCGACGACTCGGCCTACCCGTCGGATATCGGCCGCGAACGCACCAAAGACGAACGTGTCGAATGGTTCCTGGCCAACATCTATTGTTCGTGCCGCGTGGGCAAGGAGACCTGCACCGGCATGTTTTACACGCTGTCGAGTTGCAACCCGAACGGCTGCGGCATGCCAAACTTCACGCGTGACGAGATCCGCGACCTGATCGCCAAGGGGAAGTCGGACAAGGACATTTGGGATTCGCTGTTGAAGGATCGCGGGGCACTCATGCTCAAGCCGCACCTGCTGCAATGACTAGGCCTTGCGACCCTTCCAGAGGGGCTTTCTCAACACGGCGTCCGCGTCGGTGAAGTCCCCGTCGGCGCGATCGTTCATCAAGCAGCGCACATACATTTCCAGCTTCGCGTCGAGATCGTCGGCGTGATGGAGGATCAACGCTTCCGGGACGGCGGGCAACTTCGGCGACCCCCAAGCGGGTAATTCCAAATGCACGAACACAACGTGTTCGAGCAGCATCAGCAGCTCCCGATCCAACTCCGCGTGCTTCACCGCTTCGAGCCGGATCAAATCGCGGGCCAGTGCCAAGTGGCCGAAGAGCCGGCCTTCCGTGGTCGGTTCCACGGGGACACCGGGCACGTCCGAAACCGTGTACTCCGCAACTCGGCCGATGTCGTGCAGCATCGACGCGGCCACCACGATGTCCCGATTCAACGGCGGCGTCAGTTCCGGATAGATGAGCCGGTAGCGATCCACCAATATCAGACACGACTTGGTCACCGAAAGGACATGTTCGAGCCAGCCACCGGGGAAAGGATAAAACCGGCCAGCCGTAGCCGGGAGTCGCTTGAGCGCGACGGCGTGCTCGGTGAGCAACCCGAGGGTCATCGCCTTCAACGGCCCGTCGACAATCTCGGCGTCCGCGAGCTCGGTCAACTCCTCGAACATCGCTTCGGAATCGAACCGCGAACGCTCGTAGAAGTCCCCTTCGACAAAACCGTCGGCCTTGTCGTCCTCGCGCACCGCCCGGATGTTGGCGATGGTGATCTGCGGGCCGTACTTCTCGCTCACGCTGAATATGCAGCGAATTTTGAAGAACTCACCGGGCTGCCACTCGTCCTCGCATTCGGCGAAGCTGTCGCTGTCGGCCCAGATCATGGTGCTGACGGTGCGTTTGAGATCGCGGAACTTGCAGTTGAAATAAGGCTTGCCGGCTTGGGTGGTGCCCGCCGTCTTCTCGGTCAAAAGGGCGAAACAGTCAGCGGCGGGCGGGCCGGGCTGCAATTGGTGGAGGGGAACCACGGCCGGCTTCACTTTCGACATGCGTCACACCTGGAAGACACCGGTCTTGAACGGGAGCCCGGCATCGTACCGTGTGGAAGCATCCAATGCCATGAGCAAAGCGGAGCGGGAATCTTCCGGCTGGACGATGGCATCGACCCAGAGCCGTGCGGCCCCATAGCGGATGTCGGTCTGTTCCTCGTAAGCGGCCTTCACTTTGTCGCGCAGGGCGGCGAGTTCGGCCGCGTCCGGCTCCTTCCCGGCCCGCTTCAACGCTTGCACCTGCACGTCGAGCAGCGTACTCGCCGCTTGATCGCCCCCCATCACGGCGTACCGCGCCGTCGGCCAAGCGAAGATAAAACGCGGGTCGAACGCCTTGCCGCACAGGGCATAGTTCCCCGCGCCGAACGACCCACCGGTGATCAACGTGATCTTCGGCACGACGCTGTTGCTGATGGCGTTCACCAGCTTCGCCCCGGCGCGGATGATGCCGCTCTGTTCCGAATCGCGGCCGACCATGAAACCGTTGACGTTCTGGAGGAACAAGATCGGAATACGGGTCTGGTTGCAGTCCATGACGAACCGTGCCGCTTTCTCGGCGGAATCGACGTAGAGCACCCCGCCGAATTGCAGCACGCCCTCGGCCGTCTTCACCCGCTTCCGTTGGTTCATCACGACGCCGACGGCATACCCACCCAGGCGACCGGTGCCGCAGACCAGCGATTGGCCGTACTCGGCCTTGTACTCGTCGAACGGGGCGTCGTCCAAAATGAGTTTCAACAAATCACGGGCATCGTACTCACCGGGCTCGGTGAATTTCTGGAGATCCGGTTGTGGTGAAACGCGAACCGGCGCGAAATTTTGGGGCAGTACACCGATCAATCTTCGCAATCGTTCGAGGCACGCCTCATCGTTCGGTTCGCGATAGTCGATGGTACCGCTGATCCCCGCGTGCATCTTGGCCCCGCCGAGTTCCTCGTGATCGACGACCTGCCCGATGGCGGCCCGCACCAGCGCCGGCCCGGCGAGGTACAGCCCGCTCCCTTCCGTCATCAGCAGTTTGTCGCAGAGCACCGGCAAATAACCGCCGCCGGCCACGCAGTTGCCCATGATGGCGGCGAACTGCGGGATGCCCATCGCGGAGATGACGGCGTTGTTGCGGAAGATGCGGCCGAAGTCATCATCGTCCGGGAAGACTTCGTCTTGAAGTGGCAGGAACACCCCGGCGGAATCGACGAGGTAGACCAGTGGCAAGTGGTTGTCCGTGGCGATCCGTTGAGCGCGAAGGACTTTCTTCGCCGTCATCGGGAAGAACGCCCCCGCCTTCACCGTCGCATCGTTGGCGACCACCATCACCCTTTTGTAGCCGACCGTTCCGATGCCCGTGACGACGCCCGCGCTCGGTGCCCCGCCCCAGTCGGCGTACATCCCCCACGCGGCCCACAGGCCGAGTTCGAAGAACGGGGCCTCAGCGTCGCACAGTTTGGCGATCCGCTCGCGCGCCGTGAGCCGCCCCTTGGCATGCTGCCGCTCGATGGCCTTCGCCCCGCCCCCGAGACGGATGGTGGTTTCTTGATCTTGCATGAAAGAAAGATTAACCCCAGTGGCACCGATAGGAAAGACGTTTTCACCGCAGAGAAAGAGGAGTGCGCAGAGAAAAGCACCAAAAAGAAGATTCAGTCGAGTTGTGAAACGGGCGTCGCCCGACTCCAAGCTCTTCTCTGCGCTCTCCTCTTTCTCTGCGGTGAAAAATTCTTATTCGCTTGGCATGTTGCCTTCGCCCGCCGCCGAGGCGGATGGTGGTTTCTCGGTCAAGCATCGGGGCTCGCATTCTTGCGGACGCGCATCTTGCCAGGTGATAAGACGGTGAACGCGCCGTGAAATTCGGATTCGTGATCACGAAACGCGGTTGAGACGACTTCCGCTTGTGATTCGTTCGACAAGTGAAAAATTCTGGTCAGGACGACACCGCAGTGTTGCGAGTTCAAACGGTAAACCAGTTCGCCGAAATCTTTGTCGGCAGTGAGCAAGATGACTTGCGATTCGACTGCCGCAGCGAGAACCACCGGATCAGAGACACTCCGGGAGATTTCCGCGATTGACGCCACGTCATGGCCATCCGCCCGCAATCTCTGGACGATCACAAAGTTCACGCTCTCATCGGCGAGGATTTTCATGCGGGTTGTGCAATGGAATATTCGTCTTTTCGCAGCGCCTGCGCCGCGAATTCGAGGGCTGCTG